>JBEVEC010000222.1:0-11058 GCA_040512975.1 Tardiphaga sp. | reverse complement strand
GGGGGCGCCGGGCCACACCCCCCCGCCCCCCCACCCCCGCCCCCCCCCGGGGGCGGGGGGGGGGCGGCGGGGGCCCCCGCCACAGGCGCTGCGTTCCGTGGCTCACCCCCCTCCCGTGGCTTCGCGCCACCCTCCCCCGCAAGGGGGGAGGGAGCAGACTGTGCTCGCGGCTTGTCACGCGCCGACCACCTTCAGCCGCAACGCCGTGCTCTGGCGGTGATGCGCATGGGTGATCGCGATGGCCAGCGCGTCGGCGGCGTCGGCGCTTTTGAATTCGGCCTTGGGCAGCAGAATCCTCAGCATCACCTGGATCTGGTTCTTGTCCGCATGCCCCGCCCCGACCACGGTCTTCTTGACCTGGTTCGGCGCGTATTCCGCCACCGCGATGCCGAACATCGCCGGCGTCATCATGGCGATGCCGCGGGCCTGGCCGAGTTTCAGCGTGGCAACGCCGTCCTTGTTGACGAAGGTCTGCTCCACCGCGCATTCGACGGGCTGGAAATCGCCGAGCACCTTGGCGAGACCTTCGTGAATCCCGAGCAGCCGGCTCGCCAGCGGCAACGTATCCGGCGGCTCCACCGAGCCGCAGCCGATATAGACCAGCCGGTTGCCGTCGATCTCGATCACGCCCCAGCCGGTGCGGCGCAGGCCCGGGTCGATGCCGATGATGCGAACGGGGCCGCGATTCGGAAGGTTTGCCATTCCGCAGGGATAGCGCGGGACGGAGCGGAACGAAATAGAAACACGAGATCGTCCAGAGGAAAGCGGCTCGCCGTCCCCGCGAAGGCGAGACCCATAGCCACCGGCGGCGCGGTGAGAGCGATGGAGCTGCGTCCAGGTGCGCCAATGGTCTTCTGCGGGTATGGTCCCCGCCTTCGCGGGGACGACGAAACTTCGCCGGCCCTACCCGCTCATCTTCGCCATCAGCGCGTCGGACACTTCGAAATTGGCATAGACGTGCTGGACGTCATCGTGCTCATTCAACAAGTCCATCAGCTTGATCAGCTTCTCGCCGGTCTCGTCGTCCACCGACAGCGTGTTCTGCGGCTTCCAGATCACCGCGGCCTTGCGGGCCTCGCCGAATTTGGCCTCCAGTGCCTTGGCGACCTCGCGAAAAGTCTCCTGCGAGGCGTAGACCTCGTGGCCGCCCTCGTTCGACACCACGTCGTCGGCGCCGGCCTCGATGGCGGCTTCCAGCATGGCGTCGGCGGAGGCCTTGTCGGCGTCGTATTCGATCACGCCGGTGTGGTCGAACATGAAGGACACCGAGCCGGTTTCACCCATGTTGCCGCCGGACTTGGTGAAATAGGAGCGGATGTCGGACGCGGCGCGGTTGCGGTTGTCGGTCAGCGCCTCGACGATGACGGCGACGCCGCCGGGGCCGTAGCCCTCGTAGCGGATTTCATCGTAGTTCTCGCCCTCGCTGCCGATCGCCTTCTTGATGGCGCGCTCGATATTGTCGCGCGGCATGTTTTCCTGGCGGGCGGCGATCACGGCGGCGCGCAGCCGGGCGTTCATGGATGGATCCGGCGTTCCCATTTTGGCGGCGACGGTGATTTCCCGCGCCAGCTTGGAGAACAGCTTGGACTTCTGGGCATCCTGACGGCCCTTGCGGTGCATGATGTTCTTGAATTGGGAATGTCCGGCCATGCGGTCTCTCTCGGAATCTATGGGTCTTGATCGAAAATCAGGGGCTGCGGCGCGGGGTTATAGGCCGCAGAGCCGGCGAAATCAAAAATTCGCCGGAAATATTGGCAGCCCGGCCGCCCGTAATGCGGAGCTTAACAATCACTTCACGCTCTGGTGCAAGGCTACCCGCACAGATTGCATTGATCGAGGGTGACCATGGCACTTGGCCTGTTTCGCAAACGGCCGCCTCTAGCGGCCGCGCTGCTAGTCGTGCCTGAGCAGGTCGCTGCCCCGGCCGCCCCGGCCCCGGTCATCGCCGAGGCCGATTCGGCGCGGGACATCCTGGAGCTGCTCGAGCTCCAGCTCGGCGCCCTGATCCGGCAACTGGAGCGGGCCGCAAGTTCGGTGGCTGGCGGCGCGGAATCCACAGCAACGACCCTGGAGGCCATTCGTGCCCGCACGGACGCCCTCGCCGAGCGCAGCAGCGCCGCGCAGTCCACCGCCACCTCTTTTGCCCAGGCGGCCGAAAAATTCACCCACTCCGCCCAACATATCGACGCCCAGGTCCGCAACGCCAGCCAGCTTGCCGACGACGCCGGCGCTGCCGCGCATGAGGCCAGCGTAAATGTCGACCGGCTCCGGGAATCGTCCGCGGCGATCGGCAACGTCGTCAATCTGATCGCCCAGATCGCCCGCCAGACCACCATGCTGGCGCTCAACGCCACCATCGAGGCAGCGCGCGCGGGCGCCATGGGACGCGGCTTCTCGGTCGTTGCCACCGAGGTCAAGGCGCTGGCGGTGCAGACCCAGAGCGCCACCGAAGAGATCAAGACCAAGATCGACGCGCTGCAGCGCGACGCGGCGAATTCGATCGATGCCGTGCACCGCATCTCGGCCGCGATTGACGCGATCCGGCCGGTGTTCGCCAACGTCAACGGCGCCGTCGCCGATCAAAGCGCGACCACCGGCGAGATGTCACATAACGCCGCGACCGCGTCGCAATTCATCGTCGCGGTCGGCGACTCCGCCGTGGACATCGACATTGCCGCCAAAGAAGCCGCGGCCCATGGTGAGGACGTCGCCCGCGCCGGCCAGGCGGTGACGCTGTTCGCATCGCGGCTGAAGTCGCGCTGCGCCGTCCTGCTCAAGCAGGACGAGCGCGAGGACGAGCGCCGCCGCGAGCGCCTGCCCTGTCATCTTACTGTCGAACTCGCTGTGCGCACCGGCCGGGTCTCGGCACCGGTCTATGAAATCGCGATGGACGGCATCCTGATCGGCGGCGCGGGCGCCACGCTGCTGCCGCTGCATGAGGTCATCACCGCCGAACTCGCGGATATCGGCCCATGCCGGCTCCGGATCGTCGCGCACGGCAAGGCCGGCGCGCAGGCGAGCTTCGTGGCACCGGACGCTGCATTGCTCGGCCGCATCGAAGACCGACTGTGGGCGATCCACGACGAGAACACCGAAGTCGTCACCCGCGCCATCGAGGCAGGTGCCGCCCTGACCAGGATTTTCGCCGACGGCGTCGCGTCTGGCGCCATCGGTATCGACGACATGTTCGACGAGACCTATGTCGGGATCGTCGGCTCCGATCCCGTGCAGTATCGCACCCGGGTTCTCGACTGGGCGGACCGCGCCTTGCCCGCATTCCAGGATGCATTTCTCGCCACGGATCCGCGGATGGCGTTCTGCGCGATGATCGACCGCAACGGCTATCTGCCTGTGCATAACGGCATCTATTCGAAGGCGCAGCGCCCCGGCGACGTCGCCTGGAATACGGCCAACAGCCGCAACCGCCGCATCTTCAACGATCCCGCCGGTCTCGCCGCCGGCCGCAACACGCGCTCCTATCTGATCCAGAGCTATGCCCGCGACATGGGCAACGGTCAGACCGTGATGATGCGCGAGATCGACGTGCCGGTGCGCGTGCAAGGCCGGCACTGGGGTGGATTTCGCACGGCGTATAAGCTTTGAAGTAAACTATCCGAAACATGCACGGTCGACTGCCTGCACAATCGGCAGATCGATCTTTTTGCCGTCAATGCCCGCTGTCATCCGCAGGGATAGTCGACCTGCGCCTCACGCCGTTTTCAAATGACGGTCGTAAGATTATGAGGTAGAGATCACGCACGGCGCACCGTCGCGCCGTGCTTGACCGAGCAGACGCGGGGGTCTCATGGCGACAGTTCTCACCATCAACGGCGAAGCAAAGACGGTCGATGCGCCGGACGACATGCCCTTGCTCTGGGTTCTCCGCGACATTCTCGGCATGACCGGCACCAAGTTCGGGTGCGGCATCGCGCAGTGCGGCGCCTGCACGGTGCATGTGGACGGCAAGCCGGTGCGCTCCTGCCTGCTGCCGGTCGGTGCCGTCAGCAAGAGCGCCATCACCACCATCGAAGGCATCGGCGCCACGCCGGCCGGCGCACGCGTCCAGAAGGCCTGGCTCGATCTCGAGGTCGTGCAGTGCGGCTACTGCCAGTCCGGCCAGATCATGTCGGCGGCGGCCCTGCTCGCGGATACGCCGAAGCCCGACGACTCCGACATCGATGCCGCGATGGCCGGCAATATCTGTCGCTGCGGCACCTATGTACGGGTGCGCGAGGCGATCAAGCATGCTGCATCCGAACGGCAATCGTAGGAGCGCGCCATGACCATTGCAGCAAAAAACCCCGGCGTGTCACGGCGCGGCCTGCTCGCCGGCGGCGCAGCCACCGGTTTCCTGTTGGCGTTTCGCATGCCGGTGCGCGCGGCCAACGAGCCGACGCAACCGCCGGACACGACCGATGGCCAGTTCGCGCCCAATGCCTTCATTCGCATCGACAACAGCGGCAAGACCACGCTGGTGATGCCGCAGGTCGAGATGGGACAGGGCATCTATACGGCGGTCGCGATGATCCTCGCCGAAGAACTCGACGCCGATCTGGGACAGGTCGCCCTGCAGCACGCGCCGCCCAACGAAAAGCTGTACGGCAATCCTATTTTCATCATCCAGGCCACCGGCGGCTCGACGTCGGTCCGCGCGTTCTGGAAGCCGCTGCGCGAGGCCGGCGCCACCGCGCGCGCGATGCTGGTGCAGGCGGCCGCGGAGCAATGGCAGGTCGATCCGTCGAGCTGCACCGCATCGAACGGCCAGGTGCAGCATGCGCAGAGCGGGCGCATGCTGACCTACGGCGCGCTCTGCGACGCCGCGGGCAAGCAGACGCCGCCGAAACAGGTCGCACTCAAGGACCCGCAGAATTTTGCGGTGATCGGCAAGCCGCTGAAGCGCTTCGATACGCCGGACAAGGTCAACGGCAAGACCATCTACGGTATCGACGCCATGGTGCCGGGGATGAAGTTCGCAACTCTGGCGCAGAGCCCGGTGTTCGGCGGCAAAATTGCAAAGGTCGACGACCGCGCCGCCAAGCAGATTCCGGGCGTGCGCCAGGTCGTGGTGCTCGACGATCTGGTCGCCGTGATCGGCGATCACATGTGGGCCGCCAAATGCGGCCTCGAAGCGCTCGCGATCACCTGGGACGACGGCCCGAATGCCAAGATCGATTCGAAAGCGATCTGGGCCGATCTCCGCGCCGCCAGCGAAAAGGATGGCGTGATCGCGAAAGCCGTCGGCGACATCGCCGAGGGTCTCGCCACCGGCGAACGTTTCGATGCGTCCTACGAGATGCCGTTCCTCGCCCATGCCACCATGGAGCCTTTGAACTGTACCGTGCATTTCAAGGGCGATAGCTGCGAGATCTGGACCGGCACGCAGATCATGGCGCGGGTGCAGTCCGAAGCCGCCAAGGCGGCCGGCCTGCCGGTCGACAAGGTCACGGTCAACCAGCACATGATCGGCGGCGGCTTCGGGCGAAGGCTCGAGCCCGATATGGTGGTGGCCGCGGTGCGGATCGCCAAGCAGGTGGCCGGGCCGGTCAAGATCGTGTGGACGCGCGAGGAAGACATCCAACACGACATCTATCGTCCGGTCTATCGCGACAACATTTCCGCGACGCTGTCCGGCGGCAAAGTGGTCGGCTTCAAATACAAGATCGCGGGCTCTGCGGTGATCGCGCGCTGGCTGCCGCCGGCATTCCAGAAGGGCATCGACATCGACGCCGTCGATAGCGCCGTCGACATGCCCTACGACTTCCCGCATTTCAGTTGCGAATATGTCCGCGTCGAGCCGCCCGCGGTGCCGACGGGATTCTGGCGCGGCGTCGGCCCGAACAACAACGTGTTCGCGATCGAAAGCTTCATGGACGAACTCGCGCGCAAGGCCGGCCGCGACCCGGTCGCATTCCGTCGCGACATGCTCGGCAAGAATGCGCGGATGCTGGCGGCGCTGGATCTCGTCGCGCAGAAGTCGAATTGGGGCCAGCCGCTGCCGGCCCGCGTCGGCCGCGGCGTCAGCATCCAGCCGACCTTCGACACGTCGATCGCCACCGTGGTCGAGGCCGAGGTGGATACCAAAGGCGAGATCCGCCTGCGCCGCGTCAATATCGCGGTCGACTGCGGCATCGCGGTCAATCCAGATACGATCGTGGCGCAGCTCGAGGGCGGCATGGTGTTCGGCCTCACCGCCGCGCTCTACGGCGACATCACCATCGAGAAAGGCCGCGTGAAGCAGTCCAATTTTCACGACTACCGCATGCTGCGGATCGACCAGATGCCGAAGATCGAGGTGCATCTGATCAAGAGCTTTGAGGCCCCCGGCGGCATCGGCGAAACCGGCACCATCTGCGGGCCGCCCGCACTGCGCAACGCCGTCTATGCCGCCACCGGCGTCGCCCTGCGGCGCATGCCGATTGACCGCAATGCCATTGCGGAAGGCAAGAAGTCATGACCCCGTCGCGTCGCACCACCGGCATCGTCATCGTCGCAGCCCTGATCGTGGCCGCGGCCGGCACCTGGTACATCCACGGCCCCGGCCCGATGGATTTCAGCGCCGGGCCGAAGGTCGCCCTCGCCGATTACAAGGGCGCAAATCCCACCGGCGTGCCCGCCGGCATGGCCAATGCCAGCCTGACGGAGCGCGGCGAATATCTCGCGCGCGCCGCCGACTGCATGGTCTGCCACACCGCGCCCGGCGGGAAAGAATACACCGGCGGCTTTGCGTTCAAGCTGCCGTTCGGGACGATGTATTCGACCAACATCACGCCCGACAAGGACACCGGGATCGGCAACTACACCGACCAGCAATTCCTCGACGCCATGCATCGCGGCATCCGTCGTGACGGTGCGCGGCTGTATCCGGCGATGCCCTACACGTCCTACACCTACATCACCGATGCCGACGCCCTGGCCATCAAGGCCTATCTGTTCAGCCTGCCGCCGGTGCGCGCGACGCCGCCGGACAACACCCTGATGTTTCCGTTCAACCAGCGCTGGGCGATGGCGTTCTGGTCGGCGATGTTCAATCCCGATACCCGTTTCGAGCCGGACACGTCGCAAAGCCCCGAATGGAATCGCGGCGCCTATCTCGCGGAGGCGCTGGCGCATTGCGGCGAATGCCATACGCCGCGCAATCCCGGATTTGCCTTGGACAACCGCAAGAAATTCGGCGGCGCCCTGACCGCCGGCTGGCGGGCGTTCAACATATCGTCCGACAAGGTCACCGGCCTCGGCAGCTGGAGCGAGAGCGACATCACGTCCTATCTGTCGGTCGGCCACGCCAAGGGCCACGGCACGGCCTCGGGGCCGATGGGCGAAGCGGTCGATCACTCCTTCAGCAAGATGGCGCCGGGCGACATCAAGGCCCTGGTCGCCTTCTTGCGCACGGTGCCCGCGGTGCCCTCCCCCGGTCTGCCCGCGACGCTGGCGCCGGCAGCACCAGCCACGCACAAGGACGGCGTGATGGCCGATGCTCTCGGCAAGCAGGTGTTCCAGGGCGCCTGTGTCAGCTGCCACGGCTGGAGCGGCGAAAGCGCGCTGTCGCCGATGGCGACACTGACCGGCGCCTGGGCCGTCAACGACCCCGGCGCCACCAATGTGGCGCAGATCGTGATCTCCGGCACCAGGCGGCTGACCCCGGCCGGCGCGCTGTCGATGCCTGCCTTCGGCGCCAGCCATTCCGACGCCGAGATCGCCGCCGTCGCCAATTACGTCACCGCGCGGTTCGGCAGCAAGGGCTCGGCCCTCACCGAGCGCGACGTCGCGGAGTTGCGGAAACAGACGGCCCAGTAACCGGGGCGGCCGAAGGCCGCGCCGCGGAACCATGTCACACCCCTGACATTCGATCTTGGTTCAACCCTGCCAGGATCGAATCTGCGGAGCGTCCATGACCGAACTGTCCCCTGAACATGCCAAGGCCATCCACGATCGTATCCGCGAGGAGATGCTGGACGGTTTTGACGAGGAAATGGAGCTCGAACTCGACGAAGACCGCATCGACGCGCTGAGCGGCGAGATCTCCGACGAGGATCAACCCGCCAGCGTCGACCGTCGGACCTATTTCAAGGAGCTGTTCCGGCTGCAGGGCGAACTGGTCAAGCTGCAGAGCTGGGTCCAGCACCACAAGCTCAAGGTGGTCGTGATCTTCGAAGGCCGCGACTCGGCCGGCAAGGGCGGCGTCATCAAGCGCATCACGCAGCGGCTCAATCCGAGGGTCTGCCGCGTCGCGGCGCTGCCGGCGCCTAACGAGCGCGAGCGCACCCAATGGTACTTCCAGCGCTACGTCTCGCATCTGCCGGCCGGCGGCGAGATCGTGCTGTTCGACCGCTCCTGGTACAACCGCGCCGGCGTCGAACGCGTGATGGGCTTCTGCACCGAGGACGAGGTACAGGAATTCTTCCGCACCGTGCCGGAATTCGAGCGCATGCTGGTGCGCTCCGGCATCATCCTGATCAAATACTGGTTCTCGATCACCGACGAAGCGCAGCACTTGCGCTTTGCGATGCGCATCGCCGATCCGCTGAAGCAGTGGAAGCTGTCGCCGATGGACGTGCAGGCGCGCGCCCGCTGGGAGGCCTATACCAAGGCCAAGGAAGCGATGCTCGAACACACGCACATTCCAGAAGCGCCGTGGCACGTGGTCGAGGCCGTCGACAAGAAGAAGGCGCGGCTGAACTGCATCGCGCATCTGCTGGAGCAGATCCCGTATCAGGAGTTGCCGCAGGAGACCGTGGAATTGCCGGCCCGCGTGCGCCATCCCGATTATCACCGCACGCCGGTGCCGCGCGAAATGTACGTGCCGGAGAAGTATTGAGGACCTGTAGCCCGGGTGGAGCGAAGCGAAACCCGGGGACGACGATCACATACGATGATTCTTCCGGATTGCGCTTCGCTCCATCCGGGCTACGTCACCAGAATTCCGGCACCGCCTGCGACAACCGTCCGCCGAGCCGGACCGGTGCGATCTTCAAGGCCAGCCCGGTCTTGTCGTCGGTTTCCACCGCAACGCCGGAAAGCGTCGCCGGGCCGAAGGCCGGCTCGAACCGGCCCGACGGAATACCCGTCGTAAACCGCCGCACCGGCTCTTCCTTCTGCATGCCGATCACGGACTCATAATCCCCGGTCATGCCGGCGTCGGTCATGTAGGCCGTGCCGCCGCTGAGGATCTGGTGGTCCGCCGTCGGCACATGGGTGTGCGTGCCGACCACCAGGCTGACGCGGCCGTCGCAGAAATAGCCCATGCCCTGCTTCTCGCTGGACGCCTCGCCATGGAAATCCACCACGATGGCATCGGCCGCCTCGACCAGCGGACAAGCCTCGATCTCCTTGCCGATCGCGGCGAACGGATCGTTCAGCGGCTCCATGAACACGCGCCCCATGGCGTTGACCACCAGCGCCCGCGCGCCGTTCTTGGTATCGATCAGTGCGGCGCCGCGGCCGGGTGTGTGACGCGGAAAATTCACCGGCCGGATCAGGCGCGGCGCGCGCTCGATGAACACCAGCGCCTCCTTCTGATTCCAGGCGTGGTTGCCGAGGGTGACGGCGTCCGCCCCGGCGTCGACGAGATCATTATAGATCGCCTCGGTGATGCCGAAGCCGCCGGCGGCGTTCTCGCCGTTGATCACCACGAGGTCGAGCTTCCAGTCGCGGACCAGGCCGGGCAGTCGGTCGAGGATCACCACACGGCCGGTCTTGCCGACCACGTCACCGATGAAAAGAATGCGCAACGTCACTGCTCCGGAAATCGATTGTCCGGGTCTCGGTTAGCACATAATCCAGCGCCACGTCGTGCGGCTGCGTGGGCACGGCCTTGATTTCCTGCACGTCAAAGGCGAGGCCGACCGCGACGAACGGTTTGATTGTCCGCAATTGCTCGAAGGTGCGGTCGTAATGCCCTGCCCCGTAACCGATCCGGTGGCCGGTACGATCGAAGGCGGCGAGCGGCACCAGCACGATGTCGGGCATCACAAGCGGCGCCTCCGGCGACGGTTCGAGGATGCCCATCGATCCCGGCACCAGGGCTTCCATCGCGCTCCAGGCTTTGAACAACAGCGGCTCGTCACGCGCAACGATGGCCGGCAACGCCAGTCGTGCGCCCAGCGTTTCCAGGTGCCGCATCAACGGCCCCGGATCGATCTCGCTGCGGATCGGCGAATAGCCGGCGATGATGGCGCCGGATTTAACGGGAAGCGGAAACGGACGTGCAGCCAACGCGCGCGCTCCGGCAGCCTGCACAGCACCACTTAATGCGGCACGTCGAGCGAGGGCCGCGCCTCGGAATTCAGCTTTGGTGGGTATTGGCGGGGACATCCCACGACTCCAAGGCTAATCGTCGGGCAGGTCCAAGCGGGACAGGTCGCGTGCGCCATCGACAATGCGGACGATTTCGACGCTGTCAAACGCAACGCGATAGATGATCAGCCACCGCTCGACACCAAAGCTCTGATATCCGGGCCAATGTCGGGATGGACGGACCCGGAATAAGGAAAGATTAGGAGCTGAGCGAACCGAGTTCCGATCTTGTCCAAACATGCATCCGCAACGGACACCCCATGTTCGGCCACGATGTCCCAGATCGTATCGAGGTCACTGCGCACATACCGAGAATGGCGCAGCCGCATCGCTCATCTCACAGATTTTTCGAGGCGCTTGCGCCCTTCCGTTTTGATCGCCTCGAAATCGGGAGATCCATCAACGAACCCACTCTCAATCCCCTCGCGATAAGCCTGCTGCAGCCAAGCGACGCTCTCCGCCTTTGCTTTCGCGTGCCGTTCCATCAGCCGCAACGCATCGCGAAACACATTGTCCGGCGTGGCATAGTGGCCGCCCGCGACCTGAGCCTCAACGAATGCGCTGAACGCCTCGGGCAATGAGATTTTCATCGTCATGTCGCGACCCGGCATAAGAATAAAAGTGCGAAGCCACGATGGCCGTTGAAGCACTCGATCCCGGAGCACCTACGAAAGTAGGTGGGCACCATGTGACCAGATCCACGGACCTGGTCAGGGACAGTTCCCGTGAGGATCGATAAGGCCCCGGGGATTATATGGCTTCTGA
>JBEVEC010000216.1:0-8527 GCA_040512975.1 Tardiphaga sp. | reverse complement strand
TGACCAACTCCACAGAATTCACCGTTTCGGAGCTGTCCTCGGCGCTGAAGCGAACCGTGGAGGACACCTATGGCAACGTCCGGGTGCGGGGCGAGATTTCCGGGTTTCGCGGCCCCCATTCGTCCGGCCATTGCTACTTCTCGCTCAAGGACGAGAGCGCCAAGATCGAGGCGGTGATCTGGAAGGGCGTGCACGGCCGGATGCGGTTCAAGCCGCAGGAGGGCCTCGAGGTCATCGCCACCGGCAAATTGACCACCTATCCCGGCTCGTCGAAGTACCAGATCGTCATCGAGGCCATCGAGCCCGCCGGCGTCGGCGCGCTGATGGCCCTGATGGAGGAGCGCAAGCGCAAGCTCGGCGCCGAGGGGCTGTTCGACGAGGCGCGCAAGCAGTTGCTGCCATGGCTGCCCGAGGTGATCGGCGTGGTGACGTCGCCGACCGGCGCGGTGATCCGCGATATTCTGCATCGCCTCGAGGACCGCTTCCCACGCCGCGTGCTGGTGTGGCCGGTCAAGGTCCAGGGCGACGGCTCGGCCGAACAGGTGGCCGCTGCGATCCACGGCTTCAATGCGCTGCCGGAAGGCGGCGCGATTCCCCGTCCGGACCTGCTGATCGTCGCGCGCGGCGGCGGCTCGCTCGAGGACTTGTGGTCGTTCAACGAGGAGATCGTGGTGCGCGCCGCGGCCGACAGCATGATCCCGTTGATCTCCGCGGTGGGCCACGAGACCGATATCACGCTGATCGATTTTGCCGCCGACAGGCGTGCGCCGACGCCGAGCGCCGCGGCCGAAATGGCGGTGCCGGTGCGCGCCGAACTGCTGGTGGAAATCGGTGCCTATGAGCGCCGCTTGATGCTGTGCTGGCAGCGCGGCCAGGAGCGCCGCCGCAACGAGCTGCGCGCAGCGACGCGCGCCTTGCCGGATGCCGCGGCATTGCTGGCGATCCCGCGGCAGCGGCTGGACGGCACCACGGCCGCGCTACCGCGCGCGCTGAAGGACAATACCCACGCACATCACCGCCGTTTCACTCGGGCCGCGGCGGGCCTGACGCTGCGTGTGCTGCGGTCACAGATTGCCCAGGCGACGCAGCGGCTCACGGTGGCGGGCGAACGCCTGAACCTGTCGGAGCGTGCGCTGCTGCAGCGGCGGCGCGATCGCTTCGCCGGGCTGGAGGTACGACTCAAGGCCTCCAAATCCGCCAATGCGCAGGCGCAGCGCAATGCCATCACGCGCAACCGCGAGCGCGCGGTGCGGCTCGGCGAGCGCGGCCACCGTGCGCTGACGACGCTGCTGCAGCGCCATCACGCCCGCGTGCAGGCTGCCAGCCAGCTGCTCGGCGTGCTGTCCTATCGCAGCGTGCTGGCGCGCGGCTTTGCCCTGGTGCGCGACGAACACGGCGCGGCGCTGCACGCCGCCGCCGCTGTCGGCGCCGGCGCGCGGCTCAGCGTGGAATTCACCGATGGTCGCGTCAGCGTCACTGCCGATGGCGATCAACCGGCCGGGCCGGCACGCGCGGCCAAGGCTGCCGCCGCCCCGACGGCCAAGCGCACCAGCAAGGCCATCGACCAGGGCACGCTATTCTAGGCCGCGGCTTTCCTCGGCGACGCCGCGGCCCTATTTATGTTACGAGTTTCGATCTCATGGACCGGTATCGCGCCCGGCCCGACCATTCAGGAGACCAGCGTGCTGAACAAATTCGGCCCCTCGGGCAACGGTGAAGCCCAGCTGCAATATCTCGACGGCGATTTTCGCGTGATTTCGCCCGGCACCTATGTGGTCTGCGCCATCACCGGCGAACGAATCCCACTGGATGAGCTGAAATACTGGAGCGTGGATCTGCAGGAGGCTTATGCGGTGCCGAATGCGGTGCTGAAGCGGCACCATCCGGAAGCACTGAAGTCGCAGGAGTGACTTCTACCCCTCTCCCCTTGTGGGAGACAGGTGAGGGGTAGCCACAAGCGTTGCCTCTGCGGCACCCCCTTATCCGCCTTCGCTGCGCGAAGGCACCTTCTCCCACAAGGGGAGAAGGAAGAAGCCTACGACCGCTGCGCCCTTGCACGGTTAAGCCGTTCGACAACAAACGCCTGAAACGCTGGCCTGTCATCGAACGCCAGGGTCACGGCAAACGGCACTATCTCTGCTGCCGCCGCCATTCCCCGCAACTTCACCATGTCCTTTTCCGTCGTCACCAGTGCCAGCGCATCGCGTTCGGCCTGCGCGACAAGCGCGTCGATGTCATCTGCCGTATAGGCATGATGATCGGCGAAAACCTTTTCAGCCACAACGTCGAGGCCGCAACTCCGCAGCGTGCGGAAGAAGCGCGCGGGGTCGCCGATGCCGGCAAAAGCCAGCACGCGCTGGCCGCGCAGCGCGGTGACCGAGGCATCGTCGGGGACGAGCCGCGCAGCAAGCACCGGCGCGCCCTTAGCATTCACCGTCGCCGCAATGTCGGCCGCAGCAGCGCCCTCGCCGATCACCACCAGCGCATCGGTGCGGGCGATCTGAAGGTCCAGCGGCGCGCGCAGCGGGCCGGCCGGAAACGTGCGCCCGTTCAACAGGCCACGATGGCCATCGATGACGATGATCGACGTATCCTTGCGGATCGCCGGGTTCTGGAAGCCGTCATCCATCACGATGACGCCGGCCCCGGTCGAGCGCGCCAGTGCGGCGCCGGCGGCACGGTCGCGGGCGATCACCACGGTGACCTGGCGCGCCATCATCAGCGGCTCGTCGCCGACATCGGACGCCTCGTGCCGGTCGGGATCAACCCGGACCGGACCGCGCAGGCGGCCGCCGTAGCCGCGGCTCAGCACCACCGGCGTCTCGCCAAGCTCGCGCAGCAGCGCGACCAGCGCCAGCGTGGTCGGCGTCTTGCCGGCGCCACCGACGTGATAGTTGCCAACGCAGAAAACGGGAATGCCGACGGCCGTGCCCTTCCGCGCCATCCGGCTGCCGGCAATCTCGCCGTAGATCGCGGCAAGCGGCATCAGCAGACGCGACAGCCACGAGGTCGGCGGCTGCCAGAACGCCGGCTCACGCATCCTGCGCCCCGGTCTCCAACCGCATCTGCAGCAGATAAGGCTCCAGCGCATGCATCGTGCGCTCGAGCGCACCGCCCAGCCGCGCCACCACGCGCTGCCCGGCATCGACCGTGGCCGCCCGCGCGGCGGCGTCGCCGAGCATCGACCCGAGCATTTTCACCAGCTGTTCGGACGAGCCGGCAAGGCTGGCGCCCCCGGCGCCATCGAGCGCCTCATAGACGTCGGCGAAATTGAAGACATGCGGGCCGTGCACGACGGAGGCGCCGAGTTTCACCGCCTCGATCGGGTTCTGCCCGCCATGGGGCACCAGCGAACCGCCCATGAACACCACTGGCGACAATCGGTAGAACAGGCCGAGCTCACCCATGGTATCCGCGACGTAGACGTCGGTACCCGCATTCGGCATTTCGTCGCGCGAGCGCAGCGCAGGGCGCGCGCCTGCCGCGGCGATCATCTGGGCGATGGCACCGCCGCGATGGGGATGGCGCGGCACGATCACCGTGAGCAGCGTCGGAAAGAAGCGCGCCAGCGTCTTGTGGGTCTCGAGGATAATTTCTTCCTCGCCGGGATGGGTCGATGACGCGACCACCATGGGACGGCCGCGCGTCGCCGCGACCAGCGTCTCCAGCCGGGCGGCATCGCCGGGCGGCGCCTGCACGTCGAGCTTGAGGTTGCCGGTGACGACGACGCTGCGCGAGCCCAGATTGCTGAAGCGCTCGGCGTCGGTTTCGGATTGCGCCAGGCAGATGTCGAAGCGGCCGAGCAGCGCGCCGATGGTGGCGGAAAACTTCTGCCAGCGCGGATAGGAGCGCGGCGACATCCGGCCGTTGATCAGCACCATCGGCAGCCGGCGCGTCGATCCCGCGACGATCAGGTTCGGCCACAGGTCGCTCTCGATGAACAGCGCCAGGCTCGGCCGCCAGTGATCGAGAAAGCGCGCGACGAAGCGCGGTGAGTCATAGGGAATGTACTGGTGGATGATATCGGGCGGGAAGCGCTTGGCGATGATCGCGGCCGAGGTGACCGTGCCCGAGGTGAGCAGGATAGTGATGTTCTGCCCGCGCAGCCGCTCGATCAGTGCTTCCGCCGCCAGCACCTCGCCGACGCTGGCGCCGTGGACCCAGACCAGCGGCCCCGCCGGCCGCGCCAGTTTGGCGATGCCGCGCCGCTCGTCGATGCGGCCGGGATCCTCCTTGTTCTGCCGCAGCCGCCGTTTCATCAGCAGCGGCGCCAGCGGCGTCAGCGCTGCAGACAGTCTGCGATAGGTCCGCAGCGTCAACGGCAGCGGGCTAACCATGGCGATCGCCTTCAGGTCGGCCCACCGCGGCATAGGCGCGGCGTGTGGCGTCGTTGAGCGTCGTCTCCAGCTGCAGCCGCAACGTTTCCATCATGGGCCCATCGGCATCGGCGGGGACCACGATCGGCTCGCCGCCGACCAGCGCGCCGCGGCCGAACGGCAAATTGATGGTGGTGTGGTCCCAGTTCTCGAGCTGAACGTAGCGGCTGGTGGCCATGGCAAAGGGCATGATCGGACGGCCGCTCTCGCGCGCCAGCATGATGATGCCGAGGCCGGCCACGCGCGACCGCTTCGGCACGTCCGCCGTCAGCGCCATGTTGATGCCCTGCTCCAGCACACGGACCATTTCCTTGAAGGCGCCGACGCCGCCCTTGCGGTGGAACGCCCCGCCGTGATCGCCCGAGCCGCGCACGGTCGCGATCCCCAGCCGCTCGGCCGCCAGCGCGTTGAACTCGCCGTCGCGATGGCGCGAGATCAGGACCGCGCCGCGATAGTCCTTCTGCCGGATGAACGGCGTCATGAAATGCTGGCCGTGCCAGAACGCCAGGATCACCGGCATCTGCGGTTCGACAAGGTCGTAGACGTTGACCGGGTCGAAGCTGAAGGTGTTGGTCTTCCAGACCAGCCGTAAAAATTCGGCCGCGAGAAATCCCGCGGCGCGCTGGACGACGCTGCTGCGCAGCGCGTTTCGAAGCAGTCGCTTCAAGTGGCAGGCTTTGAATCTTGACCCGGATCCAGCAGCCTGTGCAGGTGAACGATGAAGTAGCGCATATGCGCGTTGTCGACCGTGGACTGCGCCTTTGATTTCCAGGCGGTGTAGGCCGTCGCGTAGTTCGGATACACGCCGACGACTTCGACCTCGTCGAGATTCTTGAAGGTGATGCCCTTCAGGCTGGTCAGTTCGCCGCCGATGACAAGATGAAGCAGTTGTTGCGATGTATCCGGCATGAATCTTTTTCCTGCAGCGTCTTTATTCCGCAGCATGTTGGCTGCGATCAGATGACGAAGTCCAGTCATGCTGCTGGTTAAGTCCGGCGGGTCCGCATCTGCTCAACGATGTGGGCATGACGGTCGGCCCCCGCTGCTACCAACAACCCGTGTGTGACTTCCTGGCGGTTGTAGAGAATGGGATCGCCCGAAAGCGCCGTCATCCTACCATTCGCTTCGTGCACGATCAAATCCGCAGCCGCAAGATCCCAGTCGCGGCTCTGTCCGCCGGCAAAGGCCGCGTCGAGCTGGCCGCTGGCGATCCAGCACAACCGCAGGGCCAGCGATCCGATCCGCGGATGCAGCGTCAACTGCTGTCCCGGCAGGGCAAGACGCTCCACCAGAGGTTTTGGACCGGCCATCCGCGAGAAGTTGAAACCGGTGCCGGATGTGGCGTGAGCCGGAACGCCGTTGCGGGTCGTGCCCTGCCCGCGCACCGCCCAGAAAAATTCATCTGTGGACGGCGCATAGACCGCGGCCATCAGAGGCCTCGCCTCTTCCACCAGCGCCACGCTGACGCACCAGTCTTCGCGGCCGGCGAGATAGCTGCGGGTGCCGTCGATCGGATCGATGATCCAGGTCAGGCGCTTGGCCAGCCGCGCGGCGTCGTCGACGCTTTCTTCCGACAGCCAGCCGTAATCCGGGGTTGCGGGCCTGAGTCGTGATTCGATGAGATCGTTGAGGGCGATATCGGCTTCGGACACCGGGGACGACTCGCCCTTGGTCCAGGTCTTGAGCTCGGTGCGAAACATCGACAGCCCGAGCAAGCCTGCCTCCCGCACCGTCGCCGCGAGCAGGGCGGCATCGCGGGCCAGCTGGTCTTCGGTAATGGCGGGATCAGCGTCCGGCAATCGTCAGTCCCTCGACGCGCACGGTCGGCGCGTTGACGCCGTATTTGAAGGTCAGGTCGTTGGCCGGGGTCATCGACTTGAAGATCTCGAACAGATGGCCAGCGATGGTGATCTCGCTCACCGCATAAGTGAGCTCGCCATTCTCGATCCAAAAGCCGCCGGCGCCGCGGCTGTAGTCGCCGGTCACGCCGTTGACACCGGAGCCGATCAGGTCGGTGACATAGAAACCTTCCTTGATATCGCCGATCAATTCGGCAGGCGACACCGTGCCGGCTTCAAGATGCAGGTTGTAGGCGCCGGGCGACGGCGAGGACGATACGCCACGATGGGCGTGGCCGGTGGTGGTCATGCCGAGCTCGCGCGCGGTGGCGCAGTCAAGCAGCCACGTGGTCAGCACGCCGCCGTCGATGATCGCACGGCGCTGGGTGGCGACGCCTTCGGCGTCAAACGACTGCGAGCGCAGGCCGCGGACGCGCAGGGGATCGTCGATGATGCGGATATTGTCGGCGAACAGCTGCTTGCCGAGGCTGTCCTTCAGGAACGAGGTTTTCCGAGCGATCGATGCGCCATTGGCGGCGCCGATGACGTGGCCGACCAGCGTATTGGACACGCGCGGATCGAACACCACCGGCACTTTGCAGGTAGCGACCTTGCGCGGATTGGCGCGCGCCACCGTGCGCTCGCCGGCGAGCTTGCCGACGCTGGCCGGCGACGCCAGATCGGATGCGTGCAGCGCCGACGTGAAATCGTAGTCGCGCTCCATGTTGGTGCCGTCGCCGACGATGGCGGTCATGGAGATGCCCTGGCTCGAGCGCAGATAGGCGCCCTGGAAGCCGGTCGACGTCACCAGCACCATGCCGCCGATCCCGGTGGAGGCCGAGGCGCCGCCGGACTTGGTGACGCCCTTGACGGCAAGCGCGGCCTGCTCCGCCTCGACGGCACGGCGTTCGAGTTCGGTCACCGACGGCGTCACCGGATCGAGCAGATCCAGCTTGGCAAAATCGCGCGCGAGCAACGCCGGATCGGCGAGCCCGACATACTGGTCGTCAGGCGCCACGCGCGCCATCGCCACGGCGCGCTCGGCGAGCTGCGCGACATTGTCGCCGGACACGTCGTTGGTGGAGATCACCGCCTGCCGGCGCCCGACAAAAACGCGCAGGCCAACATCGTCGCCCTCCGATCGCTCGGACGCCTCGACCTTGCCGTCGCGTACTTCGACGCCGTGCGACACGCCACGCACAGCGACCGCATCCGCCGCGTCAGCTCCGGCTCTCCGGGCCGCGTCGACCAGACGCTCCGCCAGAGAGGCCAGGCCGGACTGATCGAGCAGATCGGAATTGTCGGATTTCGACGACGAGGAAGACGACACGTTTGGTGAAGAGATCACAAACAAAATCCCGAAGTTTTGCAGGGATGGGCGCAACCGCCCGCGGCCTTACAGATGTGCTTATTTCAAAGGGACTTCAAGCATTTGACCGCGGGAAAGCGAAAGAATTTCGGGACGGTGGAAAGCACTCGTCAATCATGCCTGCCAAGCTTCCGTCAATCATGCGGAGCGGGTTGGATTCGATTAACCAGCCCTTTTAAGCTTTTTCGGCCACCGCTCTGGCAAGGTCCTCCAATCGACCGGAAGCATAATTCCGGCGGGGAGATTAAAGCCGTGAGGCATCAAACAGCTACAGGCGGGGCTTCGGCTCCGGGGTCGGGCAGCGCGTTGCGGCTCGACCCCCACTCACTGCCGGTCCGCTTCGAGGCGCATGACATGCGCGCCGACGGCAGCGTCCGGCATATCGAACTGCATCGCGAACGCGTCATCCTGCATCGCGCCGTCGGCGGCATGCGGATGGCCATCAATGTGCGCGTCAGCGACTTCCTCGGCATCGGCCTGCGCGGCCTCGACGACGGCAAGATGCTTGTACTGAAGCATCGCGACCCCGCGCTGTCGATCCCGCTGCTGGTCAGTTCTGATCACGACGAAATTGACATGGCACGGCAGATGTGGAGCGACATTCTGGCGCTTCCGCAATTGCCCGAAGACAAGACTTTTGAGCCCACGCCGCGCCGTCGCCGCCGCAACGCCATCTGCGACCGCCGCCCGAAATTCCTGGTGCGCCGACGCGTCGGTGGATTGCTGGGGGAAGCCGGGATGTATGGCGGCGAGCGAGAGATCATCGCGCGGCATTGAAGGCTCTGTAGCCCGGATGAGCGCAGCGACATCCGGGACAGCGGCGCGACGTTGTTAGATTCCCGGATTACGCTTCGCTTCATCCGGGCTACAGACTGCGCAACACCGCATCCAGCAACAACCCCGCGAACAGCACCAATCCCGCATCTCGGTTCGATTTGAACACC
>JBEVEC010000147.1:0-3987 GCA_040512975.1 Tardiphaga sp. | reverse complement strand
GCGTCAACACGCTCGCCTGGAAGCTGCGGGCCATCATGCTGAGCGGCGCCATCGCCGCTGCGATCGGCGCCTTCTATGCGCAGGTGCTGCTGGTCGTCACCCCGCAATCGGTGTTCGGCATGCTGGTGTCGGCACAGGCGCTGACGGTCGCGATGTTCGGCGGCGTCGGCACGGTGTGGGGACCGTTGATCGTTTCGGTCATCCTGATCCCGCTGGCCGAGACGCTGCATGCCGAAGCCGGCGCGCGCTTTCCCGGCATCCAGGGCGTGATCTACGGCTTTGCCATCATCTGCGTCATCCTGCTGGCGCCGGAGGGCCTGTTCTGGAAACTGCGCGATCTACTGCGCAAGCGCCTTGCGAAGCCGGCGGCGAAGCAAACTACCGCCGCGGTGCAGCCATCCGCGGTTAACGTGACTCCGCTGCCCTCGGGCCGGAAACGCGCGGCGACGTCCGAGGTCGTGCTGGAAGTCCGCAACCTCTCGCGGTCCTTTGGCGGCCTGAAGGCCGTCCAGGATGTCAGCTTCAAGCTGCACAAGAACGAGATCCTTGGCATCATCGGTCCGAACGGCGCCGGCAAGACCACGCTGTTCAATCTCCTGAACGGCTTCCTGCGGCCGGACCAGGGCGAAGTCCTGATCGGCGGTCGCAACATGTCGGGCGAACGGCCGCACAAGATCTGCGAAGCCGGCATCGGCCGCACCTTCCAGATCATGCGCCCGTTCCTGCGCATGTCGATCCTCGACAACGTCGTGGTCGGCGCCTATGTGCGCGCCAAGAGCGAGGACGAAGCAAGAAAGCTGGCGGCCGATGCCGTCGCGCGGGTCGGCCTGTCTGCCGTGGCCGATCGCGTCGCCGGCGAATTGTCGACCAAGGAGTTGCGTCTGATGGAGTTGGCGCGCGCCGTCGCCGGGCAGCCGCAGATCCTGCTGCTCGATGAAACACTGGCCGGCCTCGGCCATGGCGAGGCGGACGAGGTCGTCGCCGTCATCCAGCAACTCGCCCGCGACGGCATCACCATCGCGATCATCGAACACACGATGCAGGCGATGGTCCGCCTGGTCGATCGCTTCGTCGTGCTCGACCACGGCGCCGTCATCACCGAGGGAGAGCCGGAAGCCGTCACCCGCGACACCCGCGTGATCGAGGCCTATCTCGGCAAGAAATGGGTGGCCAATGCTACGCATTGAAGGATTGAGCGCGGGCTACTCGGCCAAACCGGTCCTGAACGGCGTATCGATCAACGTCGAGGCCGGCCAGTTCGTCGCGATCGTGGGTCCCAACGGCGCCGGCAAGACCACGCTGTTCAAGACCATCTCCGGCATCCTGAAGCCGAGCGCGGGCAAGATCACGTTCGGCGACGCCGACCTGCTGACGGTGCCGCCGCCGCAGCGCGCCCATCTCGGCATCGCCCATGTACCCGAGGGACGCCAGGTGTTTCCGTCGCTGACCGTGATGGAAAACCTGGAAATGGGCGCGGTGACCGAGAGCGGGCAGCGCGACTGGAAGCAGAATATGGAGCGCATCTTCGAATGGCTGCCGGTGCTCGCCGAACGCCGCGGCCAGTTCGCGGGCACACTGTCGGGTGGCCAGCAGCAGATGCTGGCGATCGGCCGCGGCCTTGCCTCCTCGCCGAAACTGCTGATGCTCGACGAGCCGTCGATGGGTCTGGCGCCGTCGACCGCGGATTTCATCTTCGAGCGGCTGATCGATATCCGCAAGCAATCAGGCTTGACGATGCTGCTGGTGGAGCAGCGCGTCGCGGAAGCGCTGGAATCCGCCGACCACGGCTATGTGCTCGAGGCCGGGCGGGTCGTGCTCGAGGGCAATAACCAGACGCTGCGTGCCGACGACCGGGTCCGCAAGGCCTATCTCGGCATGTGACCAATAGTGACAAATCATTCTGACGAACAAGAAACAGGGAGAGACAACATGAACAAGACCTTCAACGGGCTGACGCGCCGGACGGTTCTTTCCGGCGCCGCTGCCGTCGGCCTTTCTGGAATCGCTCGCGCACAGCAGCCGGCCGAGGTCAAGGTCGGCCTGATCGTGCCGCTGTCGGGCATCTACACCCGTCCCGGCCAGGTGATGAAGATGGGCGCCGAGATGGGCATCGAGCACATCAACAAGCAGGGCGGCATCAAGTCGCTCGGCGGCGCCAAGATGAAGCTGGTGGTGATCGACTGCGGCGACACGACGGAGAAAGCCAAGAACGCGGCGCAGCGCATGGTCGCGCAGGAAACCGATCTGGTTGCCGCCACCGGCGCCTATCTCTCCTCCTTCACGCTCGCGGTCACCGAAGTCACGGAGCGCGCCGAGCTGCCGGTGCTCACCCTCTCCTATTCGGACCTGCTGACCGAGCGCGGCTTCAAGTACATCTTCCAGACCGCGGCGCCCGCCAGCCGGCAGTCCGAACTCGGCCTGCCGACGCTGATGAAGCTGGCCGAAGCCGCCTCCGGCAAGCGGCCGAAGACGGTGGCGATGCTGATGGACAACACCGCGACCTCGATCGCCACCGCGAAGGCGCTGAAGGAGAAACTGTTCGCGCAGGAGGGCCTGCAACTCGTCGTCGAGGAGATCTGGACGCCGCCGCTGTCGGACGCCACGCCGCTGATCCAGAAGGTCCGCTCGGCCAAGCCCGACCTGCTGCTGTTCATGCCGAACGCGGTCTCGGACGCCAAGCTCGGGCTGGAGAAGATCAACGAATTCGGCCTTGGCCCGGGCAAGATCCCGACCGTCTCGTTCAGCATCACCATCGCCGAGCCCGACATGCTGCAGAGCGTCAGCACCGACGCCGTACAAGGCATCATGACCATCGTCGCCAACTGGGGCTCGAAGGGCCAGGAAGAGCTGATCGCGGAGCTGAAGGCCAAGTACAAGGAGCCGTGGGCGACGCAGAACGTCGTTTCGACTTACGGCGACATGTGGCTGATGAAGGACGCGCTGGAGAAGGCCGGCAAGGCCGACCGCCAGTCGGTCGCGCAGGCCTTCCGCACCCTCGATGCCGGCCCGTCGAAATATTATCCGGGCGGCGAACTCAAGTTCGACGAGAAGGGCCGCCGCGTCGGCGCCGGCGTCGTCATCGTGCAGTGGCAGAACGGCGTGCCGGTTACGGTCTATCCGCCGGATCTCGCGCAGGCGGCGCCGTTCTGGCCGAAGAAATCCTGACAACAACAATCAAAGCAAAATCGAGGGGAGGATCGTCATGAGTGGGAATATTCCGACCAAACTGAGCCGGCGAACACTGCTCGCCGGCGCATCCAGCGCATTGATTGCAACCCGCGCCTTCGCGCAGCAGCCGGCTGAAGTGAAGGTCGGCTTGCTGGTGCCGATCTCGGGCATGTATGCCCGCCCCGGCACCGTGATGCGCCACGGCGCCGAGATGGCGATCGACCACATCAACGCGCAGGGCGGCATCAAGGCGCTCGGCGGCGCCAAGCTGAAGCTCGTCGTACTCGATTCCGGCGACAGCACGGAGAAGGCCAAGAACGCCGCGCAGCGCATGGTGGCGCAGGAGACCGATCTGGTGGCGGCGAGCGGGGCCTATCTCTCGTCCTTCACGCTGGCGGTCACCGAGGTCACGGAGCGGGCCAACCTGCCCGTCCTCACCCTCTCCTATTCCGACCTGCTCACCGATCGCGGCTTCAAGTATATCTTCCAGACCTCGGCCACGGCCGGCTCGCAGGCCAGGCAGGCACTGCCGCAGATCATCAAGCTGGCGGAAACCGCGTCCGGCAAGCGGCCGAAGACGGTGGCGATCCTGACCGACAACACCGCGGCCTCGATCGCCTCGGCGAAGTCGATGCGCGAGGGGCTGCTGGCGGAGAACCAGCTGCAGCTCATCGTCGACGAGACCTTCACGCCGCCGCTCGCCGACGCGACGTCGCTGGTGCAGAAGATCCGTTCGGCCAAGCCGGATTTGCTGTTCTTCCTGCCGACCGTGATCTCCGACGCGAAGCTGCTGCTGGAGAAGATGAACGAGTTCGGCCT
>JBEVEC010000133.1:0-20874 GCA_040512975.1 Tardiphaga sp. | reverse complement strand
GGCGGCGACCGTGGCGGGGGCGCCGATCAGGAAGGCGCCCTCCGGGCCGGCCATGGCGTCGAACTGCTGGCGTGACGGACGCGACCAGCCGCGCTCGCGGCCGATGGTTGCGGTCAGATGCGCCCATCCGGGGAAGAAGGCGTCACGGGCGGCCTTGTCGGTTTCGCCGACAAAGCCCATGGCGTGGACGCCGACCTTGAGACGGTCAGGACCATGCCCGGCTTGCTTGCCGGCCTCGCGATAGAGATCGACCAGCGGACGGAATCGGTCGAACGAGCCGCCGATGATGGCGACCATCAGCGGCAGCCCGAGCGCGCCGGCGCGCGCAAAGGACTCCGGCGTGCCGCCGACGCCGATCCAGACGGGCAGGTGCGCTTGATGCGGGCGCGGATAGACGCCCTGGCCGGTGAGCGGCGGACGGAAGCGACCTTGCCAGGTGATATCGGTGGACTCGCCGAGCTTGAGGAATAGGTCGAGCTTCTCGGCAAACAGGTCGTCATAGGCGCGGGTGTCGAGGCCGAACAGCGGATAGGCCTCGATGAACGAGCCGCGGCCGACGACGAGTTCGGCACGGCCCTTGGAGATCAGGTCGAGCGTGGCGAATTCCTGAAACACCCGCACGGGATCGGCGGCGCTCAGCACCGTCACGGCGCTGGTCAGGCGAATCCGGCTGGTGCGGGCCGCTGCGGCGGCCAGGATGATCGCGGGCGCGGAATCGAGGAATTCGGCGCGATGGTGCTCACCGATGCCGAAGACGTCGAGCCCGACCCGGTCGGCGATCTCGACCTCGGCGAGCAGATCGGCCATGCGATCCGTCGCCGACGGGAGCTGACCCGTCGCGGGATCGGGGAGGATGGCCGCAAAACTGTCGATGCCGATGTCCATAGCTCATTCCAATGTCATGTGTCGGTGCGACCCGGCGCCGGATCGCCTGTCGGTTACAATGGGGATGGCGGGCGCGTGTGCAAGCGTCCCGCCAACCCCGCTCGCATCAGGCTGCGGCCTTTGGCACCGGCGTGTTGAGCAGTTGCTGCTCCCACAGGAAGGCGATGCCGCTGCCGCCGGCATGCTGCACGATCACCTCCGTCAGCTTGGCGGCGGTGTCGGCGCGGGCCCAGTCGCGCTGCCATTCGGCGGCCAGCGCCAGCCAGGTCATCATGTTGGCGCCGGCGGCGATCATGCGCTGGATGGCGATGTCGTGCGCTTCCACCGACACGGCGCCGGACGCATCGGTGATGACGGTCACGTCCCAGCCCTCGCCGAGGGCCTGGATCGTCGGCATCGCGACGCAGACCTCGGTCCACAGGCCCGCGATGATCAGTTGCTTGCGGCCCGTGGCCTTGACCGCGTCGACGACCTTGGGATCCTGCCAGGTGTTGATCAGCGTCCGGTCGATCACCTCCTGGCCTGGAAACACGTCGGCGATCTGGGGGAACAGCAGACCGCCACGCTGGGCGATCACGGTGGTCAGGATGGTGGGCACGCCGAAGGCCTTGGCGGCTTTGGCCAGGCCCACCGTGTTGTTGATCACCATCTGCGGCTCGTGGCTGTTCACGTTGGCGAGCTGGTAGGGCTGGTGGTCGATCAAGACGAGGACAGAGTCCTCAGGACGAAGAAGCGAAGCAAGGCCATTACGAATGGTCATCGATATATCCTCTGCCGTGGCGCGTGAGATGGGTTGTCAGCAGGCTGCGCCGACGGCGGCACTGCCTGGCGCGGTATTGCCGTGCCCACGCGTGATGAGGTAGTGCCGTCCCGTGCCAAACTGTGTCGCGCACCGGGGAACGCCGAATTGGACATCGAGGAGCTGCGGACATTCGTTGAAATCGCCGATGCCGGCGGCGTGTCGGCCGCGGCGCGCCGGCTCGGTGTTTCAAAATCCATCGTCAGCCGGCAGCTCGCCCGGCTTGAAGCCGAGCTCGGCGTCCAGCTCCTCGCGCGAACCACGCGTGGCGCTGCGCTTACGGAAGCCGGGGTCGCGTTTCGCGATCATGCCGCGAAAGCGTGCGCCGAGATCGACGCGGCGAGGGACCTGATCCTGCCCGACGGTGAGTTGTGCGGCCGCCTGCGCGTTGCCGTGCCGCTGACCTTCGGCCCGACGCACCTGGCTCCGGTGCTCGCAGACATGGCGCGGCAGCATCCACAGCTCCACATCCACACCGTCTACAGCGATCGCTTCGTCGATCTCATCGCGGAGGGTTTCGATTGCGCGATCCGGTTCGGCTATCTGCCGGACTCCAATCTGATCGCACGCCATGTCGGACCGATTTATGGAAAGCTCGTCGCGAGTCCGGACTATATCAAAGCGCATGGTTCGCCTGAGACTCCGGATGACCTCGTCGCGCATCAGGCGCTGATGCAGGGGACCGAAGCCTGGCAGTTCACGGATGGCGACAGGATCATCACGGTCCATCCGCAGGGGCGCTTCAAGGCCGATAACGGCACGGCGCTCTGCGCCGCCGCATTGGCCGGCCTCGGCATCGCATGGCTACCCGATGGCATCACGCAGGATCATCTGGCTTCGGGTGCCCTTGTCCCTGTGATGACCCGCCATCCGCCGCCTCCGGCGGGAGTTTATGTTATCCGCCCGCCGAGCCCGCATCCGGCGCGGAAGGTGCGGGTGCTGACCGACATGCTGATCGCGTGTTTTGGACAGGCTGCCGGAGGTCGCTGAAAGGCATCCGGAATCAAAAAGACCCCCGGCAGAACCGGGGGCCTTTTTGATTTCAAGCCGTGGGCTCGGTGCTTACTTCCGCTCGGTCGTGACCAGCCGTGCCTCACGGATCGCGGCCGTCTTGGCGGCAGCGCTGCGCAGACAGGAGGGCTCGAAATTAGGCCAGGCCTGCTGCGAGCAGTCGCGGCCGATCGGGCGGAAATCGAGTCGGTCGGACTTGGCGAGGGGCTGCGGCACCGAGGCCTCGACGCGCGGGGCGAAGCCCGGCAGCAGCGTGACGGCGGCGGCGATAAACGCGGCAACGGCGACGGCGGAAAGAGCCTTGATCATGACGGTCCCCTGTCATCTGGGCCGTTTCGGCCCGGTTTGTTTGTCGCTTCCTGTGCGAGCCTGCATAGGCAGATCCCGTTTCAGGACGTTGTCGTCGGCGGCCAATCTGGTGTCGTGCCGCCTGCGTTGTGTTTCGTATCCCGGTGGCAACGACACATGAGGCTGGAAAGCGTAGTTATTTCAGCACCGTCGCTGCTCCTTCATAAGACGCACTGACCGGCCGTTTGGTTCTGGTATGAACGGAAAATAAACGACTCCCCGGGGATGGCTTGCTGCGGAACCAACTCGGCTTGCGGGGCGACCGAGGGCGAGGTAGGGAGGGTCATGCCACGTATCGCGCTTTATCCGGGATCGTTCGATCCCGTCACCAACGGCCATCTCGACGTGGTGCGCCACGCCGTGGGCCTGTGCGACAAGCTGATCGTCGCGATCGGCGTGCATCCCGGCAAGAAGCCGCTGTTCAGCACCGAGGAGCGGCTGGCGATGGTCGAGCAGGTGTTCGCGCCGCTGGCCGCCGTGGCAGGCTGCGCGTTTGACTGTACGACCTACGACAATCTGACGATCACCGCGGCGCAAAAGGCCGGCGCCACGATCATGATCCGCGGCCTGCGCGACGGCACCGATCTCGACTACGAAATGCAGATCGCCGGCATGAACGAAACCATGGCGCCGGACGTGCAGACGGTGTTTTTGCCCGCTTCGGTCGGCGTTCGCCCGATCACGGCCACACTGGTCCGGCAAATCGCCGCCATGGGCGGCGACGTGTCGGCCTTTGTCCCGGCCGCCGTGGCCGAGAGCCTCTCGTCCAAATTCGCCGGTTGACCGGCTTTCTCAGATCCCGGAGTTCGCATGATCCGTATTGTCGCCCTCGCTGCCGTGCTGCTATGCGCGGCGCCCGCCGTGGTCCAGGCACAGGCTCCCGCGGCCGCGCCGCTACCGGCCGGTCTGGACAAGGCCAATTCCATCGTCATCGACACCACTAAAGGCCGCATCATCGTCAAGCTGCGCACCGATCTCGCGCCGCAGCATGCCGAGCGCCTGAAATTGCTGGCGCGCGAGGGCTACTACAACAACGTGCCGTTCCACCGCGTGATGGACGGCTTCATGGCGCAGACCGGCGACGGCAAGAACTTCAACGGCACCGGCGGATCGAAATATCCGAACCTGCAGGCGGAGTTTTCCAAGGTGCCGTTCACGCGCGGCGTGGTCGGCATGGCGCGGACCTCCGATCCGAACTCAGCGAATTCGCAGTTCTTCATCATGTTCGCCGATGGCTCGTCGCTGAACGGCCAGTACACCGTGATCGGCAATGTCGTCGCCGGCATGGACGTGGTCGACAAGCTGAAGAAGTCGCCGCCCGGCTCGGCCAGCGGCGCCGTCACCGACCCTGACAAGATGGTCAAGGTCCAGGTCGCCTCGGACATCAAGTAACCGGTTCCATCGTCCGCTTGTCGCCTGACGGCGCAGGCCCCATTTAAGGCCATCGCCGCAGGCGTTGGCCGCCCAAATTCCATTTGCAACGAAAGAGAGTTCCTCATGGCCGCTACCGAAAACACCTTGATCCTCGAGACGACCCAGGGCCCAGTCACCATTGAGATGCGCCCCGATCTGGCGCCGGGCCACGTTGCCCGCATCAAGGAACTGGTCCGCGAAGGCTTCTACGACGGTATCGTGTTCCACCGCGTCATCGACGGCTTCATGGCGCAGACCGGCTGTCCGCAGGGCACCGGCACCGGCGGCTCGGGCCAGAAGCTGAAGGCCGAATTCAACAACGAGCCGCACGTCCGCGGCACGCTGTCGATGGCCCGCGCGGCGAGCCCCGACTCCGGCGACAGCCAGTTCTTCATCTGCTTCGACGACGCCTCGTTCCTCAACAAGCAATACACGGTGTGGGGCAAGGTCACCGAAGGCATGGAGAACGTCGACAAGATCAAGCGCGGCGAGCCCGTGCAGAACCCCGACAAGATCGTCAAGGCCCACATGGCCGCCGACGCGGCCGCGTAAGTAGACAACGGCGCGATCTTCACCTCTCCCCCCGCGCGAAGCGAAGCTTCGCTGGAGGGGAGAGGTCGACGCGCGAAGCGCGGCGGGTGAGGGGGCTCTTCCACCAGCACTGCCGTTGCCGCGCCCCCTCACCCGGAGACGTCGCTGCGCTCCGTCTCCGACCTCTCTCCACCGGGGAGAGGTGACCGCGCGCCCGGTCTTGTAAGGCGAGCGGCGAGCTTCGGACCATCATGCGCACCGACCTTTTCGACTTCCACCTGCCACCCGAGAACATCGCGCTGCGCCCCGCCAGCCCGCGTGATTCCGCGCGGCTGCTGGTCGTGCAGCCAGGCGTCGGTGTCGAAGACAAAGTCGTGTCGGACCTGCCGCACTGGCTGCAGCCTGGCGACCAGCTTGTGGTCAACGATACCAAGGTCATCTCCGCGCAACTCTCCGGTCGCCGCATCGGCCGCGACACCGAGCCCAAAATCGACGCCACGCTGATCAAGCGCCTCGACGGCTCGCGCTGGCAGGCCTTGGTAAAACCCGCCAAGAAACTTACCGAAGGTGACATCGTCCGCTTCGGCAACGAAGGCCGTGTCTGCCTGCTCGGCCATCTCGACGCCACCGTCGAGCACAAGGGCGACGCCGGCGAGATCACCCTGGCCTTTGCATATCATGGTCCGGCGCTGGACCAGGCCATTGCCGAGCTCGGCGCGCCACCGCTGCCGCCCTACATCGCATCGAAACGCGCGCCGGACGAACGCGACGCCGCCGACGATCAGACCATGTTCGCCGCCCATGACGGCGCCGTCGCCGCGCCGACGGCCGGCCTGCATTTCACGCCGGCGTTGGAGGCGGCGTTACAAGCGCGCGGCGTCGGGCTGCACCGCATCACGCTGCATGTCGGCGCCGGCACCTTCCTGCCGGTCAAGGTCGACGACACCGCCGAGCACAAGATGCATGCGGAATGGGGCATGATCTCGCGCGAGACCGCCGACGCGTTGAATGCCGCGCACCGAGCCGGCCGCCGCGTTATCGCCGTCGGCACCACGTCAATGCGGCTGCTCGAAAGCGCCACCGGCGAGGACGGCACGATAAAATCGTTCGCCGACGACACCGCGATCTTCATCACGCCGGGCTACCGTTTCCGCGCCGTCGATATCCTGCTCACCAACTTCCATCTGCCGAAATCGACGCTGTTCATGCTGGTCTCCGCCTTTGCCGGGCTCGATACCATGAAGGCGGCCTATGCCCATGCCATCGCGTCGGGCTATCGCTTCTACTCCTATGGCGACGCCAGCCTGCTGTTCCGGGACAACACCCACCGATGACCGTCGCCAATCATTTCGAACTGCTCGGCACCGATGGCACCGCGCGCCTCGGCCGACTGACCACGCCCCATGGCGAGGTCCGCACGCCGGCCTTCATGCCGGTCGGCACGCTGGGCGCGATGAAGGGCCTGCACTGGCGCGAGGTGCGCGATGCCGGCGCCGATATCGTGCTCGGCAACACCTATCATTTGATGCTGCGGCCCGGCGCCGAACGCGTCGCGTCGCTGGGCGGGCTGCAGAAATTCTCGACCTGGAACGGGCCGATGCTGACCGACTCGGGCGGCTTCCAGGTGATGTCGCTGGCGCAGTTGCGCAAGGTCACGGAGCAGGGCGTTACCTTCCGCTCGCATATCGACGGCGCCAAATTCGAATTGACGCCGGAGCGCGCCATCGAGATCCAGCGGCTGCTGAATTCCGACATCGCCATGCAACTCGACGAATGCGTGCGGCTGCCGGCCGAACACGCCGACATCGACCGCGCGATGCAATTGTCGCTGCGCTGGGCCGAGCGCTGCAAGCGCGCCTTCGAGAGCGCGCCGGACGGCTACATGCTGTTCGGCATCGGCCAGGGCGGCGACGTGCCGGAGCTGCGCCGCAGAAGCGCCCAGGGCCTCGTCGACATCGGCTTCCACGGCTACGCCATCGGCGGCCTCGCGGTCGGCGAGCCGCAGGCGGTGATGCTGGCGATGATCGAGGAGGTGGTCCCGATCCTTCCTTCGGACCGCCCGCGCTATCTCATGGGCGTCGGCACGCCGGAGGATATGCTGGAAGCCGTGGCGCGCGGCGTCGACATGTTCGACTGCGTGATGCCGACCCGCAACGGCCGCCACGGCATGGCGTTCACGCGCCACGGCCAGATCAATGTCCGCAACGCTCGCCACCAGGACGACCCGCGTCCGCTCGACGAAGAGAGCAACTGGCCGGCGACATCAGACTATTCCCGCGCCTACCTGCACCACCTGGTACGCTCCGGCGAAACGCTCGGCGCGATGCTGCTGTCGGAGATCAACATCGCCTATTACCAAAGCCTGATGCAGGGCATTCGCGCGGCGATCGCGGCCGGCACGTTCGAGGAGTTCCGGGCCAGCACGAAAGAAGGATGGGCACGCGGCGACATCGCGCCACGCTGAATACCCACAGGCACCGCGCCAATGACTAATTGCAGGCGATCCGCTTAAACGCGTGCTCGGTGACGAAACCGTAGCCGCAGGTGTCACAGCTCCAGAGATAGCTGACGACATCCTGCTTGAGGAAGGCGGAGGCTTCCGCGGCGACCATCGAATCGGCGCAGACCGGGCAGGTGGGCAGATCGCTGCCGCGCGATCCGTTCCGCGACGCTTTGGTCGGACGGGCTGCAGCAAGTGCTGGCATCGTGACCTCCTTCGTCGTTTCATCAGGCATGCATGCATCTTAAGCTGATTTGTTTGACCAAGTCGCAACACAAATGCGTCGCTTTGACGTTTTTTAGTTTCAAGTAGTTTTGCAGCGCAGCGTTCGCGGTTTGATTGTGCGATCGTGGCGTCGGCGCTATCTCTTGAACCAACCCAGAAGGATACCGTTCGATGTCCCAGCCGCCGCGACGACCCCGCACGCTTCAGGACGCCCGCAGCGAGGCCGAGGCGGCTTTCAAGAAGACCACGACCAAGCCGGTCGAGGCGCCCGTTGCCAAACCTGCCGTGCCGGGTGTGCGCGAACTGGTGTCGCTGCGAATCGACCAGGACGTCCTCGAGCATTTCCAGGACGGCGGCCCTGGCTGGCAGGACCGCATCAACGACGCGCTGCGCAAGGCCGCCGGCAAATAGGTCGTGCCTACGGCGTCGCAGCGGCTCGCGCCGGAGCTGGGGTCGGACTGAACAGATTGAGCGTGTTGCCGGCCAGGATCAGCGCGGCGCCGAGCACGGTGAAGACGTCGAGGCGTTCGGCGTAGAACAGCCAGCCGATGGTGGCGCTCAGCGGCACCCGCAAGAAGTCCATCGGCACCACCACGGTCGCGTCGGCATAGAGCATCGCGCGCGCCATGCAGAAATGCGAAAACGTGCCGCAGAACGCGATCACGATCAGCCACGGCCAGGCATAGGCCGAAGGCCACTGCCAGACATAGATCGCCGGGCCTGCGCCCGCGATGGACTGCACGACGATCATCCAGAAGATGATCTTCAAGGCGCTGTCGGTTCGGGTCAGCGACTTGATCAGGGTGATCGAGATGCCGAAGCCGAAGGCGGCGCCGAGCGCGATGAGCTGGCCCGGATTGATGTCGCCCGTCGCCGGCCGCACGATGACCACCACGCCGATCAGGCCGAGCACGATCGCCGCCGTTTTCCAGACCGTGATCCGCTCGCCGAGAAAGAACGCCGCCATGATGGCGATCCAGATCGGCATGGTGAATTCGATCGAGACCAACTGGCTCAGCGGGATCAGCGTCAGGGCGTAAAACCATCCGATCTGCGAAATGTAGTGCACGAGGTTGCGCGTGACATGGGCGACCGGTCGCTTCGTCCCCATGGACCAGAGTCCGCCATTGAAGTGCAGGATCGGCAGCAGCATGAGGAAGCCGACCACCGATCGGATCTCCATCACCTGGAACACGTTCAGTTCGCGCAGCGTCTCGCGGCCGGCGATCGCCACGAACAGCATCAGCAGCAGCCAGCCGGACATCCACAGCGCAGCGTGAGATTTCGACGGCGTACGATCCATGATGAAAACCGATATGCTGCGCCGCAGGAACCGCGACTTTGCCTGCTGCCGGAGGGGCCGTTTGTATCGGCGACAAAGCGGCACTTGTCCATGCATGAACGCCGCGCAGCTGCGATGCGCAGGTCATGACGGGCCCGGCAATCCTCCCAAAGCAAAACCCCGGCTGCGCAGGCAGCCGGGGTTTCAAATCAGCGATGCAGTCGGTCTTAGCTGCGGGTTAGCGAGATGTTGGCGCCCTTGAACTGGCCGTCCGACGAGATCGCAACGTTCTGCTTGTTGCCGGTCGTCGTCAAAGTCAGCCGCGCATTGAAGGCCGGCGATGAGACGCTGACGTTGAACTTGCCGCCACTGGCGCGGCCTTCCAGCGAACCGGTGACGCCGCGGGTGGTCTCCGCCCAGCTGCCGGACAGCTCGCCGCCGGCCGATTTGACGTCGCTCTTCAATTCAAACTTGTAGCTGTCGCTGGCGCAAAGCAGGCCCTGGTTGAGGCCGTTGCCGTCCGGGCTGACCGCGTAGGTGGCCTTGCAGCGGATGCGCTCTTTCGAGCCGTCTTCAAGCGAGATCGTGCCGGTGCCGGACCAAACGCCTGCCATGCCCGCAAAAGGGGCCGACTGCGCATAGGCGGCAGCCGTTGAAAACCCGACAACCGCGGCGAGCGCGGCTGCGCGGATGAGGGAACGCGAATAGAACGAAAGAGGCGTCATAGGGACATTCCTGATTGCAGATTACTGACGAGAAGCTTCCCAGCGCCCACTGCAGGGAACGCCGCCCGAGGCGCCATTCCATTTGCCGGAGCCGGTCTTGCCGTTGAGTTGTCCGTTGGCGTAGGCCGCTCCGATCGAAACACGCACAAGGCCTTCGCGGCCGACTTTACCGTTTACATCGGCACCTGGGGCGGTAATGCGGCCATCGGTAACGGTCAGGGGATAGCTGGCGGTCGGCTCGCAGCTGCCGCTGCTGGTGTGGATGGTCACGTTCCAAAGCCCGTCATACGGCGTCTCGGCAAAGGCGGCCGATGACGCGACAAAACCGGTTGCGACCATTGCGGCAGACAAAAGCACACGCATGCGGAGAAAACGCATTGGATCATATCCTCAATGTTGTGATGGGCGTCTTATCGGAATTCAATGTGTCCGAAGTTTGTGCGATGCCGCATTGTCCCAAACAACTGTGTTCACGCAACCCGTTGATCGGGTTTCGGTTCCCTTTTTTGTGGATTTAGGTTGATTTGCAACGACGTTGTGGCCTTCAGGACAGCTTCGGCGCCTTGGTGGCGAACTGCTCGTCCTGCACGATCGCAGGCAGGCTTTGGTGCGCGAGGGCGTGTTTCGTCACATCGGCCAATAGCTTGAGGCCCAACGGGGCGAGTGCGCGTTCCCACAGTTCCCGGGCGGTCTCTCCTGGCTTGACGAAGCACCAGTCCTGCATCGCGATGGCGCCGGCGTCCATATGGTCGGCCAGATGATAGATCGAACCGCCGGCGATCGCGTCGCCTTCCTTGATGGTCCATTCCACCGCCGCGATGCCGCGGTGCCGAGGTAGCAGGGACGGGTGATAGCCGATGCCGCCGAGCTTGGCGGCGGCAAGGGCGTCCTTGCCGATCCGGGCATGGCTGTGCGCGGTAATGATCAGGTCCGAGCCTTCGGCGATTTCCGATGCGGTCACGATCTTCGGATTGGCCTGCACCGTCACCGGAATGCCGGCCGCTTCCGCGGCCGTCCCGAGCCGGTCACCGGCGTCCGCGATGACCACGCGCGCGATCTCGACCCCGTCGATGGCCCGCAACGTCTCGAGAGCCGTGACGCCGAAGTGACGGGAGCCGACGAGCGTGATGCGCATGATTTTAGGGTCCGGGGTTAGGAGGCTGGCGTCAGGTTAAACGGGAAGCCTTGCAGATGGGAAGTGGTGGTGGGCGGAATGGGACTCGAACCCATGACCGGTCGATTAAAAGTCGAACGCTCTACCAACTGAGCTATCCGCCCTAAAGTGCTGCAGTCACGAATTATACGGCAGTGACGGGCCCGGCGCGAGCCTGGAATGGCCAGGCGACGACAGGCACGGCGCCGCCGCAGTGCAGCGTGTCCACGTGACGCGCTGTGTAGAAGGCGGGTCCGCGCCGGTCAAGGGCGAGGCCGCCGTTATGGACAATGGCGGCAGCGAGGCCGGCGTGGAGCGCCGTCAGCCGGCGTCGCGCTGGCCGTCGGAGGTGACCGTCCGCGGCAGGTTGATGGTCGACATCGGGGCCGGCCGCAGGCCGATCAGTTCGGCGGTGCGGATGGTCGTGTCGCGCCACCATTTGAACTCGTTGGCGCGCGAGTTCTCGAGGATGGCGATCGCCACCGCCGAGAGGAACGGCAGGCTCTGCAGCACCAGCACACCGGCGAAGATGTAGATCTCGGTGACTTCCTTGAAGGCGTTGGAGGCCACCAGAACGCCGGCGCCGACCAGCAGCAGCACGCCGATCACCGCTTCCCAGAACGCCTGGAATTCGATCGACATGTTGGACTTGCCGCCCTTCGACGTTACCGTGAAGGGCAGGTTGTCCTTGATCAGGCCGTCGGCGACAGCGCGCGACACCGTCCACTGCACCGACATGGCCGCGACCATGGCGCCGAGCATCTGCCACAGGCCCACTTTCACACGCAGCCGGTACAGCACCAGGAAGTGGCACAGCGACACCACGAAGGAGGCGATGATCGGCAGCGTCAGGATCTGGTCGGGAATCGCAATGTCGGCAAAGGCGATGATCGGGACCCAGACGATGTTGAGGATCGCCACCACGACGCCGAGGCTTTCGGCGCCGAGCCAGTTCAGCCAGCCCATGCCGAATTCGCGCTTCTGGTCCTGGGTCATGCGGCTCTTGCCGGGCAGGAAATTGCGCCAGTGTTTCTTGATGATCTGGAACCCGCCATAGGCCCAGCGATGGCGCTGTTTGCGGAACGCCTCATAGGTGTCGGGCAGCACGCCATAGCCGTAGCGGACCTTGGTGTAATGCGTCAGCCAGCCCTGCTGCATGATGGCGAGGCCGAGATCGGAGTCCTCACAGATGGTGTCGCCCGCCCATCCGCCCGCCATGTCCATGGCAGAGCGCCGGATCAGGCACATGGTGCCGTGTACGATGATGGCATTGGCCTCGTTGCGCTGGACCATGCCGATGTCGAAGAACCCGGCATATTCGCCGTTCATGATGTAGTGCATCAGCGACCGGTCTTCGTCGCGGTGGTCCTGCGGCGCCTGCACCAGGCCGACGCGCGGGTCGTTGAAGGCGGGGACCAGATCCTTGAGCCAATTCGGCTCGACCACGTAGTCGGCGTCGATGATGCCGATGACTTCGGCATCCACCGCGGTGCGCGCCATGGCGATGCGCAGCGCGCCGGCCTTGAAGCCCTCGACCTTCTCGGCGTTGATGAAGATGAAGCGCTCGCCGAGGGTCCGGCAGTGATCCTGGATCGGCTGCCAGTAGGCGGGGTCGGGCGTGTTGTTAATGATCACCACGCATTCGAAGTTTGGGTAGTCCAGCGCGGCCACCGCATCGAGGGTCAGCTTCAGCATCTCCGGCTGTTCGCGATAGGCCGGGATGTGGATCGAGACCTTGGGATAGGCGCCGTTCGCCGCCGCGATCTCGCGCAGCGACGCGCTCTTGGCCGCGGTGAGCAGCCGCAGCGGCGCATGACCGAACGCGATGGCCGCGATCTCCTCGATGCGCGCCAGCGCGATCAAAATCAGCGGGACCAGCAGGACGCAGCCGAGGGTGAGCGCGAAGGCCGAGCCCAGCAGGAAATAATGCGTCTGCTGATAGGCGAAGATCGTCGCCGCCCAGGCGCCGACGCCGTTGGCGGCCAGCGAGAGCACCAGGGCCTGCAGCACGGTCGGCGCAGCCAGTTGCAGGATCGGCAGCGACAGCAGCACGCCGACCAGGAGCGCGATGCCGGCATTTTTCCAGAAGTCCGGATTCACGACCGGACCGGTCCAGGCGAATTTCGGCTCGCGCGCGGCGTTGAGGATGCCCCAATCGGGTCCGACGCCGCCTTCGAAGAACTTCCAGGGCTGATCGATGGCTTCGACGATGTTGTAGTCCATGCCGATCGACTCGGCGCGGGTGACGAAGTTGCGCAGCGTCACCGCCTGCCGGAACTCGCCGGGCACGGCGTTGCGCAGGTTATAGCCTTCGCTCGGCCAGCCGAATTCCGCGATCACCACGCGCTTGCCGGGAAACATCTCGCGCAGCAGGCCGTAGATATAGACCGCCTGGTCGACGGCCTGGGTGTCCTTGAAGTTTTCCCAATAGGGCAGCACGTGGGCGGCGATGAAATCCGCCGATGACGCCAGCGTCGGGTTGTCGCGCCAGATGTTCCAGATTTCGCCCGTGGTGACGGGCACGCTGACCTGGCGCTTCACGCGCCGGATATAATCGATGAGGTCGTCGACCTTGAGTTCGCCGCGGTACAGCGTTTCGTTGCCGACCACGATGCCGATGACGTTCGGGTTCTTCTTGGCGAGTTCGACGGCGGACACGATCTCGCGTTCGTTGCGGTCGATGTTCTTGTCGAGCCAGGCGCCGACGGTGACCTTGAGGCCGAACTCGTTGGCGATCGCAGGCACCAGTTCGACGCCGCCGGTCGACGAATACAGACGAATCGCGCGCGTCATGGTCGCGAGCTTTTTCAGGTCGGCGCGAATCTTGTCGGCGTTGGGGATGTTGTCGACGTCGGGATGCGCGCTGCCGTCGAACGGCGCGTAGGACACGCTCGGCAGCATGCCCTTGAAGTCGGGCGCCTCCTGCTTCTCGCGCAACAGGCCCCACAGGGCAGCGTGAGCCGCGGTCACGAGCAACAGAACGGCGACGACAGCGCGCATCGCGAGCAAACCATGAGTGATGGGGCGAGCGTGGCCGGGAAGCGGACCCGTCCCCTAGGTCCGACCAGTAAGGTGGCAGATCATGATATCTGCCACCTGCATTAACAACTCTTATGCCGCAATGGCGTTTTGAGGGCGGCACATCGTTTCTAACGAACGATCGCCGCGACAAACACCGATTGCTATTTCGGCGTTTCGGCCGGCTTGCCGTCGGCCGCAGGCGCCGGTGCCGCGGCGGGCGCCGGCGTGGCGGGCTGGGTCAGCGCCGCCGGCTGCGGCGTCGTGTTGGGATTGATCCAGCAGGCATGGACACGGCTGTTGAGGCTGTCGGGAACCCGCGGGTCGATCGCCGGGCCGAATTTCACCAGGCAGCGGAACGTGGCCTGCACGTGGCCGCCGGGGCAACCGAAGCGGTCGTAGAGATCGAGATGGCGGAACGCGGTGTCGAGATCGTCGCGCCACATCAACACTACGACGCGGCGGCCGAGCCAGACGCATTCGGGATTGCCGGCGGGGCCATTGATGGCCTGGGTCGCCTCGACGAATTCGTCGGTCTTCTTCTGGCTTTCGCGCACAACGTCGGCGGCGGTCGGCGCGTTGGCTGCGGGCTTCTGATCCTGCGCGTGGGCGGCACCGCCGGGCGCGATCGCCACGCCGATGCCGAGCAGCACGGCGAAGGCCGGCACGACCAGGCGGCGCAAAACAGCGATTTGGAACCCGAACACCAATCGACGCATAAAGTCCCCGACAAAGTTGGCTGCAGGCCGTTCTGGCGCCTTCGGCAGACGGCACTTCAAGTGGGTCCCCGACAGCGCGGCGACCCCGGTTGAATCTGATGACGGACATTTCCGATTTTGTCCAGCAAGGCCGCCGCTGCCGTCGCTTTTTATGAGCTCCGGAGGTGCGGCACATCGCGTTTGCCCGCAGGCCGCTCTTGGCAGATCAGCGGTGACGGGCTAATCGACGGACGTCTTGGAGGACGGAACCGATTTCCACCCGCACGCCGCTGGCGCTTCTCATCATCTCCCTTGGTACGATCGCAGCGGTGTGGTGGTGGCTCGCCACGCCGGTTTCCCTGGTGCGCGCGCCGATCGATCCCGCCGCGAAGCTCGAATGCGTGTCCTATGCCCCGGTCCGCGGCGAGCAGACGCCGCTGAATTCGACCGCGATCATTTCTGCCGAGCAGATCGCGGGCGACCTTGCGCAACTCGCCAAGATCTCGAACTGCGTGCGGACCTATTCCATCGACAATGGCCTCGACCAGGTGCCGGAACAGGCCAGCAAGGTCGGCCTGAAGGTGATCCAGGGAATCTGGCTCGGCTCGAGCCGGCTGAAGAATCTGGCGCAGATCGCCGGTGTCGTGCAGCTCACCAAGGACTATCCCGGCGTCATCAGCTCCGTGGTGGTCGGCAACGAGGTGCTGCTGCGCGGCGAGATGACCGCGACGGACCTTGTCGGCAACATTCGTGCGGTGAAGGCGCAGGTCGGCAAGATCCCGGTGACCTATGCCGACGTCTGGGAATTCTGGCTCAAGAACCGCGAGCTCTATGATGCCGTCGATTTCGTCACCATTCACATCCTGCCGTATTGGGAAGACTTCCCGATCCGCGCCAAGAACGCTGCCGCCCATGTGGATTCGATCCGCAAGCGTCTTGCTGTCGCGTTCCCGGCCAAGGAGATTCTGATCGGCGAAACCGGCTGGCCGAGCGCCGGGCGGATGCGTGACGGCGCCTTGCCGTCGCGGGCCAACCAGGCGCGGGTGGTGTCCGAAATCCTCGATCTCGCCAAGCGCGAAGGTTTTCGCGTCAACCTGATCGAGGCCTATGACCAGCCATGGAAGCGCGAGCTCGAAGGCACCGTGGGCGGCTATTGGGGCCTGATCGACGCGGACGCGCGCGATATCAAATATCCGGCGGGCGTGCCGATCAGCAATTACCCGTCATGGAAGCTGCAGATGGGGTTAGGCCTCGGGCTCAGCATCCTGGTGTTCGCCACCGCCATGCTGGCGCTGCGCCGTCGGCCGTGGTCGCCGCGCTTTGCGTCCTGGCTGACGGTCGCGATCTCCGCGACGGTGGCCGGCGTGCTGCTCGGCGTCGCCGCGGACAAGCTGATCTATGAAAGCTACGGCTCCGGCCGTTGGCTGCAGTGGGGTGCGCTGCTGGCGGCGGGCGTCGCGTCGCCGATCCTGTGTGCCTACGCGACCATGGCGGGGCGTCCGCTGCCGACCTTTTTGGACCTGTTCGGGCCGACTCCGTTCCGGAGCAGCTCGGCGTTGACGATCCTGCTCGGTCTGACGCTGGCGGCGACGACGCTGATCGGCGCCGAAACCGCGCTCGGCTTCGTGTTCGATCCCCGCTACCGCGACTTTCCGTTTGCGGCACTGACCATGGCGGTGGTGCCGTTTGCCGGGCTGATGGCCGTGAACCGGCCGCAGGAGGGCATGCGTCCGATCGCCGAGTCGGTGTTCGCCGGCCTGTTCCTGTTCTCGCTGGCCTATATCGGCTTCAACGAGGGGCCGGACAACTGGCAGTCGCTGTGGACCTGCGCGGTCTATCTGCTGTTCGCGTTCACGCTGTGGCGGGCGCGGGTCGCGCAAATCCCAGGATGAGCAGCCCGACGGCGATGCCCGACAGGGCGACGTTGTACAGCACGATGCCGAAACCCGCCGCCACCAGGCCGCCGGTCATCAGCACGATGGACGGCCGGATCAGGTTCAGCGCGGCGATCACCAGTGCCGCGTAGCCGAACACCGAACTCTTGAACAGCGACGTCATCACCGCGCGCATCTTGCACAGCATCGTCGGCAGCCCGGCGTCGCAGGCCAGTGCCACGCTGGACAGTTCGATCGCCATGTAGCGCAGATAGATGGCGTAGCCGACGGCCAGGAAGCCGACAACGAGCAGCCACTGGACCTGGCGGGCGGTGAGGCGGAACGGATATTTTTTCATGAGAGCACTATGCTTCGGATCGCGGCAATCGACAACCCGGGACCGGGTTGCGGTAGCGATTGTAGCTCAGATCCAGGTTGAGCTCGCGAGGCTAAGAGACTTCACTTCCGCGCTTTCTTCAGTTCACGCCAAGGAACGTCGTCAGCGATGATTGCGGCTTCGGCGGCGGCGCCGCTGTTTCCTCGACGGGCTTCGGCGCCGCCGGCTCCTGGCGCTGCTCGGGTTTTGGCGCGGCGCGTCTGTGGGCGATCGGCTTCAGCGGACGCTGCGTAACCGTCCCGGCCGGCGGAGCAGCTGGCGTTGCGGCAGGCAAGGCGGCAGCCTTCGGCGGGCTGGCCGTCACGGCGGCCGGCGCCGATTCGGATTTCAGCGCCAGCCGTTGCCCGTCAAACACGGTGGTCTCGCAGGGCCGTCCGCTTTCGGTCAGCGCCGCGCAGATCTTGGCCGCGGCCGCAGCGTCCGTCACCGGACCGGCGATCAGGCGCAACTGCATGCCGAGCCCGGTGCCGCGCTCCTTGACCATCATGATCGGGCGCAGCCCGTCCAGCGGCTTTGACTTGGCAACGCCGCGCCAGATCGCGCGCAGCCCGTCAACGGAGTTCGCGCCGCCGATGTCGACGCCGAATTCGGTCCGCGCGACCGGGGTGGTCAGTCCCTCAGGCGTGGACATCGATGCTGCCGCCGGCGCCGGGTTCATCGGCGAGACCGATGCGGTCGTCTCCGGAGCTGCGGGTGACGGCGTCGAAGCCGCAGACTCGGCGGGCTTAACCGCAGCACCGTCTTTCGGTGACATCGGACCCATCATGGACTTCCAGGCCATCAAGGCAGGCGTGGTGGATTCAGAAACGGTTGCAGGCAGGGCAGGCGCCGGCGGATCCGGCGGCGTCTCGACGGGCGCCTTCGATGCCACGGAGCCGATCACCGGGGCCAGGGCGGACGGGATCGTCGGCAATTCGGCGGTCGGCTTCGGTGCCGCATCGGCGACCGTGGCCGGTGCCGGCGACGGGGCGGTGACCGCCGGGGACGGAGCCGGCGTCGGCGCTGCTGGCGCGACTGAGGCCTGTACCTGACGCTTGATTGACCCGGTGGCGGCCTCCAGGCCTTGCTCCATCGCCGTCACGCGGGTGTAGAGCCGGTCGCGATCGCCGCTGAGGGTTTCGATCGCCAGCAACAGCCGCCTGTTTTCGGTCTGGGTGTCCCGGGTGATGGACTGGATCTGCTGCGCCTGACGCGCCAGCATGTCGGAGGTCGCGAACTGGTCGCGGCGCAGCTGGATCTGCGACTGGCTGGCCAGCACCGCGACGACCACCGCGCCGACCGCTGCCACGCCCCACGAGCCCAGCCGCCACAGCATGCGCCGATCGATCCTGTTTTCCTCCGCCAGAAATCCCGTCAGCCAGCCGCTATGGTTGGCTGCGAGAGGATCGGCCCACTGGTTACGCTTGTCAGCCATTCGACGCTGTTGTCGCCCATCGCCCGTGCGAATCACGGTTTTGACATTATCAGGAAAGCATCGCGAACCTGAGGTTGCCGGGCCACGGTCGGAAGGAAACTGGTTTCCAGATTCCGCCAAAACCCACTATGACGACGGCGGCGTATCGGCACTGCGACAACGAGGATCGAGATGAGCGGCAGAACCAGCCTGACCATTGTACTTGCGGCCGGCGAGGGCACGCGGATGCGGTCATCGACGCCCAAGGTGCTGCACCAGGTGGCCGGCCAGTCGCTGCTGGCGCATGTGCTCGGCGCAGCCCCGCACGGCGAGGGTTCGGCCCTGGCCGTGGTGGTCGGGCCCGACCGGCAGGACGTGGCCGACGAGGCGACGCGCGTGCGGCGTGATGCCGCGACCTTCGTGCAGCGCGAACGCCTCGGCACCGCCCATGCCGTGCTGGCGGCCAGGGAGGCGATCGCCGGGGGCGCCGCCGATCTGCTGATCGCCTTCGGCGACACGCCGCTGATTTCGGCTGCCACCTTCGCGCGGCTGCGCGCGCCGCTGGCCGATGGCGCGGCGCTGGCCGTGCTCGGATTTCGCGCGGCCGATCCCACCGGCTACGGTCGGCTGCTGATGGACGACGACCAGCTGGTCGCGATCCGCGAGCAGGCCGAAGCGACGCCCGAGGAACGCAAGGTCGATCTCTGCAATGCCGGCGTGATGGCGTTCGACGGCAAGACCGCCCTGAAGATCATCGGGCAGATCGGCAATGCCAACAGCAAACGCGAGTTTTATCTTACCGATGCCGTCGAGATTGTCCGCGCCATGGGGCTGCGTGCGACCGTGATCGAAACCGGCGAGGACGAGGTGCGCGGCATCAACACCAAGGCGCAGCTCGCTGAAGCCGAGGCGATCATGCAGACGCGGCTGCGCAAGGCGGCGCTCGACGCCGGCGTCACCCTCGTGGCGCCGGAAACCGTGCATCTCGCCGCCGATACGACGTTCGGCCGCGATGTCACCATCGAGCAGTTCGTGGTGTTCGGCCCCGGCGTCAGCGTCGGCGACGGCGCGGTGATCCACGCTTTCTCGCACATCGTGCAGGCGCAGATCGGCAGCAAGACCTCGATCGGCCCCTATGCGCGGCTGCGGCCGGGCACCAACGTGGGCGAGGGCGCGCGGATCGGCAATTTCGTGGAGACGAAGGCCGCGACGCTGGAGGCCGGGGTAAAGGTCAACCACCTCACTTACATCGGCGATACCCATATCGGCGCCGGCGCCAACATCGGCGCAGGCACCATCACCTGCAATTACGATGGTTTTGAAAAGCACAAGACCACCATCGGCGCCGGCGCCTTTGTCGGCTCCAACTCGTCGCTGGTGGCTCCCGTGACGATCGGCGCGGGCGCCTATATCGGCTCGGGCTCGGTGATCACGCGAGACGTACCGGACGACGCCCTGGCGGTCGAACGCAACGCAACCGCGCTCAACGAAGGCTGGGGCCACCGTTTCCGCGACAAGAAGTTGGCTAACCGCAAGCCGAAAACTTGATCCTCCGTCTGGCGCACGTCGACGCGGCTTGCCGCTGGTACGCGCACGATGCGACCTCCCATACGTTGAGGTTTTATTAAACGCGCCACCCAATATCGCGCGGGGACACATCCCATCTGTCTCAATTGGCAATAATTATTGAGTAACAGAAACTTCGCGATTCTCGTTAAGAGGGGCCGGTACGCCCTCGGGCATTTCAGTACCGTTCGGAGAGATTGACCCTATGTGCGGCATTGTCGGAATCTTGGGGCGCGGTCCGGTCGCCGATCAGATCGTGGATTCGCTCAAGCGCCTCGAATATCGCGGCTATGATTCCGCCGGCGTCGCCACGCTGGAGGGATCGCACCTCGAACGCCGGCGCGCCGAAGGCAAGCTGAAGAACCTCGAGGCCAAGCTCGCTCAGTCACCGCTCGCCGGCAATATCGGCATCGGCCATACCCGCTGGGCGACCCACGGCAAACCCACCGAAGCCAATGCCCATCCGCATGCCGCCGACGGCGTCGCCGTCGTGCATAACGGCATCATCGAGAATTTTCGCGAGCTGCGCATCGAGCTCGAAAAGGGCGGCGCGAAGTTCACCAGCGAGACCGACACCGAAACGGTCGCGCACCTGGTCAATTCCTTCCTGCAACGGGGCGCCACGCCGGTCGAGGCGGTGAAGCAGGCGCTGCCGCGGCTGAAGGGCGCCTTCGCGCTGGCCTTCGTGTTCAAGGACCACGACGACCTGATGGTCGGCGCACGCAAAGGCTCGCCCTTGGCGATCGGCTACGGCGACGGCGAAATGTATCTCGGCTCGGACGCCATCGCGCTGGCGCCGTTCACCGACGACATCAGCTATCTCGAGGACGGCGACTGGGTGGTGCTGACCCGCAAGGGCGCCGAGGTCCATAACGAAGACGGCAAGATCGTGAAGCGCGAGGTGCTGAAGTCGGGCGCGTCGTCCTTCATGGTCGACAAGGCGAACTACCGCCACTTCATGGCCAAGGAAATCCACGAGCAACCCGAAGTGGTCGGGCACACCCTGGCGCGCTATGTCGACATGGCCAGCGAGCGCGTCGCGCTGCCGACGCAGCT
>JBEVEC010000078.1:0-4308 GCA_040512975.1 Tardiphaga sp. | reverse complement strand
GGGCCGAAGCGCCCCATCGGCAGCAGCAGCGACGCCGGCATGGCATCGTTCGGCAGCGGCCGCCCGTCGGGATAGGTCACGCCGAACGCCGCCCATTTTGAGCGCGGCAACTGGATGGTGAGATCGGCCTGATCCCACGGGACGTCGGCGCTGACCTTGACCTCCTGCAACCACGGCTCGCCACGCCGCCATTTCAAACCGTTGGCGAGATAGTTCGCCGTCGAGCCGATAACGTCCTCGGGACTGCGCAGCAGGTTGCGATGGCCGTCGCCGTCATAGTCGACGGCGTAGTTGAAATAATGCGTCGGCAGAAACTGGGTCTGGCCGAGCTCGCCGGCCCATGAGCCGATCATCTCGTCCGGCGCAAGATCGCCGCGGTCGATGATCTTCAGCGCCGCGATGGTCTCGTCCTGAAACATTTTCGAGCGCCGGCAGTCATAGGCCAGCGACACCAGCGAGCGCAGCGTCTGCAGATTGCCCATCTGCGCGCCGAAATCGCTTTCCAGCGCCCAGAACGCCGCGATCACCGCCGGCGGCACGCCATATTCCTTTTCCGCGCGGGCAAAGGCGGCGGCGTAGCGCTTGATATGGATCTGCCCGTTCTGCATCCGGTAGTCCGCCGCCATCCGCCCGGCGAATTGCGTGAACAACTGTCCGAACACCCGCTGCCCGCGGTCGCGGTTGACGATGCCCTGGTCGTAGACGAGATACGGCGACGCCTCGGCCATCGCGCGCTGTGATACGCCTGCCGCGACCGCCTGCTGCTTCAGCCCGGCGAGAAATTGATCAAAATTCTGGCCGTTGTGACACGCAGCGGCGCGTTGGGCGGAGGCGGGGGACGTCGAGCATGTGAATGCTGCGATGGCGCTCGAAAACAGGAGCAGCGCGACTTTGGCATTGGTCAAAGGCTTAGGCATCGAGGTCCCCACAACGTCATGCCCGGGCTCGACCCGGGCATCCATCTTTTGGTGGTCCACTAACAGTCAAGATGGATGGCCGGGTCAAGCCCGGTCATGACGGTGTCGGTGATCCTGCGGTCGATGACTTACGCCAGCTCCTGCTCCACAAGCCCCGCGAGATAGCTCGCGCCGATCGGCAGCAGGTCGTCGTTGAAGTCATAGCCGGGATTGTGCACCGGCGTGCCGCCCTTGTCGGCGCCGCGCTGGCCGAACAGCAGATAGGCGCCGCGGTTGCGCTCGAGCATGAAGGCGAAATCCTCGCCGGCCAGCAGCGGGCTGCCCTTGCGCAGCACCTCGGTGACGCCGGGCACCGCACTGGCTGCCATGGCTGCGCGGTCCGTCTCTTCAGCGGTGTTGATGGTCGGCGGATAGGCGCGCTTGTAGTCGATCTGGGCGCTGCCGCCCTGCGCCTCGCATGTCAGCGTCACCGCGCGCTTGAACAGCTCTTCCACGCGGTCGCGGACTTCCGGCTTCAGCGTACGCACCGAGCCGCGCAGCTCCACGGTCTCCGGCAGCACGATGTTCGACGTGCCGCCATGGATCTGGCCGATGCTGATGATCGCCGACTCCAGCGCATCGACCTGCCGCGACGGGATCGCGTTGAGCGCATTGATCACCTGCGCCGCCATCGCCACGGTATCGATGCCCTGATGCGGATGCGCGCCGTGGGAGGAGCGGCCGCGCAACGTCACCGTGAAGTAATCAATCGCCGCCAGCGCCGTGCCGGTCAGCGCTTTCACCGTGCCGAGCGGCATGTCGGGACTGTTATGGATGCCGTAGATGGAATCGCACGGGAAGCGCTCGAACAGGCCGTCGTCCATCATCGCCTTGGCGCCGGCGAGGCCTTCTTCGGCGGGCTGGAAGATCAGGTGCACGGTGCCGGCGAAATTACGCGTCTCGGCGAGATATTTGGCGGCGCCGAGCAGCATGGTGGTGTGGCCGTCATGGCCGCAGGCATGCATGCGGCCGGGAGTCTGCGAGCGGTGGGCGAAATCATTGCCTTCGTCCATCGGCAGCGCGTCCATGTCGGCGCGCAGGCCGATGGCGCGGTTGGAGCCCGCGGCCTGATGGCGGCCGCGGATCACGCCGACGAGCCCGGTGCCGCCGAAGCCGCGATGCACCTCGATGCCCCAGTCGGTCAGGCGCTGCGCGACGACGGCGCTGGTGCGCTCCTCCTCGAAGCCGATCTCCGGATGGGCGTGAAAATCCTGGCGCCAGGCGGTCATTTCGGCATGGAGTTCGTCGAGTCGGGTGCGCGGGCTCATGAGGGGCTCTCTTCGTTGCGAAGCAAACGGAAAGGCGATGCTGCCTTAACCGCCGCCGGCCGAGAAGGCGCAAAGCTGCATCACTCCGCCGAGAATCCGAATGGCACGCTCAGCGTCCGGAAATCATCCGGCAACAATTCACGGCCGATGGGGAGCGCCGAGCGCGCGGCACAGCGCGGGCGGTGGCAGACGCGGCAGGCGACGCCCACCGGCGTCGGCGCATCGGCGCGCGGGCCGGCGCCGTCGCGCGTATAGACCAGCTGCCCGGCATGTTCGGCCGCACAGCCCACCGCGATGGCGCGGTCGACTCGTTGTGCGACGAACGAGCCGCCGCCGGCGGTCACCGTGCGTGCGATGGAAAAGAAGCGCTGGCCGTCGGGCAATTCCAGCCACTGGGTGACGATCTCGCGCGGCGTCCGGAACACGTTGTGCACCGACCACAGCGGGCAGGCGCCGCCGTGCTTGGCGAAAGGAAAGCCGGCGCCGTCGAGCAATTTGGAAATATTGCCGGCCGGATCGACACGGACGAGGAAGAACGGGACTTTCTCCGCACCCGGCCGCTGCAACGTGGTGATGCGGTGCGCGACCTGTTCAAAGCTGGTGCCGAACTGCCGCGCCAGCGCTTCCAGATCGTAGCGGCGCAGCTCGGCGGCACGCGCGAAAGCCGCATAGGGCATCACGATCGCCGCGGCGGCATAGCCTGCCAGCGCATGACGCGCGAGGAGCTCGCCGCTTTTGCTGTTGAATTGTCCGTCCTCGAGCGCCGTGCCGATTTCGGCGCCGAGTTCGAGGTAGGCGAGCTGCTGCGCCAGCTGGAAGTTCAGGCTCGCACTGTCCAGCGAATCCTCGAGCAGCAATTGCTTGCGATGCAGGTCGAGGCGTCTGACCGAGCCGAGCATGACCTCCGCCGGCAGATAACGCACCGACAGTCCATGACGCGTCTTCAGCCGCTCGATGAACCCGCTTGCGCCAGACGTCGCCTGTGCGACGCGTTCGGCGGCGTCGTCGAGCGCGGCAAAGTTATTGCGGCGGGCCGCGAGAAAGCGGCGCACCTCCGAGACCGGGTCGTGGGCGTCGTAGCCGCTGGCCCCGGTCGCGCCGACAGGCGCAGACCCGCGCCGCTCGGCGAGGGCCAGCTGTTCCTCGCGATAGGCGGTGTAGAGGCGAAGAAAAGCCTCGGCCATGCCGGGATAGCTGACTGCGAGATCGCTGATTTCGAGGGAGGGGATGTCGATGTCCGAGAACATCGGCTCCTTGAGGATCGACTGCAGCCGGGCCGTGGAATCGGCGCCGCCGTCGCCGGCGAGATCTGCGAGGTCGATGGTGTAGGTGCGGGCCAGCCGCAGCAGCATGTCGGCGGTCATCGGCCGCTGGTTGCGTTCGAGCAGGGCGACGTAAGGTGCCGAGATGTCGAGGTCGGCAGCCATATCGGCCTGGGTCAAGCCGAGATCGCGACGCAGCCGCCGCAGACGCGGCCCGATGAAAACTGAACGGCCTCCCGATGGCCCCATGGCTCTACTTCGTTACCTCTGTCACGGCTTTACAACTTTACACACGATCCTTGTAAAGTATGACAAGCTTTCTGCGTGTCGTCTAGCTCTCGCCGATCTGTCGCTTACAACCGGCGTTATTCGAAAAGAGCAAAGGGATCGAGACCATGAACTTCCAGCCACGCGGGATCGGCGATCTGGCCATCCAAGGCCCAGCCTCTTACCAGGGCGAAGTCGCCGCGGCCGAAGCGCTGCTGCGCGACAAGGACACCTGGAACGGCGTCAAGGCCGAGGCCGTGGCCCGCATGCGGCTGCAGAACCGGTTCCGGACCGGTCTCGACATCGCCCGCTACACCGCGGCGCTGATGCGCGCCGACATGGCGCGCTATGATGAGGACGCCACCAAATACACCCAGTCGCTGGGCTGCTGGCACGGCTTCATCGCCCAGCAGAAGCTGATCTCGGTGAAGAAGCATTTCGGCACCACCGACCGCACCTATCTCTATCTGTCGGGCTGGATGATCGCGGCGCTGCGCTCCGAATTTGGGCCGTTGCCGGACCAGTCGATGCACGAGAAGACGTCGGTGCCGGCGC
>JBEVEC010000070.1:0-11312 GCA_040512975.1 Tardiphaga sp. | reverse complement strand
TGCCGACCACGATTTCCTTCACGCCGAGATTGCCGCCGCGCTTGATGATCTGCTCGAGCGCGGGGATCAGCGACTCGCCGCCGTCAAGGCCGAAGCGCTTGGTGCCGGTGAACTTGACGTCGCAGAACTTCTCGAAGCCGTCGGCTTCGACCAGCTTCTGCAGGATGGCGCGGCGGCCTTCCGGCGTGAACGAGATTTCCTTGTCCGGGCCTTCGATGCGTTCCTGGATCCAGGCCTTCTGCGCCTGGTTGGAGATGTGCATGAACTCGACGCCAAACGTCTGGCAGTAGGTGCGCTGCATGATCGCGGTGATCTCGCGCAGCGTGCCGTATTCGAGGCCGATGACGTTATCGAGGAAGATCTTGCGGTCGTAATCGGCTTCGGTGAAGCCGTAGGTGCGCGGATCGAGCTCGGCGTGATCCTTGTGGCCTTCGATGCCGAGAGGATCGAGGTTGGCGTGGAAGTGGCCGCGCATGCGGAAGGCGCGGATCAGCATCAGGGCGCGCACCGAATCGCGGGTCGCCTGGTTGACGTCGCCGGTCGGCGCCACGGCTTCGCCCTTGGCGGCCTTGGCCGCAAGCTTGGCGCCCATGACCTTCTCGACCTGCGCCCAGTTGCCGTCGAGCGCCGAGGTGAGATCGTCCTTAGGCTCCAGCGGCCAGTTCGCCTTCTCCCAGGACGGGCCCTCGGCGTTCTTCTGGACGTCGGCAGGCGAGTCCTTCAGGCTCTTGAAGAACTCCTGCCACTCGGCGTCGACCGAGGAGGGGTCCTTTTCGAAACGGGCATAGAGTTCGTCGATGTAAGTCGCGTTTGCGCCCTGCAAAAATGAGGAAAGGGCAAATGCGGCGTTCGCGTCCTGGCGAGACATTGATGGCGTCCTGATTTGGCGTCGCGCGGAAATGGCGGCGAGGGGCTGATCCGGGCGTTTGGACCGGCCTGAAGTCGAGCGACCTTCTAGCCTATTTAATCCGATTATGCGCCCTGAAATTTAGAAGGAGTGAATATAGGGTCAATTGTTCTATTGGCCAGTGTCAGTCGACGACGCTGAGGTCTTCCTTGGCCAGAGCAGCGGCACCGCCGCCCTGCAGCCCGGTCCGCCGCGCGCGACGGATCTTCGGCGGCCCGCAGGCCTGATCGAGCAGCGCGTTGGCGGCGAGGCCGGCGGCGTCGGCGACTGCGGGATCGCGGGTGACCATGGCAGCGACGATTGCACCATCCATCAAAAGGCCGATCTGGTGCGCCAGAAAGTCCGGTCGGGCCGCCCCGGCGGCGCCGGCCAGCCCCGCGATGTGATTGATAACTATAGATTTATGGCGGACTGCGATATCTCGCAACCGGGTCTCGTCCTTGGCATGTTCGCCAATCGCGTTGATGAAAACACAGCCGTAATAGCCGTCCTCGCTGAACCAGTTTTTCAGCACCGGGAAGATCGAATCAAGCTTGTCGCGCGGCGTCTCGGCGTGGTCGATGGCCGTCAGGAACCAGCCGCGCCAGACTCTGCCCTCGGCTTCCAGCACCGCGTCCACCAGATCGTTCTTGGATTTGAAGTTCTTGTAGAGTGTGGTCTTGGCCGTCCCGGCGGCGTCGACGATGGCGTCGATTCCGGTGGCATTAATGCCATTTTTGCAGAACAGCCTTGTCGCCGCGTCAAGCAGGCGGTCGCGCGGTGTCGACACCGCCGTTTGAGCCGCGAAATCCTGCGCATGTGCCTCGGTCATACGTCGTCATATGACATGGCCCGACGGCCGCGCAAGGCTTGACAGCTAAGGACCCCTGAAAGATACAGAACGTTCTGTATTATTCCGAAGGAAAGCCGCCATGACCGCCAACATCGCCCTGACCGGCTGCCTTGCCCCGATCGACAGGAACGGGCTCGAACAGCTCATCGCCAACGGCAAGGCCAATCCCGACGTCATCAAAACGCTGAAGTGCAAGACGGTGGCGGAGGGCAAGTTCCGACACGCCAACTACATCCGCAACCTGCCGCCCTACATTGTCGACGAGCCGCCGGCGCTGCTAGGCGACGACACGGCGCCCAATCCGTCCGAGGCCTCGCTGGCCGCGCTTGGTTCCTGCATTGCCGTAGGCCTGCACGCCAATGCCGTGCATCGCGGCTGGACCGTCAACAAGCTCGAGCTGCAACTCGAGGGCGATCTCAACATCACCGCGGTATGGGGCACCGGCGATATCAGCGAGAAGCCGGTGGGCTTCACGGATGTGCGCATCAAGGTCGACATGGAATGCGAAGGTATCGCGCAGGCCGATATCGACGCGCTGATCACCCATGTGAAGAAGTGGTCGCCGGTCGCAAACACCTTTACGCGCCCGGTGAACCTGGAAGTGTCGGCGTGATATCGGTCGCGGCTGCGTCGCTGCAGCCGCCCATCGCACTCTGTCCGGGCACTTCACGGAGACCGACATGACCACCACGGTTGCGCCGGCTGACGGTGCTTCGTCCACGGGAAGCATGCTGATCGATCGCATAGCCGCCGTGACGCGCACCGGGCTCGCGCCGATCGCATTGGAGATCGACGAGGGCACGATCTATCCCGACCAGGCGCTGCGCGATCTCGGCGCTGCCGGCGCGTGGTCGGCGCATGCCGATCTGCGGGACACCATCGCAGGCATCTCGATCATCGGCGAGACCTGCGGCGCCGCGGCCTTCATGGCGTGGTGCCAGAACACGCTCGTCTGGTACATCCGCAACTCCGGCAACGAGCCGCTGAAGGCGAAGTATCTCGCCGCGGCGGCTAGCGGCCGGCTGCTGGGCGGCACCGGGCTGTCGAATCCGATGAAGAGCTTCTTCGGTATCGAGAAGCTCAAACTGAAGGGCCGCCGCACCGATGGCGGCTACCTTGTGCGCGGCGCGCTGCCCTGGGTGTCCAATCTCGGCCCCGACCACATGTTCGGCACCATCTGCGAGCTCGACGACGGCTCCGGCGACAAAATCATGTTCCTGGCCGACTGCGCCGCAGAGGGCCTGACGCTGACGCCCTGCCAGCCGTTCCTGGCGATGGACGGCACCGGCACCTATGCCGTGCAATTCCGCGACGTCTTCATTCCCGACGACCAGGTGCTGGCGGCGCCGGCGATGCCGTTCGTGAAGACCATCCGCGCCGGCTTCATCCTGATGCAGATGGGCATGGGCCTCGGCCTGATCCGCGACTGCGCCGCCATCATGCAGGGCGTGCGGCCGTCGCTCGAACACGTCAACCGCTATCTGCCACAGCAACCCGAAGACGTTTCGGCGGTGCTGGCGGAGATGGAGGCAACGACGATGACGCTCGCGGCGACACCGTTCGAGACCAGCAACGCCTATTGGCGTGCGGTCGTCGAGCTACGCCTGCGTGCCGGCGAAGCCGCGGTGGCAGCCGCTCATGCGGCGATGCTGCATTGTGGCGCGCGCGGCTATCTCAAATCGCATCGCGCACAGCGGCGATTACGAGAAGCGTATTTCGTCGCGATCGTGACGCCGGCGACCAAGCAGCTCCGCAAGATGCTCGACGACAATGCGCGCGAGCATCCGCAGGACTGACGATCTCTTTTTATGCCGCGCGCACCGAGCTCAGGAAGTTGCCCACTTCCTGCTTCAGGCGACTGCTTTCCGACGACAGTGACTGCGCGGCCGACAAAACCTGCGAGGATGCCGATCCGGTTTCGGACGCGCCGCGCTGCACGTCGGTGATGTTCGACGACACCTGGGTGGTGCCGGTGGCGGCTTGCTGGACGTTGCGCGAGATCTCCTGCGTCGCCGCGCCCTGTTCCTCGACGGCGGATGCGATGGTCGCGGCAATCTCGGACATGCGACCGATGGTGTCGCCGATCTCCTTGATGGCATTCACCGACTCTTGCGTTGCCGCCTGGATGCCGGAGATCTGCATGCTGATCTCCCCGGTCGCCTTTGCGGTCTGCTCCGCCAGGGCTTTCACCTCCGAGGCGACGACGGCGAAGCCGCGGCCGGCGTCGCCGGCGCGCGCGGCTTCGATGGTGGCGTTCAAGGCCAGCAGATTAGTCTGGCCGGCGATGTTGTTGATCAGTTCGACCACGTCGCCGATGCGCGCGGCGGCCTTTGCCAGTTCGCCGACGCGGTCGTTGGTCTTGCGCGCCTGATCCACCGCGTTGCTGGCGATGCTGGAGGACTCCTGCACCTGCCGGCTGATCTCGTTGACCGAGCCCGCCATCTGTTCGGTCGCCGATGCCACCGACTGGACGTTGGTGGACGCTTCTTCGGACGCGGCGGCCACCATGGTGGTGAGCTGCTGCGAGCGCTCGGCGGTGACTGTGAGCGTGGTTGCGGACGCCTCGAGTTCGGTGGAGGCGGAGGACACCGTTTCCACGATCTCGCCGATCAGCTGCTCGAACTCGCGAGTCATGGCGTCGACGCGTTCGCCGCGGCGAATCTTGTCCGCGGCGTCCGACGTGGCGGCTTCGTCGGCCGCCTTCTTGGCGATCAGCGCTTCCTTGAAGACCTGCAGGCTGTTGGCCATGTCGCCGATCTCGGTGGTCTCGCCCTGATGCGGCACGATGGCCGAAAGATCGCCTGCGCCGAGCGCCTGCATCGGCGTGACGATCGACTTGATGCCGGTGGAGACGTCGCGCACCAGCATGATCGCGGCACCGATGCCGAGGATCATGGTCAGCACGAGCGAAACCACAACGATCTTCATCGCCGTTGCATAGCTCGAGGCCGCGTTGACGACGGCCGTGTCGGAGCCCTTGTTGTTCAGGTCGATATCCTTCTGCAGGATTTCGTCGGATTTCACGCCGGCCAGTGACGCCTTGGCGTGCAGCGTACGCGCCTCGTCATCCTTGTTGGCGCGCGACAGCACCATGACCTGTTTGGCGCCGTCGACATATTCATTCCAGGCGACAAGGGATTCGTTGTAGAAGGTGCGCTCTTCCGGCGAGGAGATCAGCGGCTCGTAGCGCTTGCGCGTGGCGTTGAGGATGTCGATCCACTTTGTCAGCAGCACTTCCTGTGCCTGCTTGCCTGGCTCCGTGGTGGCCAGCAGATGCGAGCGGAGGATGGCACGGTAGGTGATGGTCGCGGCGCGGATTTCGCCGAGCACCCGCACGCTCGGCAGCCAGCTGTCGGCGATCTCGACGGTCGATCGATTGATGTCGTTCATCTGCTTCAAGGCCAGTCCGCCGATCGCAGACACAGCGATCAGCAGGAGCGTCACCACGACAGTAATCTTGGCGCGAATGGAATAGCGGGCGAGCATGGATGGATCCTTGGATGACGCGCCGATTTCAGCGAACGGTTGATGCGTACCGCATCATCGCAGAATTAAGTTAAGGACTCGTGCAGGAACGGATTACCACCAAACAAGCTGCATATGCCTTTCAGCGATGCATCAACATTGATATTAGAACCCATCAATATGAAGATGCCGGCGCAGGACGCGGTCGAATTCCGTTGGACGATCAATCTGGGGCAAATGGCCTGCGTCGTCGATTTCGACGTAGTCCGCGTGCGGCAGGATCTGCGCTAGTTGCCGCATCGGCTCCAGCAGCAACGCGTCTCGCGAGCCGATGACCAGCGACACCGGCAGTGCCAGCGTCGGCACGCCCCCCAAATAGTCTAGGCCCTGAATCGCCTGCGCACAGCCGACAAAACCTTCCGGCAACGTCTGACGAATGCAGGCGAGCAGGTCGGCCGCGATGACAAATTCGCTATTCAGGAAGTCGGCGCCGAACCAGCGCTCGGCCGTCGGCACGGCAAGGGCGTCGATGCCGCTGCGGCGGACCAGTGCGATGCGATCGTCCCAGGCGGCGGCGAAGGACTGCGGTGCGTCCGCACGCGCGGCGCAGATCAGCAGGCTGGCGATGCGATCGGGATGCCGGATGCCGAGACCGAATCCGGTCATGCCGCCTTGCGACACGCCGACGTAATGTGCCTTTGCAATCCCGAGCGAATCCAGCACCGCGATGTTGTCGGCAACCAGGTCGTCCATCCGATAAGGCGCCGGGCTCGCCGGTGAGGTGCCGTGTCCGCGCGAATCCAGACAGATCACGCGCCAGCCCGCGGCAGCAAGCCACGTGGCCTGCCGATGCCAGACGGCGCTTCCCGTCAGGATGGAGTGGTTGAACAACACGGTATCAGCGCCGGCTTCATTTCCGAGGCGAACGCTGAGCGGACCCGCGGGCCCTTGCACGGTTACGCGCCGGAAACCTGGCCACTCCCCGATGTCGACGACGGATGCCTCAGTCACTGATGCCCATCTCCGTGAAAACTTCCTTGGCATTGCGGAATGCGTCGATGCCCGCCGGCACGCCGCAATAGCACGCGATCTGCAGGAATATCTCGCGCAGTTCGGTCTTGGTGACGCCGTTGTTCAGCGCGCCGCGTACGTGAATCCGGAATTCGTGCGGGCGGTTGAGTGCGGCGAGCATGCCGAGATTGAGCAGGCTGCGGCTGCGGCGGTCGAGGTCGGGCCTGTTCCAGATTTCATCCCAGCAATATTCCGTCGTAAGCTGCTGCATGGCCCAGTTGAAATCATCGGCGGCATTGAGCGATCGTTCGACATAGGCGTCGCCCAGCACGCCGCGTCGTGTCTTCAATCCGCGTTCGAATTTTTCGCTCCGTGGCTTGTCGTTCATTCGAATCTCCAATTTCAGAATGTTGAGGGTCAGGCGGCTTCGAATTCGGCAAGCGGTTCGCGCCAGGCGTCGTAGCCATAGACCCAGTCCGGGTCGGTCTTGTTCTTGAGCCAGGTGTTGGTGCGCGAGCTCAATTGCACGCGCGAGGTCCGCGGCTTGCGCGTAGCCTCGAACCGGGCGAAGGCGTCGGACACGCCATCGCGATCGACGCCGGCCATACAGCGCGACAGCACGACGGCGTCTTCCATGGCCATGGCAGCGCCCTGTGCCATGTAGGGCGTCATGGGATGGCAGGCGTCGCCCAGCAGCGTGATGTTGCCTTCGCTCCAGCGCGCGAGCGGATCGCGGTCCACCAGTGCCCATTTATGCACCGAAGGGCACGAGGCGAGCACATGGCGAACCTGCGGATGGAAAGCCGAAAACGCATTGCGCAATTCGTTGACGTCACCCATCGCTGACCATGATTCCACGGTGAAGTTCGGCTCCGGCTGGCTGGTGACGAAGTAAACTTCGCTGCGATCCGGCTTGACGTAATAGATGACGATATGGCGGTCGGGACCCCACCATTTGGTGCAGTCGTCGATCTCGTAGCCGCCGAGCAGCGACGCCGGAAACACCGTGCGATAGGCGATACGGCCGGTGAAGTTGGGTTCGTCCTTGCCGAACAGCTGTTCCTTGACCATGGAATGCACGCCGTCGGCGGAGATTACGGCGTCGGCCGTGATGGTGTTGCCGTTGGCGAATGTCATGCTCACCGAGCGGTCGGCGTTTTGCGTGAAGCCGGTGAGCTTGTGGTTGAGATGGACGTTCTCTTCCGGGACGGCGCTGGCAAGTGCCGAATGCAGGTCGCCGCGATGCCCGAGAAGATAAGGCGCGCCGTAGCGCTCTTCCGCGGCCTCGCCAAAGATCATGTCGAAGCGGATCTCGCCGGTGTCGTATTCCTTGTTATTCCAGGAGCGCGGATAGAAGGACTGCGCGCGCATCACGGCTTCGAGTCCGAGACCGCGCAGCACCTTCATGGCGTTGCATCCGATCTGGATGCCGGCGCCCAGCCGGGCAAAGCGCGAGGCCTGTTCGTAGACATCAGCCTTGATGCCGGCGCGCTGCAGCGCCGCGGCCGTCGCAAGGCCGCCCATTCCGGCCCCGATAATGGCGACTGAAAGCTTTGTCATTGGCGTAACCCCCGTCGAACGGCTTTGTATGGGGCCGGCAAAGTGCATGCCGTCCCGACCGCCCGCACTATCGGCCGCGCGCCGACGCCTTCGCAAACGAGTAATCCTGACCTTGTGTGAGTTTCCCTGCGGCTTCGGCGACGGATGGCATGACCGTCCTAACCATTGCTACCTCTCGGCCTCACCTTGTCCGGCTTAGGCACTGCCCGGATCAAACGATTCCCGGCATGAGCGCAAGGATCAGAGCTGTGATCAAAACTCACAGCTTCGCAGTTTAAATAGGTTGCCGTATCGGTAGTATGCTACTACGATCAACTGCAGATTGCACGGGGTCGCGAGCCGTAGGTTTGGCCTTCGTGTGGAATTGTCCAACGCGGTGCGAGGCTCGACCGGGTGTGAGAAAATTACCCCCTCTCAACGCCGTTCGAACATTCGAGGCGGCTGCCCGCCACGTGAGCTTCACTAATGCGGCAGACGAACTCCACGTGACCCACGGGGCCGTGAGCCGGCAGGTCGCGCTCTTGGAGGAATGGTTCGGCGTCAAGTTGTTTCGCCGCGCGCCGTCGCAGCTCAGCCTGACCGATGCCGGGCAAGTCTATTTCCGCGAGGTGACGGCGATCCTCGATCGGCTGGCGCTGGCGTCGATGGACATGAAGCAGCACGTGGCGCCGGCGGTGTTGCGCGTCAACGCGCCGCCGACCTTCACCATGCGCTGGCTGATCGGGCGGATCTCCGCATTCCAGCGCAAACGGCCCGATGTCGAGCTGCGTCTCACGACGTCACTCGGTCTGATTAATGCCGGCGATCTCAGCTCGGACGTGGCGATACGCGGTGAGCAACCGCCGATGTCGGGTTGGCAGTCGATCCATTTCATGACCGAGTTCATCGCGCCGGTCTGTCACGTCGATCTGCTCGCGCGCGAACCGCTTGCGACGCCGGACGACCTCATCCGTCACACGCTGATCACCTATCTCACCGAACCCTACGACTGGCGGCAGTGGCTGCATTCCGCGGGCGGCGAGATGTCGAACAGCCAGACCACCTTGCGCTTCGAGCAAATGTATTTCGCACTGCAAGCGACGCAGGAGCGCATGGGTGTCGGACTCTATCCGCTGTTCCTGGTGATCGACGAACTGGTCGCAGGGCGGCTGTGCCTGCCATTCGGCCCGCTCGGCATTCGCAAGCGCGCCTACAGCGCGCTGTTTCGCGACGACGTGAAAGACTGGAACGCGATCAGCGACTTCTGCGGCTGGCTGACGGAAACCGGCCGCGAAACGGAACGCGTGACGAAGTCATGGGCGCAATCGATGGGATGGGACATCTGATTTAAAAATGCAGCGCGTATCAACCGTTGAGAGAAACTCACACCCGGTCAGCATTTGTCGTTTGCAGGCAAGGGCGCCGCGATCGATATTTGCGCCGGCTTCGAACAGTAAAAACGCCACGCGCCTGACGCGTGAAGATGCGAAGCGGGCGGGGACCGGCCAATGAGCAAATCGATCGCCGCCATCTTCGTGCTGCCGCTGCTGGCGCTTGGGACACCGGCGGTCGCGCAGCAGCCGGAGCCGCTGTCCATCGTGGTGTTCGGTGCGCCGTCGCTCGGTGCTTTCCTGCCCCCGGTGATCAAGGCGCAGAAGCTCGACGAGAAAAACGGCCTCGCCATCAAGTTCGAGGAACGCACGCCGGACGCCTATTCGGCGCAGTTCAATTCCGGCGAATTCCAGCTCGGCGGCAGCGCCGCATTGCTCACCGTAGGCCTCGCCGACGCGCGCGGCGTCAAGGTGACTTATCTGTTCAACCTATTCGATTTCTGGGGCGCCGTCGTGACGTCGCGCGCCGAAATCAAGGAGTTGAAGGACCTCGAGGGCAAGGACCTCGCGGCGGCCAAGGGCACCACAAACTACGTGATGTTCGACTGGTTCGCACGCCAGCTCGGCGTCGAGACGAGCAAGCTTGCGGTGGTCAACACCGCGACGCCCGGACTGGTCGGTTATGCGATGGCGGACCGTGCCTCGGCCATCCAGCTGTGGGAGCCGGCCTACACCACGCTGATCTCGAAGAAGCCCGAGATGCGCACCATCGATATCAAGATCGCCGAGAGCTGGAAGAAGTTCACCGGCAGCAGCAACATTCCCTATCTCGGCGTGGCGGCGCATGTCGCCTGGGCGGAAAAAAACAAGGCGCTGATCCCGAAACTGTTCGCGGCCTACAAGGAGGCCGCCGACTGGGTGGTCGCCAATCCCGACGCGGCGTCGAAACTGATCGCGCCGCGCGGCACGCCCGACGACCAGAAGGCGATCGCGGCGCTGATCCGCCACAATGACCGCCTCGGCATGAACGTCAAATGGGCGGCGGAAGTGCGCAAGGAGATCACCTCGGTCTATGCCGCCGGACGGGCGATCGCTTTCCTGCCTGCCGACCCGTCACCGGCTACGATCTATGAAAGCGAAAAATGACTGACACGGCGCAGCAGGCCGCATCTTCCCCCTCGGCAGCGACGATGGCCACGGACATGGCGAAGAAGCTGGGGACGTCGGTGCTCCCGTTCATCGTCGTGATCGCGCTGTGGCAGTTCGCGTCGCTGTTCTTTCCGCGCTTCCTGTTTCCGTCGCTGATCGACGTGTTCTGGCGCTGTATCGACATCTTCACGACGGGAGCGATGCTCGCCGACGTGATCGCGACGGTGCTGCGCATCCTGGCCGGCCTCGGCGGCGCCTTCGTGGTCGGCGGGCTGCTCGGCCTCGTGATGGCGCGCTCGAAGGCGATGGACGATTTCCTGTCGCCGATTCTGACCCTGTTCCAGGGCATCCCGGCGCTGTCCTGGGTGGTGTTCGCCATCATCTGGTTTCACGGCGTCGAATTCCGCATCTTCTTCATCATGGTGATGACGACACTGCCGGCCTTCACCTTCCAGGTGATCGGCGCGCTGCGCGGCATGTCGAAAGATCTCACCGAAATGGTGTTCTCGTTCCGGCCGACGCGGCTCAAACTGTTTCGCGTGATGATCGCGCCGGCGATCCTGCCGGACATTCTGACGGCGTGGAAAGTCAATCTCGGCAATGCCGCGCGCGTCGTCGTGGTCGCCGAGCTGGTCGGCGCCACCGGCGGCGTCGGCTATCAGTTGCTGCAGCAGCAACAGGTTTTCGACATGGCCGGCGCGCTGGCCTGGACGCTGCAGCTGGTGTTCTTCGTGCTGATCGTGCAGGGCGGCCTGACGCTGATCGAGAACGTCGCATTCCGCTATCGCGCGGTGTCGGAGCGGGCGATATGAGGGACAGTGTGACGCCGCCGGAAGCCACCATCCATCTCGATGACGTGTCAAAGGTGTTCGGCAAGATCGGCACCGACTCCGCTTTCCGAGCTGTCGATGGGCTCAATCTCGACGTCCGCCCGGGACAAATGCTGGCGCTGCTCGGCAAGACCGGTTGCGGCAAGTCGACCATTTTCAACATGATTGCCGGCCTGACCGAGCCGACCAGCGGCACCGTGCGGGTCAGCGGCCGCGATCCCTTCGCCGAGTTCGACTCCTTTCGCGGC
>JBEVEC010000030.1:0-5922 GCA_040512975.1 Tardiphaga sp. | reverse complement strand
GTGGGGGCGTTGTTTAGCCCACATCACCCGCGCGGGGGCTTGGGGCCCCCGCGTGGGCGGGCACGACTCGCTGGGAGGCCGTGCCTGCTCAATCCCCGATCGACTTCTCGCTGGTATCGGCCTTGCCGCGGGTCCAGTAGCCCGCCGCTTTGGTCCATGCCTTGGGATGCCCGCGCTCGTCGACAATGAACCCGCGCAGGCTGCGTGCTGCCGCCGCTTCGGCGGCGATCCAGACAAAGCCTTCGCCCTCCGGCAGCGTGTAGTTCTGCAGCGCATTGCGCAGCCGCTTGGCGTCGTCGGAGACCGTATCACGGGCGATCCACCGCGCGGTCCAGTTCGCCTGTGTATCGACCGGCTGCGCGTCGCCGATAACGAAACTCGCCACCGGCACGCCGCTGCGGAGTTCTTCCAGGCGCCGACCGATGGCGGGCAGTGCGGTCTCGTCACCGATCAGCAGGTACCAGTCGAAATCGTCGGGGATCACGGACGAACCACGCGGGCCGCCGATCTGCAGGGTGTCGCCGACCTTTGCCGTCTCCGCCCATCGCGTCGCCGGACCGGCGTCATGCAGCGCGAAGTCGAGGACCAGAGTGTTGGTGACGGCGTCGAAACGGCGCGGCGTATATTCGCGCATCACCGTGGTGTCGCCGTCACCCGGAAAGATCAGCTTGACGTGGTCGTCGAACGACGTGCTGACGAAGTCGTGCAGATCCGGTGACGTCAGCGTGACACGCTGCATTTGCTGCGTCAGGCGCTCGACCGCCGATACGGTCAGGATGCGCCGGCGCGTCTCGTGGCGGACGCGGGTGATTTCGTGTTTGCTCAAGGGCGGAATCCAATACTGAAAGGGAAGGGCGGCGACGGCATGGCCGTCGCCGCAGCTGTCATAGCCGCTCGATTTTCCGCGCGGCTTCGTCGATCAGCGCGACGGCGTCATGCAGCCGGTCCTTGTCGAGGCCTTCGCCGAGCCGGTGCAGCAGCACGCTTTTGAGGTTGTGCATCGCACGACGGATCGGCACCGCATCGGTGCGCTCGCGTTCGGCGCCCAGCGCGTCGAGACGGGCGAACATCGCCGCGACCTCGTTGGCGTTGTCGGCGAGATGCGCGGTGCCCTCCGGCGTGATCTCGAACAGTTTGCGCGCGCCGTCGCTGGCTTGTTCTCCGATCAGGCCCATGTCGGCGAGCAGGGTCACGGTCGGGTAGACGATGCCGGGGCTCGGCGCATAGGCGCCGTTGGTGCGCTCCTCAACGGCGCGGATCAGATCGTAGCCGTGCCGCGGCTTGTCGGCGATCAGCTTCAGCAGCACCAGCCGCAATTCACCGCCGTCGAACATCCGCCGCCGCCCGCCGCGGCCGAAGCCGGGCCCGTCCTCGCTCCAGCCCGGGCCGCCCTCGCGCCCGAAGCCGCCGCGGGGGCCGGCGTGATGGTGGCCGCCGTGGCGGCCGTGCATGCGGTGGTCCTGGTGATGTCGTCCAAACATGAGATGTCTCCAAAATGCGTTCTGATGCGTCCAAGATATATCTTTAGAGCGAGCACGCAAGATATATCTTGGACGCTTCGCACACAAACCCGTCATCTCCCGCGAAAGCGGGGGACCCAGTATTCCAGAGCGCCTCTGGCAAGCCACAAGCGCCCTGGAATACTGGGTCGTCCGGTCAAGCCGGACGATGACAGCTCGTGTTGACGCGCCGCTCCTACAACTTCTCCGCCAGCGGGTGCAGGTCGCGGACCAGGCTCTTGAGGCGTTCCTCGACCACGTGGGTGTAGATCTGGGTGGTGGAGATGTCGGTATGTCCCAGCAACGTCTGGACGATGCGCAGGTCGGCGCCGTTGTGCAGCAGGTGGCTGGCAAAGGCGTGGCGGACGACGTGGGGGCTGACCAGCCGCGGCTGGATCCCCGACGCCTGCGCCAGTTCCTTGAGGTCGCGAGCAAAATGCTGGCGGGTCAGGTGGCCGCTCTCGCCGAATGACGGGAACAGCCATTTCGAGACCGCCGCCTTTTTCGGCTGGGCCTTCTGCAGCTCGGCTGTCGCCGCGAGATAATCCGCCATCGCCTGCTTGGCGGTTTCATTGAGCGGCACCAGGCGCTCCTTGTTGCCCTTGCCGCGCACCACGATCATGCGGGCGTCGCGCCGCGCGGCGGTTAGCGGCAGCGACACCAGTTCGGAGACCCGCAGGCCTGTGGCGTACAGCACCTCCAGAAGGCAATAAAGGCGGGCATCGCGCAGCCGCTGCTGCGCCGAGGCCGCGGCGTTCTGCGCGGCGGCGCGGGCCTGGGTCAGCATGCGGTCGACATCGGCGATCGACAGCACTTTTGGCAGGCCGCGGCCGCGCTTGGGGCCGGACAGGATCGCGGCGGGATCGTCGGTGCGCAGGCGCTCGCTGAGCAGGAAACGAAACAGGTGCCGCAGCGCCGACAGCCGCCGCGCCACGGTGGTCGACTTGAAGCCGCGCTCGTCGAGGTCCTCGAGATAGTCGCGCAGCAATTGGGTGTCGGCGCTGGCGAAGCCGGAATTGGCGCCGGCGGCGAATTCGGAAAAGTCTTCGAGGTCGCGGCGATAGGCGTCGAGGGTGTTGACGCCGGCGCCCTGCTCGGCGGCGAGCATGTCGAGGAAGAGGCCGGAGAGTTTGGCGTCGGTCATTGGGTGGTCCTCATCCGTGCGGCAGCGGCAGCGTGCTCCCTCTCCCGCTCTTGCGGGGGAGGGGTGAGGAGGGGGCGCCACAAGGGAGGCTTCCGTTGTGGCGCCCTCTCCCTAACCCTCTCCCGCAGGCGGGAGAGGGGACCCGCTGTGGGTGGGGCGCGGCTGCTGTTATCGCTCGCGACTCTAGCCGCTATTTCTTGAGAAACTTGTCGGGCTGGATGGTCAGCGTCATTTCCCGCGGTTTTGGCGTAACCAAATTGGCCAGCGCGAAGACGACCCCATAGGCCACGCCGACGATCACCGCGACGACCGTCAGAAACCGGAACAGGCTGGGCATGGCAGGGGAACTCGGCGGCGAAATCTTGCGACGCAACCGCCGGCGGCGGTCGTGCGCTTCGATACAGGATTGCACGAGGTGCTGGCAACGCCCGCGCTCAGGGTAGTATACGTGACCGGAATGCGGCAAAGCATCTGCGATGCTTTGCCGCCCACTGTTATCTCAGGTGTTTTTGATGCCCGAAACCCTCTCGCCGGCCCTGGCCAGCGCAACCCCGGAAGCCGCGATCGTCGCGGCGCTGGGGAAGCGGTCGGTCGTGCTGGTGGGCATGATGGGCGCCGGCAAATCGACCATCGGCCGTCGCATGGCGGCGCGGCTGCGGCTGCCTTTCGTCGACGCCGACAACGAGATTGAAGCCGCCGCCGGCATGTCGATCCCCGACATTTTCGAGGTCCATGGCGAGCCGCATTTCCGCGACGGCGAGGCGCGGGTGATCGCGCGCCTGCTGGAGGGCGGCCCGATTCTGCTGGCCACCGGCGGTGGCGCCTTCCTGCGCGACGACACCCGCGCGCGCATCCGTGACAAGGCGATCTCGGTGTGGCTGAAGGCCGAGGCCGACGTGATCCTGCGCCGCGTCCGCCGCCGGGAAAACCGGCCGCTGCTGAAGACGCCGGATCCCGCCGCCACCATCGCCCGGCTGATCGAGGCGCGGCATCCGTACTACGCCCAGACCGACATTACGCTGGATTCGCGCGACGTGCCCCATGAGAAGATCGTCGATGAGGGCATCGCCGCGCTGTATGACCTCATCCTGCCCCAGGGATCCGCAATGCCGGAGCCGACCGGCGATTCCTTGAGCTCCAGATTATGACCGCGCCACTGAAACATTCCGATCCCATCACCGTGGATGTGGCGCTGGCCGACCGCGCCTATGACATCATCATCGGCCGCGGCGTGCTGCCGTCGCTCGGCGCGCGCATCCACGCGCTCCGCCCCGGCGTGCGCACGGCGATCGTCACCGACCGCACGGTGGCCAAGCACTGGCTGGCGGCGACCGAAGCGTCCTTGGCCGAAGCCGGCATCCCGACCTCGCATATCGTGGTCGAGGAAGGCGAGGGCTCGAAGAGCTACGCCGGCCTGGAGAAAGTGTCCGAGGCGCTGATCGCCGCGAAGATCGAGCGCAACGACCTCGTCATCGCGCTCGGCGGCGGCGTCGTCGGCGATCTCGCCGGCTTTGCCGCAGCGATCCTGCGCCGCGGCGTCGATTTTGTGCAGGTGCCGACCTCGCTGCTGGCGCAGGTGGATTCCTCGGTAGGCGGCAAAACCGGAATCAACTCGCCGCAGGGCAAGAACCTGATCGGCGCGTTTCACCAGCCGCTGCTGGTGGTGGCCGACACCGCGGTGCTCGACACGCTGTCGCCGCGACAGTTTCGCGCTGGCTATGCCGAAGTAGCCAAATACGGCGTGCTCGGCGACGCCGCCTTCTTCACCTGGCTCGAAGCCAACCACGCCGACATCATGCGCGGCGGCTCCGCGCGCGAGCACGCCATCGCCACCTCGTGCCGCGCCAAGGCCGGCGTGGTGTCGCGCGACGAGCGCGAAAACGGCGAGCGCGCGCTGCTCAATCTCGGCCATACCTTCGGCCACGCGCTGGAAGCGGTCACCGGATTTTCCGACCGGCTGTTTCACGGCGAGGGCGTCTCGGTCGGCATGGTGCTGGCGGCGGAATTCTCCGCGCAGCTCGGCATGATCGGCAATGACGATGCCGTTAGGGTAAAGCATCACCTCGCCGATGTGGGCTTGCCCGTGCGGCTGCAGGACATCGCCGGCTTCACGCAGGAAGGCCTCGCCGATGCCGACCGGCTGATGGCCCTGATGGCGCAGGACAAGAAGGTCAAGCGCGGCAAGCTGACCTTTATCCTGCTGCAGGCGATCGGCCAGGCGGTGATAGCGAACGACGTCGCCCCCGCGACCGTGCGCGAATTTCTGCAGCAGAAGCTGACGGGACAAGACTGAAAGCACGGCATCCGCGATGCTTTCGCAAGATCTGCATGAATCGAGCCCCATGAACTCCGTCGCCGTCAATCTCCTGATCGCCGTGTTCCTGCTTGCCGCCAACGCGTTTTACGTGGCGGCGGAATTCGCGCTGGTGAAAAGCCGCGGTTTTCGCGTCAAGGCGATGGCCGAGCGCAACAAGTTCGGCTCGCATCTGCTGCTGCAGATGATCGGCGACGTCGAAGCCTATCTGGCGTGCTGCCAGCTCGGCATCACCATGGCTTCGCTCGGGCTCGGCTGGGTCGGCGAGCCCACGGTTTCGGCGTTGCTGCTGCCGCTGCTCGAACCATTGGGACTGTCGGACGCCGCCATCCACTTCACCTCGTTCATCGCCGGCTTCCTGATCTTCTCGTCGCTGCATATCGTGATCGGCGAGCAGGTGCCGAAGACCTTTGCGATCCGCCAGCCGGAGCCGGTGTCGCAGTGGATCGCCTATCCGCTCTACGCCTCCTACATCCTGTTCTATCCGCTGAACTGGCTGCTCAACGCCGCCGCGCGCGGCATCCTGGCGCTGTTCGGCGTGCAGGAATCCTCCAATCACGAGATCCTCACCGGCGTCGAGATCGAGGGCCTGGTCGGCGAATCCGCCGAGCACGGCGGCATCGAAAGCGGCGAGGCCGAATATATCCAGAACGTGTTTCGCTTCGGCGATCTCGCGGTGTCCGACGTCATGGTCCATCGCACCGCGATGGTGATGCTCAATGCGGATCTTCCGTCGGAAGAACTTGTGCGCGAGGTGCTCGCCACCGAATATACCCGCATTCCCCTGTGGCGCGAGAAGCCGGAAAACATCGTTGGCGTGCTTCACGCCAAGGACCTGCTGCGCGCGATCCGCGCCGTCGATGGCGATACCGCAAAGATCGACGTAGCTTCGATCGCGCTGCCGCCGTGGTTCGTCCCGGAGATGCGTCCACTGTCGGATCAGTTGAAAGCCTTCCGTCGCCGCA
>JBEVEC010000023.1:0-11365 GCA_040512975.1 Tardiphaga sp. | reverse complement strand
CATCACCGGCGCCTTCACCATGCCGACGATGAAGTGATTGATGGAGATCGCCTCACGCAACCGCGACAGGAACGAGCTGGGATCGACGCCGCCATAGACCCAGGCCACGAGCCCGCCGCCATACAGCGCGGCCCTGGCGCCGAGGAAAGCCAGGATCGGCATCGCCAGCACCAGCGCGAGCATGCGCGGCAGGATCAGCACCTCGATGGGATCGAAGCCCATGGTGCGCAGCGCGTCGATCTCCTCGCGCATCTTCATCGAGCCAAGTTCGGCGGTATAGGCGCTGCCGGAACGGCCGGCGACCATGATGGCCACCAGCAGCACGCCGAGCTCGCGCAGCACCAGCACGCCGAGCATGTCGACCACGAAGACGTCGGCGCCGAAGCGGCGGAAATGGAAGATGCCCTGCTGCGCCACGATGCAGCCGATCAGGAAGGTGATCAGCACCACGATGGGTACCGCGTTCCAGCACACCTGCTGCAAATGATGCACCATCGAGGTCAGCCGGAATTTCGACGGATGCCGCCAGACCCGGAACCACGCCGCGATGATCGCACCGATCATGTCGACCAGCGCGACCAGTGTTTCGCCGATGCCATGGACGCTGCGGCCGATCCCGTCGAGCACCGACACGACGCTGAGGCGGGTGGCGTTGTCCGGCGCGGCCGGCTTTACCTTGCGGACCTCGTCCACCAGACTGGCGTAATTCGCCGAAAGCCCGTCGATCTGCGCCTCGTGTCCGCCCTGGGTCAGGGCGCGCCGCAGCCGTTCGATCAGCCAGGCGCCGAAAGTATCGAGCTTGGACACTTTGGAGACATCAATGGAAATGTCGGGCCGGCTGCCGGTGAGTGCCTCTGCGTCCGCCACCAGCCGCTCCAGCGCCGGCGCGAAGCGCGCGGTCCAGGGACCTGCCGCATGCAGCGCCAGCCCGCCGCCCACGGCGACGCGTTCAAGGGTCGGGCTGCTCAAAAGCGGCTCCCGCTGGCGATGAGGCTGATCATGAACAAAGTATTAACACGGTTGGATACGATCCGGAGAAGCCAAGTCACACCAACACGATGGTATGGTTAACCGGCGTTGGGAGACCGACCTGACGACAGACACCGGCATTACGTCGCAAACAAGTTCACCACGATCACGTAAGCTTATAGGCACCACTTGAGTCGCCGCCCGCTTCGCCGAAAGAGACCGTCTTGCCTGATCCCGCCACCACCGCACTTCATCTGACCGCGCGCATCGAGCACTGGCCGATCGCCGGATCCTTCACCATCAGCCGGGGCGCCAAGACCGAAGCGGTCGTGGTGATCGCCGAGGTCAGCCGCGACGGCCTGACCGGCCGCGGCGAATGCACGCCCTATGCGCGCTACGGCGAGACGCCGGAGGCGACGCTGGCAGCGATCCTGGCGATGCAGGCGCCGCTCGCGGCCGGCCTCGACCGGCTGGCGCTGCAGACCGCGATGCCCGCCGGCGCCGCGCGCAACGCCGTCGACTGCGCCCTGCTGGACCTCGAGGCCAAGAGCCGCGGCGAACGGATCTGGGACCTGTTGTCGCGTCCGGTGCCGCGCCCCTGCACCACTGCCTACACGATCTCGCTCGGCACGCCGGAGGCGATGGCCGCCGCTACTGCCAAGGCGGCCTTCCGTCCCTTGCTGAAGATCAAGCTCGGCAGCGACGACGACGCGTCGCGCATCAGCGCCGTGCGAAAAGCCGCGCCGGAATGCGAGTTGATCGTCGACGCCAACGAAGCCTGGACGCCGGCTAACCTCGCCGCCCATTTCGAGGCCTGCCATAACGCCGGCGTGACGCTGATCGAGCAGCCGCTGCCCGCGGGCCAGGACGACGCGCTGATGCACGTGCACCGCCCGATCGCGGTGTGCGCCGACGAGAGCGCGCACGGCCTCGCCTCGCTGGAGGCGCTGCGCGGCCGCTACGACGCCGTCAACATCAAGCTCGACAAGACCGGCGGCCTCACCGAGGCGCTGGCCATGGCCGACGCCGCGCGGGCGATGGATCTGCAGGTCATGGTGGGCTGCATGGTGGCGACGTCGCTGTCGATGGCCCCGGCCATGCTGATCGCGCAGACCGCGCGGTTCGTCGATCTCGATGGGCCGTTGTTGCTGGCGAAGGATCGCGAGGATGGATTGCGGTACGACGAGAGCACGGTGTATCCGCCGGAGCCGGAGTTGTGGGGATAGTGTGACGTAGCCCGGATGGAGCGCAGCGCAATCCGGGACAGACGGAACACACTTTGTGAGTCCCGGATTACGCTACGCTCCATCGGGGCTACGAGCTCCGGCGCGGCCCCTGCCAAACCACATCACGCACGCGCCGCTCAATCCCAACGCCGCCATCACATAATACACACCGTCGCCATAACGCGCATACACCGCGCCTGACAGCACTGCGGCGCTGCTCATCACCAACCCCGTGCAGGCGGTGATATACCCCTGCGCCCGTGCCATCACATGCTGCGGCACGTGCTGCAGCATCAGGGCCATGGTGCCGAGCTGGGTCAGGCCGAAGGTCATGCCGTGCATCAACTGCACCGCGACCAGCACCGGGAATGGCAGTACCTGCGCGGTCAGGCACCAGCGCACCAGCGCGCCGAGGCCGCCGATCATCACCAGCGTGGGCGGCCTCAGCGTCAGGCGCGACGACAGCGCGAATACGACGATCTCGGCGATAACACCCACCGTCCACAGCAGCGCGATGGTGAAGCCGCCATAGCCCGACGCCTGCCAGGTGATGGAGGCGAATGTGTAGTAGCCGGCATGGCTGCCCTGGATCAGCGCCGCGGAGCCTGCGATGGCCAGGAAGCCGCGATCGCGGAGCAGTTCGGTCGCGCGCGACAGCGGCGTGCCGTCGGCCACCGGCGCGCCCAGCGGCTGCAGCCCGAAACTGACCAGCGCGCCCAGCGTCATCGCCGCGACGATGATCCACACCAGATGCACCGCCGCGATGACGCCGACCATCGCGCCGCAGATCAGGGCCCCGACGGCAAAGGCCGCCGAGCCCCACAGCCGCAGCGGCCCGTAGTCGAGGCCGTAGCGCAGCACGCCCTTGAGCGCGTAGCCGTCGGTCAGCGCCGCCATTGGCGTCCAGACACAGGCGGTGCAGATGAACACCAGCAGGATCGCCAACGGATCGCGCAGCATGGCGATCGCGAAAAAACCGATCATGGTCAGCACGGCCGACGCGATCATCGCCGCGCGCAGCGCATGGCGGCGTTCGGCGACGCCGATGATGAAGGGCAAAGTGGTCAGCCGGGTCATCGCCGGCACCGCGATGGTGGCACCGATCCAGGTAGGGTCGATGCCGATCGCCTTCAACCACACCGGGAAGAACGGCATATAGACGCCGCCTGAGCCGAACACGGTGCCGTAGAACATCGCCAGCCGCGCCGCGAATTTGCGGCCGATTTGCGGCGCGCTATGGGCCGGAGATTGGGTTATCATGGGTTGAACTGCGATTCGCCGGGGATCGTGGTGACGGTTACACACAACGCGCTGCGGCGCGCAACGAGTTGCCTGATGGCTGAAGAAGCATTTGCCCTGTCGCCGATCTCCGCCCGCCCCACGGTGCCGGGCGAAGCCGATTACGATGCGATTCGCGAAGCCTTCATGGAAACCGCGCGCGGCCGCTGGTTTCTGGCCGAATATGCCAAGCGCAACCGCACGGCCGACACCAATATGGTGCTGGAGGCGGTGACGCGCCTGGAAGCCAATCTTGCCGCACAGAAGCAGCCGCCGGCGCTGAGCATGACTGCTGCCCTCGGCGCAATCCGCCCCGCGGTGCGCCAAGCCAAGGCCACCGCCATCGAGGCAATGCCCCGCGCCGACAGCGACGAGACGCTGACCGGCGCACGCAACGGCGCGCGCATCATCCGCGAGATCGCCTGGACGCTGCGCGAATGCGGCGCCGACACCCGGATCTGCGATCTGCTCGATGCCCAGGTGAAGGCGATCGAGGCCGGCCAGCAGTCCTGGACCGGTAACGGCCGCGAGGAGGTGCTGGCGAGCTACGACGTCCTGATGCAGCGGATCGAACAGATCGCCGAGGGCGGCGCCACGGTTGTGTCTGTCGAGCCGGCGCATGTGGCGCCCGAGCCGCCGCAAACCGCCGAAGCGCGGGCATCGGTGACGCCGCTGTTCAAGACGACGGCGAGCGAGCCGGTCGTGGAGACCGCGGCCGCGGTTCAGGCCCAACCGGCGATCGAGACCCAAGCGGTTGCCGAGACCGCCGTGGTCCACGACAGCGTTGCCGATGAAAGCGTTGACTATGACAGCGTTGCCGAGGCGATGGTCGATACCGTCGCCGAGGCCGGGTCGGCCGAGACGATCGCGGAGTCCAGTTTTGATCTCGCGGCCACCATGGCCGAAGCGGCAACCGAGACGCCGGACGACGCGACAGCGACGCTCGATGCCGACGCCCAACACGATCTCGAAGTGCTGGACATGGTCGCGCTCGAAATGGGGGCGCCCGATCCGGACGATGTGTTCGACGCTCCGGTCGCGACGCAAGAGCCCGCGGCGGAGCCGGTTGTTGCCGCGACGGTTGCTCCCCTCGACACCGACCTGATGACGCTGGCCCAGATCGCCGAAGCTGCGCTCGCGCCGGAGCCGGCGCCATTCGTCGCACAGCAGCCGGAACCGGCCGCGTCCTCGCTCGGCGCCGCACTGATCGCCCACGGCGTCATCGCCAATCCGAACGCACCGGCGAATGACACGCTGGCGCCGATCCGCAAGATGACGCAGGCCGAGAAGATCGCGTTCTTCTCGTAGGGGCTGCAGCGCGCGCCGTCCCTGCGGACGCAGGGACCCATAATCCCTGAGCGTCATGGTGGCGGGCAATGAGCGCTCCGGCAGCAATGCCGCAACTCCGCGCCGTCTGGGTCCCTGCATTCGCAGGGACGACGAAGGGGCTCAGGCCTGGATCATCTTCGCGTAAAGATCCGCGTCAACATTGCCGCCGGACAGTACGATGACCGCGGTCTTGCCGCGCGCGTCGTAGCGGCCGTGCATCAGGCAGGCGAGTGCGACGGCGCCGCCGGGTTCGACCACCAGCTTGAGATCGCGGAAGGCAAAGGCCATGGCGCGGCCGACTTCCTCGTCGCTGGCGCTGACGCCCTGCGCCAGCAGGGGCTGGTTGACCGCAAAGGTGAGTTCGCCGGGGATCTGCGCCATCAGCGCGTCGCAGATGGTGCGGCCGTGATTGCCGTGGGCGACGCGCTTGCCGGCGCGCAGCGACAGGCCGTGGTCGTCGAAGCCGGCCGGCTCCGCAACCACAATCTCCGCGTCGGAAAACCGCGCCTTCACGGCCACCGCGATGCCTCCGATCAGGCCGCCGCCGGAGGCTTGCGCAGAGACGATATCGGGCACGATGCTCATGGCCGCCAGGTCCTCGGCGATCTCACGCCCAACGGTGCCCTGCCCGGCCATCACGAACCGATCGTCGTAGGGCGGCACCACGGTGGCGCCGGTCCGGCTGGATAGATCGCGGGCGATGGCCTCGCGATCTTCCTTGTCGCGGTCGTACAGGATCACCTCGGCGCCGTAGCCCCTGGTGCGCTCGACCTTGGACACCGGCGCATCCAGCGGCATCACGATGGTCGCCTTCATACCGAGGATCTGGGCGGAGGCGGCAACGCCCTGCGCATGGTTGCCCGACGAGAACGCCACCACGCCGCGACCGCGCTCACTCTCGGGAATCGACGACAGCTTGTTGAAGGCGCCGCGGAATTTGAACGACCCGGTCCGCTGCAGCACTTCCGGCTTCAGAAACACCGTGGCGCCGGTCAGCGCATCCAGCGACGGCGAGCGCAGCAACGGCGTGCGGACGGCATAGGGCGCGATGACGCGCGCGGCGGCGTCGATATCGGCGGCGGTGATCGGCAGGTCGATGTTTGTCATGCCGGTATTTTATCGCGCCGCACGACGACCCGGCAAGTCATGATCGCGCGAGCAACGCTGCGACTTAAGCAGCGACCCGGCCGTGCTTCGGCGCAGGCGCAGGGCTGCCGCCGATCTCGGTGCGCACGCTGCTGATATTGCTGACGAAAGCCCGCGCTGACGCATCCCACGTGTGGCCCGCCGCGAAGTCCAGGCAGGCTTGCGGGGCAATGGCCAGCGCAGCGAGACAGGCCTGCCGCAGGTCCTCCGACAGCACACCGACCGGCGCAGCGCCGATCACGTCGCGCGGCCCGGTCACCGGGAAGGCCGCCACCGGCACGCCGCTGGCCAGCGCCTCGAGCAGCACCAACCCGTAGGTGTCGGTCTTGCTTGGAAACACAAACACATCGGCGCCGGCATAGGCCGCGGCCAGTGCCTCGCCCTGCAGCGCGCCGAGAAAGACGGCGTCGGGATATTTGGCCTGCAGCGCTGCGCGCGCGGGGCCGTCGCCGACCACGACTTTGGTGCCGGGCAGATCGAGCGACAGGAATGCCTCGAGGTTCTTCTCGACGGCGACGCGGCCGACCGACAGAAACACCGGTTTGGCGTGACTGGCCTCGGCTTCGCGCGGATGAAACAGCGTGCCATCGACGCCGCGCGGCCACAGCACCACGTTGCGGAAGCCGCGCTCGCGCAGCTCGGTGGCCAGCGCCGGCGTCGCCGCCATCACCGCGGAGCTGGCGCCGTGGAAGCGACGCAGCCCGGCCCAGATCCATGACTCCGGAATCGGAAACCGCGCGGAGATGTATTCGGGAAAGCGCGTGTGAAAGCTGGTGGTGAAGGGAATGTTGCGGCGGCGGCAATAGGCGCGCACGGCAAAGCCGATCGGGCCTTCGGTGGCGATGTGGATATTGTCGGGCTTCACCGCTTCGATCAGCCGGGCGATCTTGCGCCGGTGCGGGATCGCGACGCGAAGGTCGCGGTAGCTCGGCAACGCGAAGGTGCGAAATTCCTGCGGCGTCAGGAAGTTGACCTCGACCCCGAACCGCCTTGCCGCCTCCGACATCATCGTCAGTGTCCGCACCACGCCGTTGACTTGCGGGTGCCAGGCGTCGGTGGCGATCAGGATGCGCATCAGGCGGCGACCTTCGCGGTGAGGGCAGGCGTTGCCGCGGTGCGCTGCACCGGCACGGTCCATGTGATGATCTCGAAGCGGCCGTCCTCATGCTCGGCCAGTGCCGTGCAGCTTTCGACCCAGTCGCCGCAATTCATGTAGCGGATGCCGTGCTCGTCGCGGATGGTGGCGTAGTGGATGTGGCCGCAAATCACGCCGTCGGCGCCGTGCCGCCGCGCCTCGCCGGCCAGCGTCTCCTCGAAGGCGCCGATGTAGTTGACGGCGTTCTTGACCTTCATCTTGGCCCATTTCGACAGCGACCAGTAGGGAAAGCCGAACAGGCGGCGGCAGGCATTAACGAAGCGGTTCATCTGGATCGCGAAGTCGTAGGCCTTGTCGCCGAGATGGGCGAGCCAGCGCGCGTTCTGCACCACGAGGTCGAAGATGTCGCCGTGGATGACGAGATATTTCTTGCCGTCGGCGCCCAGATGCGTTGCGGTCTCGACGACCTCGATGCCGCCGAAATGCGTGCCGTAGTAATTGCGCAGGAATTCGTCGTGATTGCCGGGGATGTAAACCACCCGGGCGCCCTTGCGGACCTTGCGCAGCATCTTCTGCACGAAGTCGTTATGGGATTGCGGCCAGTGCCAGCCGGACTTCAGCGCCCAGCCGTCCACGATGTCGCCGACGAGATAAATGGTGTCGGCGTCGTGGGTGCGGAGGAAATCGAGCAGGCGTTCGGCCTGCGATCCCCGTGCCCCCAGGTGCACGTCGGAGATGAACAAGGTGCGAAAGCGCTTTTCGTTGCCTTCACTCATCACGTCTCTTTCCATGTCGAGCAGCTAGCTGATTTGCATGACACCGCCATGACGATTTACGCCGCCAGCGCCGCCGCGGTTCGCTCAAAGGTCACCAGGGTATAGATGCCGAACGGCGCCACCTTGCGACGCTCGACGAGGATCGACTCGGCGTTGGAATGCGACCATGCCTGCAGCCGCGCGAAGGGGAATTCCGGACGCAGGCCAAGCGCCCGAGTCTTCACCGCGGCCCAGCGCTCCACGGCGGCAGCGAGGCCCTTCTCGGAATAGAGGTGATTGACCAGGATGATGCGGCCGCCAGGCTTTACCACGCGGTGGCATTCCGACAGCACCTGCTCGGGATTTTCCACCAGCGTGATGACGAACTGCGCGACGACGCAGTCGAAGGTCGCGTCCGCAAAGCTCATGGCGTGGGCGTCCATCTCGCGGACGTCCTTGACCCATGGATAGCGCCCGCTGGCCATCTTGGCGCGCGCCTTGGCGAGCATCGGCGCGCTGAGGTCGATGCCGGTGATCTCGGTGCTCGCATCATAGTCGTCGAACGACAGCCCGGTGCCGACGCCGACTTCCAGCACCTTGCCACCGACGCCGCGCGCGGCTTCCGCCGCGGCGCGGCGGCCCTTCAGCATCACCGGGCCGCACACTGCGTCATAGATCGGCGCCCAGCGCGCATAGGCGGTTTCGACAATGGATTTATCGAGGTCCAGCGACGTCATCGGCCCTTCCGTCCAGCAGGTGCGCCATGGAATCGGACGCTTCTCTTGCTGTTCGGCTGATATCAAGCCGCCATGACAGATGGACGACATGGTGTCGCAGGCGGGCTGTCATCCCCTGTCCGGCGGGTGCAGGGCATGGTGGGCGACCACAACTGTAGATCGGCGCGCCGCAATCGCGTAGTATCGGCGTCAACAATCAGAAGAACACCAGACGCTAGATCTGGCGTCGCAACATCGGGGACGAAACACCATGGCGCGCAATATCCTCATTCTTGGGGCTTCCTACGGTTCGCTGCTGGCCACCAAGCTGCTGATGGCCGGTCACAACGTGACCCTGGTGTGCCGCAAGAAGACCGCCGAACTCATCAACCGCGACGGCACCGAAGTCCGCATCAAGCTGCGCGACGAGCCGACCCACCGCGCCATCTTCTCGCGCGACCTGCCGGGCGGTCTCGACGCCACCACGCCCGACAAGGTCGATCTGTCGCGCTACGACCTGGTCGGCCTGGCGATGCAGGAGCCGCAATACACCAACCACACCATCCGGGTGCTGATGATCAAGATCGCGGCGGCCAAGCTGCCCTGCTTGTCGATCATGAACATGCCGCCGCTGCCCTATCTGAAGCGCATCCCCGGCCTGGAGGACATCGACCTCGAGGAGGCCTATACCAATGCCACGGTGTGGGAGCGCTTCATGCCGGGGCTGGTGACGCTGTGCTCGCCCGATCCGCAGGCCTTCCGTCCGCCGGAGGACGCCGCCAACGTGCTGCATGTCGGCCTGCCGACCAATTTCAAGGCGGCGGCCTTTGCCGATGCTGCCCATAACGACCTGCTGCGCGAACTGGAAGCCGATATCGACGCGGTCCGGCTCGACGGCCAGGACGTGCCGGTCAAGCTCAAGGTGTTCGACTCGCTGTTCGTGCCACTGGCCAAATGGTCGATGCTGCTGACCGGCAATTACCGCTGCATCACGCCGGAGGAGCCGCAATCGATCCGCGACGCGGTGCATGGCGACCTCGCCGTCTCGCGATCGATCTACGACCACGTCGACGCCATCGCGCGCCGCCTCGGCGCCGATCCGCAGGACCAGGTGCCGTTCGAAAAATACGCCAAGGCGGCGGAAAGCCTGCTGAAGCCGTCCTCGGCGGCGCGGGCGATCGCCGGCGGCGCGCCGTTCATCGAGCGCGTCGACCTGCTGGTGAAGCTGATCTCGCACGATCTCGGCATGCCCAACGCCCATATCGACCGCACCGTCGATGTGGTCGATGCCAAGCTGAACGAGCGGCTGGAAACACAGGCGGGGATCTAGGCGGGCTCTAGTAGAACGCGTGGAAGTGATGCACCGGGCCGTGGCCATGGCCGACGCTGAAGCGGTCGGCGGCGGCGATGGCGGCGGAGACGAAATCCTTGGCGGCACGCACGGCGGTTTCCAGGTCCTGACCTTTCGCCAATCCTGCGGCGATAGCCGACGACAGCGTGCAGCCGGTGCCGTGAGTGTTCTTGGTGGCGACGCGCGGCGCCGGCAGGGCGATGACGCGGTCGGCGGCGATGAAGTAGTCGGTGCTCTCCGCGCCGCTGCCATGGCCGCCCTTGATCAGCACGGATTTGCAACCGAGCGACAACAGGCGTCTGCCCTGGTCCTCGATATGGCTTTCGGTTTCGGCCACCGCTTCGTCGAGCAGCGCCGCCGCCTCCGGCAGGTTCGGCGTGATGATATCGGCGCGGGGGATCAGCACGTGGCGCAGCGCGTCGATGGCGTCGGGCGCCAACAAGCGGTCGCCGGAGGTCGCGACCATCACCGGGTCCAGCACCACGTGCCTTGGCTGCCAGCGCGCCAGGCTGGCGGCGATGGTTTCGATGACGTCGCGCTGCGCCACCATTCCGATTTTGACGGCGTTGACGGCAAGATCGACGAACACCGCGTCGATCTGCGCGAACACGAAATCGGCCGGCACCGGATGAATGCTGATGACGCCCTTGGTGTTCTGCGCCGTCAGCGCCGAGATCGCCGAGGCGCCATACACGCCGAGTGCTGCGAAGGTCTTGAGGTCGGCCTGGATCCCCGCGCCGCCCGAGGAATCAGAGCCGGCAATGGTCAGCGCAATCGGCGTGGGCATGGCAAAAACTCGCGCGGGATCAAGGGAAAGCGGGCAGCGCCAGTGGTAGCCCGACAGCCCTGAAGCGACAAGGTGCCGTGCCCGACGGGCGGCTTGCCACACCCACCTGTTTTGGGCTTGATGGCGCGCAAATCGACCGAGATCCAGCTGCCCGGAGAGCCCCGATGGTCCCCTTCTTTGTCCAGTTCAAGTGCAAGCTTGGCCAGTCCTACGCCGTCGCCAACGCCATCGCCGAAGCCGAGATCGCCTCGGAGATCTACTCGACGGCGGGGCATTTCGATCTGCTGGTGAAGTTCTACGTCGATAACGCGACGGATATCGGCCATTTCGTCAATGAGAAGGTGCAGACGATCCCGGGGATCCAGGACACGCACACGATCATCACGTTCAAGGCGTTTTGAGCCGGGAAGCACGGCGCCCGCGGCACCGGCAGCCGGCCCCCTCGCCCGCTTGCGGGAGAGGGGGCAGGCCGCGGCTGGTGCGGCCGCCTACACCGCCATCTTCCGGTGCAGCACCGGGACGCCGCTGAGGGCTTCCGCAGCATCCACGATGCCGTTGGCGTCGATGCCGTGGTGGCGGTAGAGGTCGGCGATGGTGCCGGTCTGGCCGAAACGTTCGACGCCCAAGGCTTCCAGGCGATGGCCGCAGACGCTGCCGATCCAGCCGAGCGTGGCGGGGTGGCCGTCGAGCACGGTAACGATGCCGCAATCGC
>JBEVEC010000316.1:0-45053 GCA_040512975.1 Tardiphaga sp. | reverse complement strand
GACGACGCCGGCAATGTGGCCCGAGCCCGACAGGACATATTTCACCGGGCCGCCGAAGAACTGCGAGCCATACAGCACCGACTCCGCCGGCGCGATGTGATCCTCGCGGGTGGCGAGATTGTAGACGGGCACCTTGACCTTCGAGAGGTCGAGGCGGGTGTTGTCGATGACCATGTTGCCGGCCGACAGCTTGTTGTCGAGGTAGCAGTTGCGCAGATAGAAGGAATGATTGGCGGCCGGCATCCGCGTGGCATCGCTGTTCCAGTGCAGCAGGTCGAAGGCCGACGGCGCCTTGCCCTTGAGGTAGTTGTTGACCACGTAGGACCAGATCAGGTCGTTGGAGCGCAGCATGTTGAACGCCATCGCCATCTTGCTGCCGTCCAGCACCCCGGACGCCTGCATGTCCTTTTCCAGCGCCGCGATCTGGTCCTCGTCGACGAACACCATGAGGTCGCCCGCATGGGTGAAGTCGACCTGCGCCGCCATGAACGTGGCCGACGCCACGCGGACGCGGCGCTTGTCGGCCAGCCACGCCAGCGTCGAGGCGAGCAGGGTGCCGCCGACGCAGTAGCCGATGGTGTGCACGGTCATCTCACCGGTGGCCCGTTCGATGACGTCCATCGCCGCAAGCGGGCCGTCCTTCATGTAGTCCTCGAAGGTCTTGTGGCCGAGGCTTTTGTCGGGGTTGACCCAGGAGATCACGAACACTGTGAGGCCCTGATCGACGCACCATTTGATGAAGGATTTTTCCGGCTTCAGATCGAGGATGTAGAACTTGTTGATCCACGGCGGCACGATCAGCAGCGGCGTGCGCAGCACGTCTTCCGTTGCCGGCGCATACTGGATCAGCTGCATGATGTCGTTCTGGAAGATCACCTTGCCGGGCGTCGTTGCCATGTTGACGCCGACCTCGAGGTTCTTCGGATCGGACTGCCGGATGCGCAGCGCGCCGCGGCCGGCCTCGATGTCCTCGGCCAGCATGGTCATGCCGCGCATCAGGTTGCTGCCGTTCGACGTCACGGTCTCGCGCAGCACCTCCGGATTGGTCAGCACGAAATTCGACGGCGACAACGCATTGGTGACCTGCTGGACGTAGAATTCGGCCTTCTTGCGCGTGTGCGCATCGAGCCCCTCGGCGTCCTTGACCAGGTCGTGCGCCCATTGCGTCGTCATCAGATAGGCCTGCATGACGAAGTCGAAAAACTGGTTAGACTTCCATTCCGGATCGGCGAAACGTTTGTCGCGCGGCGGTGGCGCGACACTGGCGGCAGCTTCGCCGGCCATACGGCGCATCGCCGTTCCCCACAGGTCGAGATAGGCCTTGCCGAGCTTCATCTGCAGGTCGGCGGCGCGCTTCTCGTCCGACAGCCAGTAATTGGCCACAGTGCTGAGGGTCTTGATCAACTCGGTCATCTCGCCGGGCGGCTGGGTGCGCGGCTCAGCCTGCTGTGGCTGCAGATAGGCGGCCAGTGCCTTGCCGCCGTTCTCCATCGCGCGGGCCATGTTGAGGGCGAAGGCCTGCGGGTCGAACGGGGTCCCGGCCGAGTCGGCTGGCCTGGCGCTGGTCGGATCCGGTTTGTGGGGCTCTCGGGCGACTTCGGTCATGGCGCGGCAGCATTCCTCAGGGATTCGGCGACAAAGGGTCGCCTTGGACGCGATGATGGCACAGTTTTCATTGCAGCCGCAGGATTCGATGTGCTGCACTGCGACGAGGTCTTGCTTCTGTCACATTGAGCACCCAAGCCAGTCCGGGTTTCCCGGGTGTTAATCCTCTGCAGCCAATAAGGTTGGCTCGGCTTTGTGCCACCGGTGAGATTTATCCTCGATACAATGTGGGTCGTGACGTGACGGGCGTAGGGATCGTAGGGATGGCGGCGCGGACGGCGGCATCGGCCATGGCAGTCACACTGCTGGCGCTGTCGTTGGGCGGCTGCGCGTCGACGGTTGCCGACCTGCCGATGGTGGGAACGCCTGCCGGCGTTCCGGCGCGCCCCTCTGAGCCCGGGACCTATCTGCCGGTCCATGACATGCCGGCCTCGCGCGACGATACCACCATGGCGCCCGCGGAGCAGGCCAAGATCGAAAAAGAGCTGATCGCCGCCCGCGACCGGCAGGCTGTCGCGACGCCGGCAAAACCCGCCGCGAAGTGACCGAAACCGCCCGGCGTGGCTGGTACTGCCGGGCTTCCGTGCTAAAAAGGCGCGATTCAACCGCGCGATGACGCGGTCCCGGAGCCCGAGTCCCATGGAAGAATTCTACCGCATCCGCCGCCTGCCGCCTTATGTGTTCGAGCAGATCAACCGGGCCAAGGCCGCCGCGCGCAATTCGGGCGCCGACATCATCGACATGGGCATGGGCAATCCGGACCTGCCGACCCCGCCGCATGTGCTGGAAAAGCTGAAGGAAACCCTCGGCAAGCCGCGCACCGACGGCTATTCGTCCTCGCGCGGCATCACCGGCTTGCGCAAGGCCCAGGCGGCCTATTACGCCCGCCGTTTCGGCGTCAAGCTGAACCCGGATACCCAGATCGTCGCCACGCTCGGCTCCAAGGAAGGCTTCGCCAACGTCGCCCAGGCCATCACCGCGCCCGGCGACGTCGTGCTGGTGCCGAATCCGAGCTACCCGATTCACGCCTTCGGCTTTCTGATGGCGGGCGGCGTGATCCGCTCGGTGCCGTCGGACCCGACGCCTGACTTCTTTTCCGCGGTCGAACGCGCGATCCAGCATTCGATCCCGAAGCCGATCGCGATGGTGGTCTGTTATCCGTCGAACCCGACCGCCAAGGTGGCCAGCCTGGATTTCTACAAGGACCTCGTCGCCTTCGCGAAGAAGCACGAGATCTACATCCTGTCGGACCTGGCCTATGCCGAGGTCTATTTCAACGACGCCAACCCGCCGCCCTCGGTGCTGCAGGTGCCGGGCGCCATGGACGTCACCGTCGAATTCACCTCGATGTCGAAGACCTATTCCATGGCCGGCTGGCGCATGGGTTTTGCGGTCGGCAACGAGCGCATCATCGCGGCGCTGGCGCGGGTGAAGTCGTATCTCGACTACGGCGCCTTCACGCCGGTGCAGGTGGCCGCCACCGCGGCGCTGAACGGCCCGGACGACTGCATCAAGGAGATGCGCGACACCTATCGCAAGCGTCGCGACACGCTGGTGGAGAGCTTTGGCCGCGCCGGCTGGACCATTCCGTCGCCGGAGGCCTCGATGTTCGCTTGGGCGCCGCTGCCGGAGAAATTCCGCGAGATCGGCTCCATGCAGTTCGCTACGCTGCTGGTCGAAAAGTCCGGCGTGGTGGTGTCGCCCGGCGTGGGCTTCGGCGAGCACGGCGAGGGCTATGTCCGCGTTGCCATGGTCGAGAACGAACAGCGCATCCGCCAGGCCGCGCGTGGCGTTCGCCGGTTCCTTGAAACCGGGCTGGAAACGTTGCACAACGTGGTTCCTCTCGCCACCCGGCGATAGGCGTGATCGCGAAAACCGGCCGACGGTTTCCGAACCGGTCCCGCCCCATCAAGAATTCGTCCGATAGGTCTGAAGCGTTATGGTCGCACCCCTGAGAGTGGGTATCGCGGGTCTCGGCACCGTTGGTGCCGAGGTTGTCCGTCTCATCGAGCAACAGGGCGACGTGCTGGCCGCGCGCTGCGGCCGCGGCGTCAAGGTCGTCGCCGTCACCGCACGTTCCAAGGCCAAGAAGCGCAATGTCGACCTGCGCGGCATCGACTGGGCGAAGGATCCTCTGGCGGTCGCCCAGCATCCCGACGTGGATTGCTTCGTCGAGCTGATGGGCGGCGACGGCGATCCTGCGCTCGGGGCGATCTCGGCGGCGCTGTCGGCCGGCAAGTCGGTGGTCACCGCCAACAAGGCGCTGATCGCCAAGCACGGGCTGAAGCTCGCGACGCTGGCCGAAAAGCATGGTGGTGCGCTGAACTACGAGGCGGCCGTCGCCGGCGCCATTCCCGTCATCAAGACCATCCGTGAAGGCCTGGCCGGGACCGATATCCAACGCGTCTACGGCATCCTCAACGGCACCTGCAACTACATCCTGTCGCGAATGGAGCTTGAAGGGCTGTCCTTCGAGGAATGCCTCAAGGACGCGCAGCGGCTCGGTTACGCCGAGGCCGAACCGTCCTTCGACGTCGATGGCCACGACACCGCGCAGAAGCTGGCGATCCTCGCCAGTCTCGCCTTCGGCACCAGGATCGCGCAGAACGCCGTCTATGTGGAAGGCATCTCGTCGATCGCCGCCGCCGATCTGAAGGCTGCTGCCGAACTCGGCTACCGCGTCAAGCTGCTCGGCGTCGCCATGCGCACGGCGACAGGCATCGAGCAGCGCGTGCATCCGACCATGGTGCCGCTGTCGTCGTCGATCGCCCAGGTGATGGGCGTCACCAATGCCGTGACCATCGACGGCGCAGGCGTTGCCCCGATCACGCTGGTAGGGCCGGGGGCCGGCGGCGCCGCGACCGCGGCCTCGGTGCTCGCCGACATCGCCGACGTGGCACGCGGCGTGCGCGCGCTGCCGTTCGCACGGCCGGTCGACAAGCTGAAGCCCACCACCAAGGCCCCGATGGAGCGCCACGAGGGCGGCTATTACATCCGGCTGATGGCGCGCGATCTTGCGGGGACTGCAGCTCGCATCGCCACGCGCCTTGCCGAACAGAACATTTCCCTCGAATCCATTGTGCAGCGCCATCCCAATGGCAGCATCGAGCCGGTCGGCAGCGGGACGAAGCCGTCGCCGGTGCCGGTGATCCTGATTACCTACGCCACCTCCGAGGATGCCATGCGCCGCGCATTGCAAGCGGTGCAAGGCGACAAGGTCATCTCGGGCAAGCCCCAGGTGATCCGGATCGAAAAGAACTGAATTTAAGCGTAAAGAGTTTTGCGGGGCCACCCGCCCACCGTTGAAGGAGCCAGCCGATGTCCACCCATATTACCGTTCCGCCGCAGCAGTTGCTGGAGCGCATCCTGACTCTGGAAATCGTCCGCGTGACCGAGCGCGCCGCGGTGTCCGCTGCGCGCCTGCGCGGCCACGGCAAGGAAAAGGCCGCCGACCAGGCCGCCGTCGACGCGATGCGCCGCGAGCTCAACAAAATGCCGATCGACGGCACCATCGTGATCGGCGAGGGCGAGCGCGACGAGGCCCCGATGCTGTTCATCGGCGAGAAGGTCGGCATCAATGCCGGTCCCAAGGTCGACATCGCCGTGGATCCGCTGGAAGGCACCACGCTGTGCGCCAAGGACATGCCGGGCTCAATCGCCACTCTGGCGATGGCCGACGGCGGTACGCTGCTGCATGCGCCCGACGTCTACATGGAAAAGATCGCCATCGGCCCGGGCTACGACAAGAACGTCATCGATATTGATGCGTCGCCGGCCGAGAACATCGCGCGTCTCGCCAAGGCCAAGGGCGTGCCGGTATCGGCGATCACCGCTTTGGTGCTCGAGCGTCCGCGCCATGAGGCGCTGATCAACGCGATCCGCGCCACCGGCGCCTCGCTGCGCCTGATTCCCGACGGCGACGTCGCCGGCGTGATCCACACCACCAATCCCGACAAGTCCGGCATCGACATCTATCTCGGCACCGGCGGCGCGCCGGAAGGCGTGCTGGCGGCCGTGGCACTGCGCTGCATCGGCGGCCAGATGCAGACCCGGCTGATCCTCGACACCGACGAGAAGCGCGAACGCGCGCTGAAGATGGGCGTCCTTGATCCGAAGATGATCTACCAGATCGAGGACATGGCCAAGGGCGACTGTCTGTTCGCGGCTACCGGCGTCACCGACGGCGCGCTGCTGTCGGGCGTCAAGTTCCGCGGCGACGTGATCGAGACCGAGACCATCGTGATGCGTTCGGTGACCGGCACCGTCCGCATCATCAAGGGCGAGCATCGCCAGCTCGCAAAATTCCACCTCGATTGAGCGGCAGGCGATGGCAACAGCAGAGAATGTCGAGATCCGCCCGGTCGGCCCCGATGAACGGGCCGCCTGGGAGCCGCTGTGGCAGGGTTATCTGACCTTCTACAAGGCAACGCTTTCGCAGGAAGCGACGGACACCGCCTGGAAGCGGTTTCACGATGCCAATGAACAGATGTTTCTGCTCGGCGCCTATGTGAACGGCAAGCTGACGGGCATCGTCCAGTTTCTCTATCACCGCTCGTCATGGACGCCCGGCGACTACTGCTATCTGCAGGACCTGTTCGTCGACAACAGCGCTCGCGGCCTCGGTGTGGGCCGCGCTTTGATCGAGGCGGTGTATGCCAAGGCCAAGGCGGACGGCTGCAGCCGCGTGCACTGGCTGACACAGAACGACAACGCGCAGGCGCGCGTGTTGTACGATCAGGTTGCCGACAATTCCGGCTTCATGCAGTACCGGAAGATTCTGTAGCTGCCACTCGCCGTCTTTCCGGGTTCGCATCATCACGAGATGCGCTCCGGAATGACGACCAAGAAAAAAATATCATAGGGAGCGGGACCATGAGCGACATCTCCGCCGTCAAAGCGCTTGTCTTCGACGTGTTCGGCACCGTGGTGGACTGGCGCTCGAGCCTGATCGCAGATTTCACCGCATGGGGTATCAGACGCGGCATCGAGGCCGACTGGACGGCCGTGGTCGATGCCTGGCGACAGGCTTACATGCCGTCCATGGACATGGTCCGTCATCATCCCGAGCGCGGCTTCCTCAAGCTCGACACACTGCACCGGCGATCGCTCGAACACATCGTCGATGTGCTTGGCATCGAGGGTCTGCATGAGAATGAACTGGACTACATGACGCTCGGCTGGCACCGGCTGCATCCGTGGGCGGACAGCGTCGACGGCCTGACCCGTCTCAAGTCCAGATACATCATCAGCCCGCTCTCCAATGGCAACGTCGCGCTGCTCACCAACATGGCGAAATTCGCCGGCCTGCCGTGGGACCTGATCATGAGCGCGGAATTGTTTTCCCACTACAAGCCCGACCCGCAGGCCTATCTCGGCGCCGCCGCGCTGCTGAACCTGAAGCCCGCCGAGGTCATGATGGTCGCCGCGCACAACAGCGACCTCGAAGCCGCGCAGAAATACGGGTTGATGACGGGGTTCGTTGCTCGTCCAACCGAATACGGCCCGCACCAGAGCCATGACTTCCGGGCCGAAGGTGCATGGGACGTGGTGGCCGAGGATTTTGGCGAACTGGCTCAAAAGATGGGGTGCTGACACCGAGGGAGAATGGACGCCCATCACCGGTGCTGGATTTGCCTCGACTCCGCTTCGTGCTTAAGTCTCGGGCATGTCGCCGCCCACCGAAATCCCCGACCTCGTTGATCCCGCCTTCCTCGGCGTGCGCGAATCTGCCACCGGCCGGATCTGGCGTGACCGGCTCGACCAGCGTGGTGCTGCGCGGGCGCTGGCCATGGTGCAGCGTTATCAATTGCCGGAGATGCTGGCGCGGCTGCTCGCCGGCCGCCATGTCGAGCTCGATGCCGTCGAGGACTTTCTCGATCCGACCATCCGTAATCTGATGCCGGATCCCTTCACGGTGACCCAGATGGAGGTCGCGGCGAAACGCATCGCTGATGCCGCACAGCGCGGCGAGAAGGTCGCGATCTTCGGCGATTACGACGTCGACGGCGCGACGTCATCGGCGCTGCTGGCCTGGCATCTGCGCCATTGCGGTCTCGATCCGCAGATCCATATTCCGGACCGCATCTTCGAAGGGTATGGACCCAATATCGACGCCATCCGCATGCTCGCGGGCAACGGCGCCACGCTGCTGGTGACCGTCGACTGCGGCACCACCAGCTTCGAACCGCTGGCGGAAGCCAAGAAGCTCGGCATGTCCGTCGTGGTGATCGACCACCACCAGTCCGGCGAGGAACTGCCCGACGTCGATGCTGTGGTGAACCCGAACCGGCTCGACGACATCTCCGGCCTCGGCCATCTTGCCGCCGTCGGTCTCGTGCTGGTGACGCTGGTGGCCGTGAACCGCGAACTGCGTCAGCGCGGCTTCTGGACCGCCCAGATGCCCGAGCCGAACCTGCTCGGCATGCTGCATCACGTGGCGCTCGGCACCGTGGCCGATGTCGCGCCGCTGATCGGCCTCAACCGTGCCTTCGTCGCCAAGGGCCTGATCGCGCTGCGCCGGCGCGATCATGTCGGTCATACCGCCCTGATGGACGTCGCGCGTCTCAACGGCCCGCCGGAGGCCTGGCATCTCGGCTTCATGCTCGGTCCCCGTATCAATGCCGGCGGCCGCATAGGCCGCGCCGATCTCGGCGTACGCTTGCTGCTCGAGGGCGATGTTTCGGAGGCTGCCAAAATCGCGCAGGAACTCGATCGCCTCAATGTCGAGCGCCGTATCATCGAGCAGGCCGCAGAAGCGCAGGCCGAGGCCGAGGCGCTGGCGTCGCTCGGGTTGGAAGACAAGGGCAGCGTCATCGTCGCGGCGTCGGAGGGCTGGCACCCCGGCGTGGTCGGCCTGGTGGCATCGCGGCTGAAGGAAAAATTCGCGCGGCCGGCCTTTGCCATCGCGCTCGAGCCCGGCGGCATCGGCACCGGGTCTGGCCGTTCGATCTCCGGCGTCGATATCGGCAAGGCGGTGCGCCAGGCTGTGACCGACGGCTTGCTGGTGAAGGGGGGCGGCCACGCCATGGCCGCGGGTGTCACGCTGCGCAAGGAGCGGCTCGGCGAATTCCGCGCCTATATCGAAAGCGCGCTGGCCGCCGATGTCGGCAAGTCGCGCAACGAGAAGGAGCTGTTCATCGACGGCGCCGTCACCGCGCGCGGTGTGACCACGGATCTCGTCAACACCCTGAACCGCGCCGGCCCGTTCGGGCAGGCCAACCCCGAGCCGGTGATAGCGCTGCCGTCGCATCAACTGATGTATGTGGACGAGGTTGGCCAGGCCCATCTGCGGCTGCGCCTCAAAGCCAGCGACGGCGCCATCGTCAACGGCATCGCCTTCCGCTCGATCGGCCAGAAACTCGGCAACGCGCTGCAACAGCAGCGCGGGCAACTTGTTCACGTCGCGGGTTCGCTGACGGTCGACCGCTACCAGGGCACGGAGCGCGTGCAGATGCGGGTGATTGATGTGGCTGTGCCGGATCCGGGGCCGAAGATGATCCGGTAAGCAGCGACGCGCGGCCTCTTCTCCCTCTCCCGCTTGCGGGGGAGGGCCGGGGTGGGGGCCGCCACAAGGAAGGCCGCCGTTGTGGCGCCCTCTCCCTAACCCTCTCCCGCAAGCGGGAGAGGGGACAGGTTTCAGATGTATCAGCCGCCTTGCCGCAATCGCGCCAGCACCTTCAGCCCGGCATAGCCGTCCGTCGGCAAGCCCGCCTTGGCCTGGAAATCCCGTACGGCTTTCATCGTGTCGTTGCCGACGCGGCCATCGGTGCCGCCGGTATCAAAACCGGCACGGGTGAGGCGGGTCTGGACTTCCTGGACTTCGGCCAAGGTCAAAATGCGCTCGGATCCGGGGAAGGGCTGGATGAAGGGCGGCGCGCCCAAAATCCGGTCGCCGAGATGGCAGATCGCCAGCGCGTAGTTCATCGACGGATTGTAGCTGCGCACGGCGTAGAAACCCTGGCCGAGCAGGAAGGCCGGGCCGCCTTGCACCGGGATCCACAATTTGGCGCCGGCCTCCGGCTGCGGAAACGGCTGGCCGTCGGCGCGGGTGACGCCGGCGGATGACCAGGCGGCGAAGCTGCGGCGCGCGTCCGACGACGCCCCGCCGTCGGCGCGGACCTCGTAGCCCCAGTGTTCGCCGCGCGGATATTTGCCGCGGTTGACCAGGAAGCGCGCGCTGGAGCCGAGCGCGTCATCAGGCTTGCCGAACGGCGAGACCTTGCCGTCGCGGTCGTAGTCCATGCCGACATTGAGCCAGACCTCCGGCATCCACTGGGTATGCCCCATGGCGCCGGCCCAGGAGCCGCGCATCTCGTCGGGCGTGCCCCAGCCCTTGTCGACGATCTTCAGCGCGTTGATCAGTTCGGTTTCCCAGTAGCTGCGGCGGCGCGGCTCGTTCCACGCCAGCGCCGCCAGCGAGGGAAACACCGGCCGCATATGGTTCTGCTGCACGAGCGGATCGCCATAGGCGGACTCGACGCCCCACAGCGCCAGCAGCGTGCCGCGCTCGACGCCGAAGTCGCGCTCGATGCGGTCGAACACGCCGGTGTTCTTCCGCAGCGCGTCCTTGCCGGCGATGATGCGCCAGTCGGAGGCGCGGCGGTTGACGTATTGCCAGATCTGCTCGTTGAATTCCGGCTGCTTCTGCATCGATTTGAACACGGACATGTCCGGCTCGATGCGCCCCATCACGCGGGCATAGGTCGCGTCCGATACGCCCTTGGCGAGCGCCTTGGCGCGAAAACCGTCGCGCCAGGCATCGAAGCCGGCGGGTGCGGCGTGAGCTGCGGGCAAGGCAAGCGCGGTCGCGGCACCGATCAGCAGCGCGCGACGGGAAAAGCGTGAATCGATCTGGGTCATGGCGGCAGTCTAGCGCCGTGATCGGGGCGGGGCGAGGGCACAAGCCCGCGCAACATCCTCAGCTGTTACCACCCGCGAAAGCGGGTGGCTCAGTATTCCAGGGCGTCAGTGATGGATCACGATCGCTCTGGAATACTGGGTCGCCCGGTCAAGCCGGCGATGACGGCCGGGTGCCTGGAGTCCTTCGCGCTCTGAGGCTTATCGCGGCTCTCGCTGAAACCGGCTCCGCAGCCGGGGCGGAGGCGGGCCGAACCTGTTCGGCCCGTTCGATCCCGACAGCGAACCAAGAACAACAAGCATGATGATAAAACCGGTCGTTGGGGACAAACGGACTATCGCGGCCACAAAAGGGATGGCGAGCGTCCCAAACCACCACCAACCCGAGAGGTTGATGTCATGAAGACGTTTGATGAAAACGGCGACGAACGGCCAGAACAGGATGATCGTGACGGACAGCAATGGAAAGATCATCGCGTGATCTAGTGCGGACCTATCCCACGGACTCGCGAACCCGGATCTTCCGTAGAAGACGAAGTAATCAACCATCCTCGTCAAGACAACATTGACGGCGAGCAGACCGAGATAGCCCAACCGGAATTCCAAACGGCTGATACGCCCGGTCCGGGAGAGAAAAAACCAGAAGAAGATCGAATTCATCGTGCCACCGCGTGCCAACGACCATTTGTCCAGGCGGCAGTTCAATACCGCTGAAATCGACTTGAAGCGATGAACGGCTATCGCAATGGCTGCGGAAAACGCTTCCACAGTTGGGATTACGTTAACTCCCGCGGGATTTCTTCGGGCTTTTGCTGCTTCACAACGGAAAACTCCGGCTGCGATCAAGCACCCGGAGCTTTGATTTTGTGATTTTGGCTTTCGATTACGCCAACGGCGTTTAGTCCTTCGCGCGCTCGATATACGAGCCGTCCTCGATCAGCACGACAATGCGGGTGCCGGTGCCGACATGGGGCGGCACGTTGGTGCGGACGCCGTTGGACAGCATCGCGGGCTTGTAGGACGACGATGCGGTCTGGCCCTTGGTCACCGGCTCGGTGTCGACCACTTCGAGGGTGGCACGCTGCGGCATCTGGATCGCCACCGGGACGAGGCCGTGCAGCGACAGCTTTACGGTCATGTTCTCCTGCAGATAGGGCTCGGCATCGCCGATGACGTCCTTCTGCACCTGGACCTGGTCGTAATTGTCGTTGTTCATGAAGTGGAAGCCGTCGGCGTCCTTGTAGAGGTAGTTGAAGTTCTGGTCCTCGATGGTCGCCTTTTCCACGGCATCCGTGGTCTTGTAGCGCTCCGAAATCTTCACGCCGTCGCTGATGCGGCGCATTTCGATCTGGCTGACCGGGGTGCCCTTGCCGGGATGGATGTTCTCGGCGGACAGAACCACGTAGAGCTTGCCCTCTTGCTCGATGACGTTGCCCTTGCGAATAGAACTGGCGATGACTTTCAAAGATGTTTCCTCAGGTTCGGGTCCGGGACCGATCAGGGCAGCGATGTCCCGTGGCCAGCGAAGCAGTTTCCGGCTGCAACATACTGATTTTGCCCGCCGATGCCAGCAGTTTGCGGTCCCGGAGGCGGCACGGTCATGAGCGGAAACGACCAGCCGTCGCCGTGGTGGAGCCCCGCCCGGCACCAGGACCGCCGGCCGTTCCTGCAGGCGCGAGGCGCCGTGACCCAGGCCACCCGGGCCTGGTTCGGCCAGCAGGGCTTTACCGAGGTGGAAACCGCGATCCTGGCGGTATCGCCGGGCAACGAGACCCATCTGCACGCGCCGCGGACCGAACTGGTCGGCGGCGACGGCACGCGCTTGCCGCGCTACCTTCGCACTTCGCCGGAATTTGCCGCCAAGAAACTGCTGGCGGCGGGCGAAACGAAGATCTTCGAATTTGCCCGGGTGTTTCGCGACCGCGAACGCGGCGACCGGCATCTACCGGAATTCACCATGCTGGAATGGTACCGCGCCAACGAGACCTATGAGGCCGTCATGACCGACGCCGTGGTGGTGATCGCACGCGCGGCGCAGACCACCGGCATCGGCCGATTTGCCTTTCGCGGCCGGGCGGCCGACCCGTTCGCCGAGCCGGAATTGCTGACGGTCGCCGCCGCGTTCGATCGCTTCGCAGGAATCGACCTGCTGGCCACCATCGCAGGCGCCGAGGGCGATCGCGCCGCCCTGGCGGCGGCCACGGCCGGCCGCGTGCGGGTCAGCGAGGACGACACCTGGTCGGACATCTACAGCAAGGGGCTGGTCGAGCATGTCGAGCCGCACCTGGGGCAGGGCCGAATGACCGTACTGTTCGAATATCCCGCGCCGGAAGCGGCCCTGGCGCGGACCAAGCACGGAGATCCGCGGGTTGCCGAGCGGTTCGAGATCTATGCCTGCGGCGTCGAGCTGGCGAACGGCTTTGGCGAACTCACCGACGCCGCGGAGCAGCGCCGCCGCTTTACCGAGGCGATGGACGAAAAGCAGCGCCGCTACGGCGAGCGCTATCCGCTCGACGAGGAGTTTCTCGTAGCCGTCGCGCAGATGCCGCCGGCCTCGGGCGTGGCGCTCGGCTTCGACCGGCTGGTGATGCTGGCCTCCGGCGCCACGCGGATCGACCAGGTGGTGTGGACGCCGCCGGCGGACGCGTCATGAATAAGCGCGTGATACCTGCTGCAACGCTGCGGCAGCCGGCCGAACTGGTCGCCCACGGCCTGGCGTCCGACACCGCGCTCGGGGCGCTGGAGCAGGTGGCCGCGCGCTATGCCGTGGCGGTGACGCCCGCGGTTGCGGCCCTGATCGACGCCAACGATCCCTTTGATCCGATCGCGCGGCAATACATCCCGCAGGCCAACGAACTGACCGTGCATCCCGGCGAGAACGCCGACCCGATCGGCGATCACACCCATGCGCCGGTGGACGGCATCGTGCATCGCTATCCCGACCGCGTGCTGTTCAAGCTCGTGCATGTCTGCGCGGTGTATTGCCGGTTCTGTTTCCGCCGCGAGATGGTCGGGCCGGGCAAGGAGACGTCGCTGTCGCGCGAGGCCTATCAGGGCGCGCTCGACTACATCCGCGCCCACGGCGAGATCTGGGAAGTCATCCTCACCGGCGGCGATCCCCTGATGCTGTCGCCGCGCCGCATGGCGGAGATCATGCAGGACCTTGCCGCGATCCCGCATGTGAAGATCATCCGGCTGCACACCCGCGTGCCGGTCGCTGATCCCGGCCGCGTGACCGCGGACATGGTCGCCGCGCTCCGGGTCACCGGCGCCACGACCTGGGTGGCGCTGCATGCCAACCATCCGCGCGAACTCACCATGGATGCGCGCAGGGCGATCGCTCGCTTCGCGGATGCCGGACTTCCGCTCGTCAGCCAGACCGTGCTGTTGCGCGGCGTCAACGATGATGCAGTGACGCTGGAAGCCCTGATGCGCGGCTTCGTCGAGTGCCGCATCAAGCCGTATTACCTCCATCACGGCGATCTCGCGCCCGGCACCGCGCACCTGCGCACCACCATTGCCGAGGGGCAGGCCCTGATGCGTGCATTGCGCGGCCGCGTCTCCGGGCTGTGCCAGCCGGATTACGTGCTGGATATTCCCGGCGGCTTCGGCAAGGCGCCGATCGGTCCCGAATATTTGTCCGGCGATGCAGCGACAAATCGCGCGACGGACGCTGAAGCCGCTGCGGAATCGGACTATCGTGTGGTGGACTACTGTGGCGATGTTCACCACTATCCGCCGCGGGGCGAACAGGGTGCGTGAGATCGGCGAGCGATCCACCCATGCGATTCAATGTCGGAGAAATGAAATGAAAAAATGGATCTTGGCGACGGCTGCTCTGGCCATGCTGGGACATGGCTCCGTCATTGCCGGCGCGCAAGCACAAGCCCTGTCACCGGGCGCGACGCCGTCCTCCCCTGCCGTGCGCGGAACGCAGCAGCCCTCCGCCGCCGCCATCCCGGAAGCGCCGATCGGCCATCGCCAGCCGACTCGTGACGCCGTGCCGTCGGAATCCGGCCGTGACAATCCGGCCAATATCGATGCCGCGGACCGCAAGCTCGATCGCATGATCAAGGGTATCTGCAAGGGCTGCTAACGGCTGCTGCAGGGTTGGCAAAGGCGCGCTAGCGCCGTGCCCCACCACTTCTTGATCGCTTCAGGCTGGTGGGCACGCTGCGCTTTGCCACCCTACGCTTCACGCCTTGTTGCGCGCGGCCAGCGCCATGCCGATCAGCGATGACCCGCCGATCACCAGATTGATGCCGACCAGCAGGCCGATGGCCCAGGCGGCGGAGCCGGGCAGGCCGGTGATGATGAAGAACGCGATCACGATGTCCATCAGGCCTGAAAACGCCATCCAGCTCCAGCGCTCGGACAATTCCTTGCGGTGCTGCAGCGCGTACATGATGGTCGCGACGCCCTCGGCCAGAAAATAGATTCCGACCACGACGGTCAGGGTCAGCGTGCCTTCGGCGGGCTTGGCCAGCAGGATGATGCCGGCGGCGATGCCGAGCAAAGCGGAGATCAGCGACCACACGAAGCCCGGCGACTGGCGCGCCCAGAAGGTCATGGCCAGCGCCGCGACGCCCGAGATCAGGAACATCCAGCCCAGCATGACGGTGACGGCGATGCTGGCGACTGGCGGCACGACGATTGCGGCGAGGCCGAGGACCACCAGCACGATGCCTTCGAACAGAAATGCCTTCCAGTGCGCGCGAACGGCGGCGCCCATCTTCGACTGCATGTTGGCGAGGTTCGGGGGCATGGTCATGGACGTCATCCTGCTGCGGCCGGCGATAGGCCGGCCCGGGCGAGATTATATCCGCCCGGCGTTGCTGCGGTGCAAATTTCGCAAAGCGTGTTCAGCGCTGTGCGGAGCTTGCCGGCGCAGCGTCGCGCAGGCGGTTGCGGCCGAGCACATAGGCCGCGCTGGTGAGCAGCAACAGCACGACACCGATGGCGATCGACACCAGGCCGAGCGGGATCAGCACCATCGAGACGCTGCGCGCGGGGTCGGCGTACCAGTGCCGGATCGAGGTCAGCAGGAAGGCCGTGCCGGCAAAGCCGGCGCCGCCGCCGGCCACCAGCAGCGCCCACATGTTCCTGAGCTGATTGAGGCGCTCGCGCGAAACCTCGGTGTGCGGGGCATGGTGCGCGCCGATCCGTCGCACCAGCCGTGCCGCGAGGCCGATGGTCCCGAAGCCGATCAGCACACCTGCACACTCCAGCATACGGCGCATCGATCCGACGATCTCCGGATGTTGCTGCAGCAGCAACAGCGGCAGGTCGAAGGCTGCGTGCAGCGTGATCGGCGCGAGCACGATAAGGACCGGCGTGCGGATGAAGGCGAGGCCGTCGCGGCGATGGGCGCCGAGCGCGCGGCCGGAGCGGGCGATGGCGATATAGGCGCCGGCGATGATGCCGAGGGCGCCGTGGAACGGCACCGTCAGCACGCTGCGCAGCACCGCCAGCGTCCGCCACATGTCGGGATATTGCAGCAGATAGACCAGGTTTTCGTAAGCCGCGAAGCCGAGGCCGGCGGCAGCGCCGTAGACCACCGTGTCCATCGGGTCGGCCGTGCGCGCGCGCTGGGTCGAAACCGCAAGGATCACGAGGATCTTGACGATCTCTTCCGGCGCGGCGATGCCGAACACCGCGTGCAGCACCAAAGCCATGGTCGGATCGGCGGCCAGCGCCGGGATCGCCGCAAAGAATGCGCGGGCAAAGCCCAGCATCGAAATGCTGGCGGCGCCGAGCAGGAACGACGCCCAGACCAGCGCCGGCGGGCCCGGCCGTTCATCGGCGGCCACGACCATCCACAGCACCAGCAGCGCAGGCGCCACGGCGGCAATGCCGATCACTGTGGGGAGCGAATCCAGGAGGTTCATGGGTCCTGAATATAAGCACGGCAGCGCGGTGACACGAGCGTGGAATCTGCACGCCGGCATGCTCCGCCGCCCATGATACCGGAACCAATCACCGTCCGGTCGATTGGGGTGAGACGCCTTACCCGAGCAGGAAACCATCATGTCCGACGACGCAACGACACCTCCCTACGTCTATGAAGGCGTCGATCCCGTTCCCACCACGTCGGCCATCGCCGACGCCAAGGAAGCCGTCAAGGAAACCGTGCATCGCATCGGCGACGCCATCGAGACCGGCAAGAAGCCGGGCATGCCGCTGAGCGTCCTCGCCAATGTCGCGCGCGAAGCGCCGCTCGGCTCGCTGCTGGCGGCGTTCCTGCTCGGCATGGCCTTCGCCCGACGCCGCTAGGCGTCACGGGCCTATTTGGCCTTCGAGAGCTTCTTCTTCAGATGCCCGGTCTCGTGATCGCGGCGCAACTGGCCGAGCGACGTTTCGTTAAGATGCGGGATGACGCCGGCCAGCGTGACCGCGTCGTCGTGTCCGGCCGCAAAGAAGCGGCCATAGACCTTGCGCAGCGTGCCCAGGGTGACGCTGCCGTATTTGTCGTTAATGACGCCGTCACTGCGATGAAGATTGTCGACTTCGTGCTTCATGTCTCTCTCCCGGCCATGGCGTCATCTGCATCTTGAACGATGGAGATCGCGTGTGGTCGGGATAGACTAGGCCTGCATCACGCATGCCGACAAGCGCGTTCGATGCTGCATCAGCTTCGTGCGCCACGCTTGCGCTGCGTCGCCGCCACGGCCTTTGGCTTGGCCCGCACCACTGTGGCACGTGCCCGCGGGCGGCGTGTCGACGGTCGGGCGGCGGGCTGTTCGGCCTCCGCGGCAGAAGCGGTGGCAAATGACTGCCGCAGGCTGTCCAGGCTGCCGCCGATATTGCCGATCTGCTCGTTAAGCTTCTTGGTTTCGGACTGCTGTGCCGCGAGCAGTCGCTGCACGGTCAGCAACTGATCCTGCACCACCTGCAATTGGTCGATGGACTGTTGCTGGGTGGCCTCGAGGCCTTTGGTTTTCTCGACCAATTGCTCGGACGCTTGCGCAACGCGCGCCTGGGTCAGACGGCTCGCGGTCAAACGGTCCGATTCCGGCACCACGCCGCTGTAGCTGCGCCAGGCGAAGATACCGCCGATGCCGATAATGACCACGGCAAGCGCCGCGGCTGCGACCATGATGGGCTGTTGTCCCAGCAGGCGCACGGGGCGGCGTTCGGTTTGATTTGGAGTCATCTCAACCATGAAGCGTAAATTCCTATGGCGGACGATGGTTCCCGGGCCGTGGCCGGCATCCACAGCGGGAGTGCCGACGCAGGTTCGCGGAGGAGGGCGTCGAATGCAAGTCTGCCGGCATGGGCGGCGTCGTGTAAGGCTGGGCAAAATGACTTGCCGCGAATGACTTGCCGACCCGCACAAAGGCCACTATACGTTCGGCCGCTGACGCCGATCCGGGCTCGACTCGGTTGGAAAAGGCTCAAACGACCAGATCAAAGTCCGTCTTGAAGGCCTTCGGTCTGTTGTAGATATAGCCGTGCACAACGACGGTGTCCGCTGGCCGACAAGGCCGCGCGTCGCCCGACGTTTGCTCCCTTCGTCTATCGGTTAGGACGCCACCCTTTCACGGTGGAGAGAGCGGTTCGATTCCGCTAGGGAGCGCCATTCGCTCCGCATCCCGACATGATCGCTTGTTGATCCCGGCCCGCATGCTTGCGGTGCGCCGATCTGGTCGACCGTCGCCGGCAGCTCCGTCTGCAGCCTCAACCGGGAATCTCTGTTGTGTTGCAACTCTTCGTAAAGGCTCCGGCGTTAACACTTGGCCGGGGGCGTGGAGTCGAGTTGATGGCAGTTAACAGAAAACGGGACGTGCGCCGGTCCATTCAGCAGTCCGGCTGGATCACACTGGACGGAGGGTTCGCGGCGCGGCCCTGCAACGTGGAGGATCTCTCCACGTCGGGAGCGAAACTCGTCGTCGACGATCCCACCGCCGTCCCCAACAAGATGCGGCTGGCCTTTACGCGTGACACCCGCGCGAGCCGTGCCTGCGAGGTCATCTGGCGCCGCGGCAAGACGCTCGGCGTTCGCTTCATTGCCTGATTGCGAGTCGTCCCTGCGCACGCAGGGACCCATAGGGCGCGGACTCGATTTTCAAAGGAAGCGGTTGCCCGCTTCAAATAGCAGCGTCACGGCGTATGGGTCCCCGCCTTCACGGGGACGACGTGTGTTTGGCGCGTCCGCTAACAACCTCAAGACAACGGCGGCGCGACATGGTTCTGGAAGCCCGGTCGCGCGGCGATGACGTCGAACCAGCGATCCAGATGCGGCAGTGTGGGCCGCGTGATGCCTTCCACACCGAACCAGCGCCGTGCATAACAGCCGATGGCGAGGTCGGCGAGGCTGAAGACGTCGCCTTCGAGAAAAGCATGGCGCGACAGCTGCGCGTCGATGATCGCCCACAGCGCGGCATTGTCGTCGGTCGCCTTGCGGATTGCCGCCATGTCGCGGTCTGCCGGAGCGGTCCGGACCAGGCCCCAAAACAGCGGCCGCTCCGCCGGCTGCAGTGTGGTCAGCGTCCAGTCGAGCCATCGCTCCAGACCAGCGCGGATTCGCGGCGCGCCCGGATACAGCGTCGCGCCCGCATCGTGGATCGACGCGATGTAGCGCATGATGGAATTGGATTCCCACAGCACGAAGTCGCCATGCACCAGCGTGGGCACGCGGCCGTTGGGGTTCATGGCCAGATAGTCGGCCTCGGTGTTGCGGCCGAACTGCATGCCGGCGTCGATGCGTTCGAACTGCGCACCAACTTCCTCGCAGCACCACAGGACCTTCTGCACGTTCACCGAATTGGCACGTCCCCAAATCTGTAGCGGCATCGGCGACGCGGCTGTCATGGTCTGTCCTTGCGAATGGCGGTCGGCGATGTTTAGCCGCCAACGGCGCGGCCTCGCAAGCGGACGGTCCGGCACAGGCACAAAAAATCGGGCCCTGCATGATGCAGAGCCCGATTAATTTCAGTCCGGAAGGCCTAGCGGCCGAAGAACAGCCACAGCAAAAGAATGACCGGAATCGGCACGCCCAGTAGCCACAACAGAATGCCACGTCCCATTATCGTCTCCTCCATGAATTGAATGTCGCATCGGTAACGTGACGCAGGCCGTCGAGTTCCATCGCGACGTCGGAGGATATGTTCTGACTACCAATGGCCGGTGTTGGCCATCGACGCCCACGGCTCCTGCGGCGGCAGTGCCTTGCCCTTCTGCAGCAACTCGATCGAATGCAGGTCGGGCGAGCGGATGAACGCCATCTCGCCATCGCGCGGCGGGCGGTTGATGGTAATGCCGAGCTTCATCAGGCGATCGCAGGTCGCGTAGATGTCGTCGACTTCGTAGGCGAGATGGCCGAAATAGCGATCCTCGCCATAGGTCTCTTCCTCCCAGTTATAGGTCAGCTCGACCAGCGGCGCGCCGCGTCCTTGGACATTGGCGAGCAGGCCCTCGTCGTCCGCGGCACACAGGAAGACCAGCGTAAATTTGGCCTTCTCGTTGTCGATGCGGCGAACTTCCTTCAACCCGAGTGCATCGCGATAGAATTGCAGCGCGGCGTCGAGATTGCGAACGCGAAGCATGGTGTGAAGGTAGCGCATGTGGAAATCCCTGTGATGTTGCGTGGTGCTGAGCCGGTAGTCGTCCAGACGGCTGGAAAAACAATATACCGGGCGCGACGGTCGCGGCGAGGGGGCTGACGTCAAATTTGCGATGCGCCCGTGCGACCAAAAGCAAGACCGCCGTATCGGGCGGTTGCATCGATAGTGAATTTGCGCAGGCGAGCCTAATTCGGCGCGATGCTCAAATTCGACTCGTCGGCTTTCTCGTGGGTGATATCGACGACGGCACCGGGGAAACGCACGGCCCTGCCGTTCTTGTCCATGGTGGACTTGCCGCGGGCATAGACCCAGCGCGTCTCGCCATTGGCGACCACCCGATATTCGCGCGAAAACAACTTGCCGGTGGACAGGGTGGCTTCGATGTCGCGGCCGACATCCTCGACATCGTCGGGATGAATTGCCGCCAGCCAGGACACCAGTGGAGCGCCCAGCGTGGCCGGTCCGGGTTCGAGCCCGAACAGGGCGGCGAAACGCGCATCGGCATAGATGCGGTCATGGACCACGTCCCAGTCCCAGGTGCCGACAAGGCTGTCGCGTATGTTGATGTCCATATGCCAGGCGCTGTGCCCGTCGGCCTCGATTGCTGCCATGCGCAAAATCTGAGCCAGCGAGTCCAGCCGATCCCGCGCGGCCGACGCCGCCAGCTCACGACAAATATCCGCTATCGGCCGCCCCGTGATCATCGTTTCCTCCGGAACCAATTAAAGCGCCATTCGTAAGTACCAGCGAATTCGCCATTGACCTCTACACCACTGAATTCGATGTGTTATGGAAGGTTCCAGAAGAGGGAGCTGTTTGGGAGGCATTGACGTGTGGCGCTATGGGAGGGCATCTGACGAGGAAGCGTTGCGAATGGTCTTGGCCTATTTAAAAATCAATGACCCCGAGCGGCGTAAAGAAGTCATGGCCCTTGCCGAAGGCCACGCCGATGCCAGCGAGACGCAGCTGGTTCAGGATAATACGGAAAAGAACTAAGCCGGCCGATACAGGCTGCTTTCTCGTTGACCACCTAGGCGCCGCGGTCTCGGGACGTGATCTTAATACCTCCAAATGAAATCGTTAGATTTTAGCGTTCGCGATAACCATCGATGGTTAGGTTAAAACGCGAGTTTGATTGCGGCCTGACAGCTTCACGTTATGGATGATCCATTGAAGGATTTATCCATGTCCGCTTCATTTTATACGGCCGACAAACCGACCCATCGGCGCGTGATGCTGGTGGGATGTTTGTTTTGCATGATGTTCATCGGCGTTAGCTTTTATGCGCGACCGCAGCCTGAAAACGATCACGTTCTGCTCAAGGCCGACAAACTCGTCCGCGCTGCCAACCGGCCATTGGCTGCGAACTAGCGAAATCGCTCAAACGCGTTTGTCAATGCCTGGCGGCGTCTGTGGCGCTTCGTCACCGCTTTGATAGGCGCGCTGCGCTCGCAATTGATCCCATGCGCCGGCTGCAAGCGAGAGCCGGCCGTAGGGCAGCGGATTTGGTTTGAGATCCACCGGCAAAGAGATGAGCGCGCGGGTTGATGCCATGGCGATCAATGCCGACGGTAATTATCGGTTCATGTCCGACTACGAACGTGCTGAAGGCGAGCTTAGCTATAAAGCTTGCCTTTTAATCAAAGTGTCGCCGGGGGCTACGGTTGCAGGAACCACGCGGAATGGCCGACGTTCACCATTCAGCGCTGGTCCGACGGTGCGTGCGGTCGATGATCGCAAAGATGCCAACGAACAGCTGCCGCTTATATCAAACGGCTTGTCGACGATGAGGTGGACCATGGACGACCTGAAGAACAAGGGGCAGGCGGATCGCAGCAAGATCAACATGCATGAAGCGCACGAAGTAAAATACTGGACGCATCAGTTGGGAATTTCACGCGACAAGCTGCAGGCCGTGGTCGACAAGGTCGGGAATGCCGCCGCAGCGGTCCGGAAAGAACTTGCGCACTGATCGGCTACGACCAACGGACTCGAAAAAACAGCGCCCATTCGGGCGCTGTTTTTGTTGGCGAGGATCCCGTCAGATGCCGAACGGGACGCCGTAATAATCGTTCACGGCGCGGGCGCGCGAGCTGTCAGCCCAATTCCAGCTGTCATTGCCGGCGTATTTCGGTGCGCCTTCGAGTTGGTTCTGGGTGATACCGGTGCGATAGCCGCCGAGTTCGGTGTCGTATTTCAGCGACTCCCAGGGCAGCGGATAATGGTCGTCGCCGATGCCGAGGAAGCCTCCGAAACTGAGCACCGCATAGGACACGCGACCGCTCTTCTTGTCGATCATCACACGCTCGATCGAACCGATCTTCTGGTCCTCGGCGCCGAACACGGCGGTGCCCTCGACCTTGTCGCTGCCGATCAGATTGCCCTGCTCACTTGCTTCAATGGCCATGTCTGTCTCCCTTGGGTCGAAAGGGAAACAACCGGGCGGCACGGTAAAACGTTCCGGCACCGCCGCCGTCCTGCGGCGCGATATTCAGCCGCGGCTCGAAACCAGCCGCAGGCGCGGCTTCAGGCAGTCTTGCAATTGTCCTGCAAGGGCGCGCACGCGTGGATCTTGCGAGCGCGCCGCACATTCGGCGTATTGATTGACCGAACGCGTCAGTGCCTCGCGCTCTTCCCGGCTGCGGGTCACTTGCGGATGTGACAGCCGCAGCACCATCTGGCCGAGACCGACCAGCAATTCGTCGAGCGCCCTGTCGATTCTGGCGATCTGTTCCATCATTGGCGACCACTCCACTGGACGACCGTCACGGACGACGTCGTCGCGATATGGAGAAAAGCGTTATCAACTTGCGCCGTTCCGATGCCCGGACGCGAATGGTGAATAAGGTATTGATAGGCAAGGCGGTAAAACCGCATGGGCCGACGGGGGCAGGGTTTTTTTACTATCTCCGCTTGGAGGGAGGTGACTGATCGTGCATGCGGCGGCGCTTGTGGCCGAGCATGATCGTGACATAGTCCGGCGGTATTCCCGAGCATGCGATGGGTGCGTCAAATGATACGGTTTCTGCAACCAACGAAACGCATTGGCGTTATTTGGCCATCGTGAACAGAGAGGAGGCCACAATGAAAAAGACAGCATTTGTTCTGGCGACTGTTGCAGCGATTGGTGCCACGGCACTCTCCGCGCCGGCCGAAGCACGCGGCTGGGGACGGGGCGGTTGGGGTGCCGGTCCGGCGATCGGTTTTGGATTGGCCGCGGGTGCGCTCGCCGCCGGCGCTTATGGTGCCTATGGTCCCGGCTACGGCTACGGCTACGGCTATGGCCCCGGCTATTATGGCCCGCGCTACGGCTATTACGGCCCGCGTTATCGCCCGGCTTATTACGGCGGCTATTACGGTCCGCGACCCTACGCCTATGGCGGTCCGGCTTATTATCGCTCCTACGGCTACTGGTAACGCGCCGTCACGTGGTGCTGACAATGGTCCCGAAGCACTGTCTTCGGGCCCCTTGCCGTTGGTAGGCCCGTATCGCGCGTGAAGATCCATACATGACAAAGCCCGCCGGGGCGGGCGGGCTTTGTGACACGTCGGTCCGGCGTGGTTGCGCTAGTTCGTGGGCTGCGGGCGCGGCACAACAAACCGGTTCCAGCGGATGGCCCGGACCCGCTCGATCGCGCTTTCGTAGTAATCGTCGCGCTCGCGCTGGAAGCGGACCTGGGTTTCCTGAAACTTCGACACCCTCTGCTGCGCGTCCGCGCGCGCCTGGGCCATTCGGTCTTCGTTCATTTGCGCCTCTTGATCCGCATCCACCTTGCCCGATCGCGGCACGCGGAATTCGGCCATAAACACCGGCATCACGGATTAGTTCCTCTAGGCCGGCGTTGTTTCGCAGAGGGCCTGCTCGAATTCGCGCATTCTCGCATCGATCCAGCTTTCGTCCTGCGAACTCAACGACAGCATTTCCCGCTCGGCTTTTCGACAAAAGGTCGGATCGGGATCAATGCTTCGCCACAACTCGATGCGTTCATGAAGGTCCATCCTCGTTCTCCCCGACTGAAGCCAGCGATGCTGGTGCCCATGTTCGTGTTTTGTTCTACGTCCGAAAGCGATCCGCGTCCATCGCAAAATAGGTCGGCAGGATGGCTGGCGGGTTTGTCCACAATTGGGATCAGGCGCCGTTCGGGATGCGATCCGTCTTGGTAGCGGTCGCAAGCATCGGCTATAAGCCGGCACACTCGAAGCCTGTGGGGGCGGCGCGTGCAGGAGAGAGCTGATGAGCAAGCAGGCAATGCGCGAAGAGGCCGAACGCCTTATTCGCGAGACCATGGCGCGCAAAGAGCTGACCGCGAAGCAGGGCGACACGCGCATCATGGCCAGCTGCGGCAAGTGCGGCGCACCGAACAAGGTTTCGGCTCCCAAGGGCGTCGCCCGGGTCAACTTCACCTGCAAGGATTGCGGACAGCAGCAGGTCACGCTGTAGGCGGCGTCTTCAGTTCGCGCCCTAAAAAATCTTTGGCTTTTGCACCCATCACGCGCAATGATGCGGCCTGCCCGGGGCGGGCGATGACGGGGCATGTTTCGGGCGCGGCATCTCTTTAATGTTGGGGATGGCGATGCGTATCGTGTTTTTTGGAATTTTGGGCGTTCTGGTCAGTGTCGGCGCCGCGCCGTCGTTCGCGCAGGTGATCCGCGCCTCCGAACCGCTGGTTCTGGCGCCGTATGAAAGCGCCCTGGTGCAGGACGGCTCCTGCACCGGCGGCAAGGTGTTGAAAGTCACCGGTGCCATCCGCGGCTTGCGCCGCAAGAAGACCTGCATCTCCCTTGGCGACGCGCAGGCCTCGCTCGGCAGCCTGATTCAGTAGGCCGCTGTCGCCGATGATATCAACGCGGCGTTAAGTCTGGATCCAGCCTGTGCTTTGACGGCGGCGATCGCGTGATAGCCTGCCGGCATGGTCAGTCTTGTCCCAGTCTCTGTGGTACTGGCGTCGCAACGGGGAGTCCGCCCCGCGCCAGTCATCGATGCGAGTGACGCATCCCAACGAGATTACTGGAAGTATCGCCTGCAGGTGTCCGGCGACGACCTCGATGCCGCCATTGCCACGGTGGGCCCGTCGGTCGCGGCCGTGCGGCGCCATCTCGGAAAGTAGCGCGTCCGACCGTCCCGATGCGCACAAAAGCGAAAGCCCCGCCGGGGGAGGACGGGGCTTTCTGAAGATAGAGCATCGGGGAAGCTGCTCCGGCATCACAACCGGTGGGGACCGGAATCGTTCCCGAGCGCTTTCCGGATCTGCGCTTGCATCTCCTCGTAATAGATCTCCCGATCATGCGCGAGCGCGCTCTGCTTTTGCCGGAACGTGGCGACGCGGTTCGAAATATCGGCGCGCAAGGAGGTCGGTTCGTTCTGCGGCAGCTGGCCTGCTCTGACGATAGGGGCGTCTCGTCCATCCGGCACAGGTCGGCCGTCGGGTATCCGTTCACGCAATGCGGGCTGGAACTCGATCGGCGAATCGACCGTCTTCCGAACCACCGGTGAGGTGGCAGGCAACGCCGCGCGGGGCGATGCCGCAGCGACCTGCTCGACGAAATCCCGGGTTTGCGCGATCAGCCGATCGCGTTCTTCCTGCCACGATGCCATGGGTTGTACTCGGCTCGCCGATCCGCGGAAAATCGTTCGCATAATTCGTCAGCGGACGTCGCCGCGTCAACCTGAATGCACGCGTGAGTTGATTTTTATGAATGCATTGGTTTCGGCACGTAATAGGTTTGGCTGCGGCGCGCGACCGCCGTGAAGTGCAAGGGAGCCAGCATTATCCAACAGGCCGGATTTTTTATTGGCCGGTGCCCTGGCACCGCAGTCAATCCCGGGATTTGTGAATGATGGCACTCATTTGAAAGCGCCTGTTTTGATCGCCGCGACGCGGTGCCCGTTATTTCATGGAGCATTGGATGCCGTTGCCGAACATCAAGTCGTTGACCGTGCCGCAACTGCTAGCGTTGCGCGATGATATCGACAGTTGCCTGGAACACCACCGCGCCGAGTTGCAGGCGCAATTGGCCCAGCTTAATTGTGCCGGCAGCAAGTTGCGGGTGAGGGGCACCAAAGTCATGCCCAAGTATCGCCATCCGGAAACCGGCGAAACCTGGAGCGGCCGCGGCGACCTCGCAGCCTGGCTGGCACGGGAGATCGACGCCGGCCGCAGACGTGAGGATTTCCTGATCAAGAAAACGCCGGCGCGCGGGCGCAACGGCGCGGCTTGAAGCAGGTTTTTTCGCCGTCCGGTGGCACCGGTTCGGCCGCTATTGCATTGTCAGTCGGATTCTTTCGCGGGCAATCTCATGCATATCACCATCGATGTTGGCGACGCCGTGCAGCGGCTCGGCGCGATGATTGAAGAGTCTGCCGTGATCGTGCCGTTTACTGGCGCGGGTATTTCGACTGAAACCGGCATCCCTGACTTTCGTTCGCCGCAAGGCCTCTGGGCCCGCAACCAGCCGATTCCCTATGACGCATTCGTCGCGAGCCAGGAGGCGCGCGATGAGGCGTGGCGGCGGCGCTTTGCGATGGATGAGACTTTCGCCAAGGCAAGGCCCGGCCGCGGTCATCGCGCGCTGGCGTCGCTTTACAGGTCGGGCAGGATCCCCGCCGTAATCACCCAGAACATCGATGGCCTGCATCAGGTGTCCGGCTTCAAAGCGGACGACGTGATCGAGCTTCACGGCAACACCATGTATGCGCGCTGCATCGGCTGCGCGGCGCGTTATGAACTCGACTGGGTAAGGACGCGCTTTGAAGAAGAAAAGCGGGCGCCATCGTGTCCGGACTGTAGCAAACCTGTGAAGGCCGCCACGGTCTCTTTTGGTCAGGCGATGCCTGAGAACGAAATGCGCCGCGCCGCCGAACTTGCGGGTCAATGTGACCTGTTTATCGCAATAGGCTCATCGCTGGTGGTATGGCCGGCGGCCGGATTACCGATGCTTGCAAAAGAAGCGGGTGCCAAACTGATCATCATCAACAACGAGGCGACGGAACAGGACGGCGAGGCCGATCTGGTGGTGCGCGCCGATATCGGTGAAACCTTAAGTCCGTTTGTCGGCGACTGCACAAACGTTTGATTCGTTCGAATGCAAGGCTGTTCATAGTTGCCACTGTGTTCGTTTTTTGTCTTTGCGCCGCAGTCGACGGTGTTATCTTCGAAACGTAAGATTCGCGTTCGCACCACGATGAATTGGCATCGCGGCTGATGTGATGAGCACTGTCACGGGCGGACAGTGCGATTTGATAGTGGGATCCGGGGTCATGGGGTCGGACGCATTTGAGTCCAAGCGGGCGGGCGGTATGATGCCCAGCGCGAGCGAGGCGCAACCGTTGGGGGATCGTGGCGCAGGGCAGGACCGCGCGGCGATGGATCCATTCGCCGGATCGTTCGAGGGCAATGCCGCCGACCTTGTCGAGATCTCCGGGGTCATCAAGTGGTTTGACGCTTCCAAGGGATACGGCTTCATCATTCCGGACAATGGCGCGGCCGATGTGCTGCTGCATGTCACCGTGCTTCGCCGCGACGGCTACCAGACCGCCTATGAGGGCGCCCGCGTCGTCGTCGAATGCGTGCAGCGCGCCAAGGGCTATCAGGCGTTCCGCGTCGTCTCGATGGACGAGTCGACCGCCATTCATCCGGCGCAGATGCTGCCGCCTCGCACCCATGTCAGCGTCACGCCCACCAGTGGTCTCGAGCGCGCGCAGGTGAAGTGGTTCAACCGCCTGCGCGGCTTCGGCTTCCTGAGTTGCGGCGAAGGCACGCCGGATATTTTCGTCCATATGGAAACCCTGCGCCGCTTCGGCATGACCGAATTGCGTCCGGGACAGTATGTGCTGGTGCGCTTCGGACCCGGCTCCAAGGGCATGATGGCCGCCGAGATCCAGCCCGAAGGCGGCGCGCCCGGATTGTCGTCGCACTGAACGGCGCAGGATCCGCTTGTCGTCCCTGCGAACGCAGGGATCCATACAGGGCGGTGGCGCGGTATCAGAGCGACGGGGCTGACGTCTTTGTCGACCAGTCGCGGCAGGGGTTATGGGTCCCTGCGTTCGTAGGGACAACATGCCGCGCGGGCTCGGTCGATATGAACCACGTCATCACGCGGCCGTGCGGCGCGACACTCTGGCGCAGCATGCAGGGGCCGGGCTAGGGTCCGGGAGCCCGGCGATCCGACCGGGTTACTGTCTGGATTTGCGTTCATGAAGTTGTCTCGTTTGATCAATCACTGCCGCGCGCCGCTGTGGGCGCTCGCCGCCCTTCTGGTGGTAGCAACGGGCGCATGGCAGAGGCCGGCCAATGCCGCTGACGTTCAGACGCTCGAGATCGTCACCAAGTCCGGCGTGAAGATGTTCTCGGTGGAGATTGCCAAGACCGAGAAGGAACGCGAGACCGGGCTGATGTACCGCAAGGAACTCGCTGACGGCCGCGGCATGCTGTTTGACTTCACGCCGGTCCAGATGGTCTCGATGTGGATGAAGAACACCTTCATCTCGCTCGACATGATCTTTGTCGGCGCCGACGGCCGCATCATCCGCATCGCCGAGAACACCGAGCCTCAATCCCTCGCCATCATTTCGTCCGGCGCGCCGGCCAAGGGCGTCGTCGAGGTGATCGCCGGCACCGCGCGGAAATATGGCATCGCCCAGGGCGACCAGGTGGTCCACCCGCTGTTCAAGCAGCGCTAGGGAAATCTCGGGGGCAGCCTTGCTGCCCCCGACCGAAGCGTGTATCGACACCGCTCGGGCGGGGTATAGCGCAGCCTGGTAGCGCGGCGGTTTTGGGTACCGCAGGTCCAAGGTTCGAATCCTTGTGCCCCGACCAACAATCCAGACGCCACAGCATGTTGCCGGGATCGGCTGAGCCGCTGGCTCAGGACAGGTCAAGGGTCCTTGCGACCGCGGCGATGCGCTGCGTGGCGGCGTCCGGCAGCGGCAGGATCGGGCGCGGCGGCTCGGCGCGGCAGATGTCGAGAATACCTGCCAATGCGTAGGTCACCCGCAGGCTCGAGAATTCCTTGAACAGATCCCACAGCGGCTGCAGCTGCGCGTTCAGACGCCGTGCTTCCCCGGCGTCGCCAGCCTCGGCGGCACGCACGATGGCGAGGCAGCGCTTTGGAAACAGGCCGCCGGCCACGCTGTACCAGGCCTCGCCGCCGGCCAGCAGCATCTCCGTCACGTTCCAGTCGCCGGCATAACCGACCGAGAAGCCGGCCGGCACGGCGTCGCGCAGCGCCGCGTGATGCGCGGCGGCCTGGGCCGGCTCGGGCGAGGTGCCCTTCACAGCGATGACACCGTCGAGCCGGGCCAGCCGGCCGACCAGCGCAGGCGTGAAGCGGAAATGCGTGGTGGCGAAATTGTCGTAGATGCAGATCGGCAGACGGCTTTCGCGGGCCACAGTGGCGAAGTGCTCGAACACCTCGTCGTCGGTCAGCGGGGTGTAGGACACGGCGGCGAGCAGGCCGGCGCTGGCCCCGGCGTCGCGCGCGTCCTTTGCCAAAGCGACAGCTTCATCGGTCCGCAAGGCGCCGACGCCGACAAGGATCGGAACCCGGCGCCCCGCGCTGTCGATGGCGACCTCGACGGCGCGGCGGCGCTCGGCGCGGGCGAGGAACGGATAGGAACCGGTGCTGCCGAGCAGACCGATGGAATCGACCCCGGCCTCGACCAGTGGCGCCAGCAGACGGCTGAGCGCGGCGGTGTCGACACGGCCGGCGGCGTCCATTGGCGTGATCGGGAAAGCGGAAAGGCCCTTCAAGGCAACCATGATGCGACGGTCCGTCAACGAGAGAGGGTGGCTGCGGATGCCTATTCGGCGGCCCGCGGCGGTGCTGCGGGAGCCGTCTTCGCGGGCTCGTTCGCGGATGCCTGCGGCGCAGGTTTCGGCAGCGGCTTGTCCTGCTTCTTGGACCACGAGATATAATAGGCGACCAACGTCATGACGCCGATGCCGGCGGCGCTGACAAAGATCTGGGCCATCAGCGAGCCCGACGACATCATCAGCTGGAAGTGCCCGACAAAGGACAGGAACACGCCGACACAGAACACGGCCAACGATTGCTGGCCGCATTTGATCAGCGGCTGGAACACGCCCCATTCCAAGCCCTTCCACTCTTTCGGCACGAAGCGCGTGACAAAGAAGGCGATGATCACGAAATGCAGCACGCGGTAGGGCGCGAGATTGGTCTTGTCGTTGGGGTTGAAGGCATCGAACAGCCAGTCCGGCATCATGTGGCCGTAGTCCGGGAAGCGCCCGGCCATGGTCATGACCAGCGCGAACAGCAGATACGCGATGCCGAAATACAGCAGCACTTTGGAGCGGATCACAGAGCGCGATTCCAGCGCGCCGCCGAGCGCAAACCACGCGCCGAACACGAACAGCAGCTGCCAGGTAAACGGGTTGAAATACCAGGTACCGTAGGGATAGGCCGGCAGATTCCAGCCGAACTGGCGAGCGGCGAAATACAGTGCCAGCGAGGCCAGCATGGTCAGGTCCGGCTTGCGCAGCATCATCCACAGCACCGGCGGGAACAGGCCCATCAGCACGATATAAAGCGGCAGCACGTCGAGGTTGAGCGGCTTGAACTTGAGCAGTAGTCCCTGGGTCAGGGTCTGGATCGGGTTGTCGACCAGGCCCGCGACATTGAACTCGTTGATGATGTCGGGATCGTTGTAACGCTGCGCCACATAGCCGATGGCGGCGATATAGATCACGAACAGGATGACGTGGGCGACATAGAGCTGCCAGACCCGCTTGGTGAGCCGGGTGGCGCCGACGATGAAGCCGCGCTCCAGCATCATCTTGGCGTAGACGAAGGAGGCCGTGTAGCCCGAGATGAAGACGAACAGGTCGGCGGCGTCCGAGAAGCCGTAATTGCGGGTGGTGACCCAGTTTACGACATTGTCGGGGATGTGATCGAGATAGATGGCCCAATTGGCGATGCCGCGAAACAGATCGAGCCGCAGGTCTCGGCCTTTGGGCGGGAGGATGGCGTGAATATCCATGGGTGCCGTTCGTGATGCCGAATTGGATTGGTCGCGTTGATCAGAAGCAAGCTCAGGTCGAGGGCGTCGGGGGCCCGATTGTCACGACGCCTGCGAACGAATATACACAATTCCGCCGTCGCCTAGCGCCGGAATCACGGATCACATTCGTGACACTTGAACATATCCGCGTCGCGCCGTCCTCCCAGTCGGCGCGATGTCGCATCCCGTACGGGCCCGCCATCATGGGCCCGCAGGTCACTCGAAAAAGGCGCCGCATTCCATGACCGCTCGTATTTTCAAAGCCGCCAAGAACGCCATGCAGGCCGGTCTCGCCAAGACCAAGGACTGGCAGCTCGATTACGAGCCGGAGCAGGCGCGGATCATCGAGCCCTTGATGGGCTGGACCTCGTCGGGCGACATGAAGCAGCAACTGTCGCTGCACTTCGACAGCAAGGAAGAGGCGATCGCCTATTGCGAGCGCGAGGGCATCGCCTATCAGGTGATCGAGCCCAAGGTCCGCGCGGCCCGCGTGATCGCCTATGCCGACAATTTCGCGTTCCGTCGCGCCGAGCCCTGGTCGCACTGAGCCGGGCGATAAGCGTAGGGTCGGCGAAGCGTGCCCCCGTCTGTCTTGCTTCGCGATCGTCCGCGTGGCCTCGGCGCGGGGGCGCTTCTTCCGATCCTGCGGGCTTTGCTGATGCGCTCGACTGATCTTCCAAAGTTAGGGTTGCGCGCGGCCTGCGCGCAATGACACCATCACGACGGTCCCTCGACGGACCAGCGTGCCAAGCAAAAAATACTGCAGGAAACGGAAGCCGATGCCGCTTCGCCCCACGATCGATTCCAGTTCGGCCGAGTTCAAGCGCAATGTCGACGCCATGGCGACGCAGGTCGCCGAGCTCCGCGACAAGCTCGGCGCGGTGGCCGGCGGCGGCGGCGAGGCGTCCCGCGCCAAGCACACCGCGCGCGGCAAGATGCTGGCCCGCGACCGCGTCGACCTGCTGATCGACCCCGGCACCGCCTTTCTCGAACTGTCACCGCTGGCCGCCCATGGGCTCTATGGCGGCGACGTCCATTCCGCCTCCATTGTCACCGGCGTCGGCCGGGTGTCGGGCCGGGAATGCATGATCATCGCCAATGACGCGACCATCAAGGGCGGCACCTACTATCCGATGACGGTGAAGAAGCATCTGCGCGCGCAGGACATCGCGCGGCAGAACAATCTGCCCTGCATCTACATGGTGGATTCCGGCGGCGCCTTCCTGCCGCAGCAGGACGAGATCTTTCCCGACGAGCGCCATTTCGGCCGCATCTTCTACAACCAGGCGCAGATGTCGGCGCAGGGCATTCCGCAGATCGCCGTGGTGATGGGCTCGTGCACCGCCGGCGGCGCCTATGTGCCGGCGATGTCCGACGAGAGCATCATCGTGCGCAACCAGGGCACGATCTTCCTCGGCGGTCCGCCGTTGGTGAAGGCGGCGACGGGCGAGGTGGTCAGTGCCGAAGAGCTCGGCGGCGCTGACGTGCATTCGCGGCAGTCCGGCGTGACGGACCACTATGCGCAGAACGATGGTCATGCCATCGGCATCGCGCGCAAAATCGTCGCGACGCTGAAGCCGCCGCAGCGCGCGGCGCTGAACATGCGGCCGCCGCGCGATCCGCTCTACGCGGCACAGGAACTCTACGGCGTCATTCCTGCCGATGCGCGAAAACCGTTCGACATGCACGACATCATCGCGCGCATCGTCGATGGCTCGGAATTCGACGAGTTCAAGAAGCTGTACGGCACCACGCTGATCACCGGCTTCGCGCATATCTGGGGCTTTCCGGTCGGCATCATCGCCAACAACGGCATCCTGTTCAGCGAGTCCTCGCTGAAGGGCGCGCATTTCATCGAGCTGTGCTGCCAGCGTAATATCCCGCTGGTGTTTTTGCAGAACATCACCGGCTTCATGGTCGGCAAGAAATACGAGGCCGGCGGCATCGCGCGTGACGGCGCCAAGCTGGTGACCGCGGTGGCGACGGCGAATGTGCCCAAATTCACCGTGGTGGTCGGTGGCTCCTACGGCGCCGGCAATTACGGTATGTGCGGCCGCGCCTACAGCCCGCGCTTCCTGTGGATGTGGCCCAATGCCCGCATCTCGGTGATGGGCGGCGAGCAGGCCGCCATGGTGCTGAGCCAACTCCGCCGCGACAACATCGAAGCCAAGGGCGGCGCGTGGTCATCGGAGGAAGAGGAAGCCTTCCGCAAACCGACGCGTGACCAGTTCGAAACTCAGGGCAGCCCGTATTACGCCACGGCGCGGCTGTGGGACGACGGCGTGATCGATCCCGCCGACACGCGGCTCGTGCTCGGGCTCGGTCTGTCGGCATCCGCCAATGCGCCGATCGATCCCGTGCGCTTCGGCCTGTTCAGGATGTGACGATGGCAAAAGCAATCTATCGCCGCTTCCGCACGCTCCTGATCGCCAATCGGGGCGAAATCGCCTGCCGCGTCATCCGCACCGCGCGCGCCATGGGCCTGCGCACCGTCGCGGTCTATTCCGAAGCCGACGCGGGCGCGCTGCATGTGAGCGAGGCCGACGAGGCCGTGCTGATCGGCCCGGCCCGCGCGGCCGACAGCTATCTCAACATCGCGCGCATCCTCGAGGCCGCAAAGCAGACCGGCGCCGAGGCGATCCATCCGGGCTACGGCTTTCTCTCCGAAAGCGCGGAGTTCGCGCAGGCCTGCGCCGATGCCGGCCTGATTTTTGTCGGCCCGACCGCCGACATGATCACCGCGATGGGGTCGAAGTCGGGCTCCAAGCAGTTGATGGAGAAGGCCGGCGTGCCGCTGGTGCCGGGCTATCACGGCGAGGCACAGGACGACGCGACACTGGCCAGGGCTGCCGACAAGATCGGCTACCCGGTGCTGGTGAAGGCCTCGGCCGGCGGCGGTGGACGCGGCATGCGCGTGGTGCGCGCGGCCGACGAGCTCGCGCCGGCCATCGTCAGCGCCAAGCGCGAGGCCAGAGCGGCGTTCGGCGACGACCGCATGCTGATCGAAAAATACGTCACCAATCCGCGCCACATCGAGGTGCAGATCGTCGGCGACAGCCACGGCAATCTGGTCTCGCTGTATGAGCGCGAATGCACGCTGCAACGCCGGCACCAGAAGGTCATCGAGGAAGCGCCGTCGCCGACGCTGAGCGAGGCGCAACGCGAGTCCGTCTGCGCAGCGGCGCGCAAGGCGGCGGGTGCGGTGAACTATGTCGGCGCCGGCACCATCGAATTTGTCTCCGACGGCCGCGACGTGTTCTTCATCGAGATGAACACGCGTCTGCAGGTCGAGCATCCCGTCACCGAACTCATCACCGGCATCGATCTCGTCGAATGGCAGCTCCGCGTCGCCTTCGGCGAGGCGCTGCCGCTGAAGCAGGATGAGATCAAGCGCAGCGGCCACGCCATCGAGGCGCGGGTCTATGCGGAAAATCCGAATAAGAATTTCATGCCGTCGGTCGGGCGCATCACCACATGGCGGATGCCAGCGGACCTTGGCGGGCTTCGCATCGACGCGGGCTATCGCGCGGGCGATATGGTCTCGCCCAATTACGACGCCATGCTGGCGAAGGTGATCACCTGGAGCACGACGCGCGAAGCGGCCATCGACGCGCTGGGCGCGGCGCTCGACGACATCGACATTCGCGGCGTGACCACCAATGCGGCTTTCCTGTCGGCGCTGGTGACACATCCCGAGGTGCGCGCCAACACGATCGACACCGGTTTCATCGAGCGCGAATTGCAGGCGCTGACATCGCGCAGCGAGGCCGTCGGCGATCTCGAACTCTGCGCGGCGGTCGCCGCCATTGTGGCAGGCGAACGGACGGACGAAGCGTCACCGTGGCGGACCGCGGGCTGGATGCCGGTCGGGCGCCGGCAACGTCAATTCAGGTTCAAGCAGGGTCCGGATGAATGGTTGGCCACGCTGCGCTATGGCGGCGGGTCCCAGACGATTGCAATCGGTGAACGCGACTACGCATTCATGGCAACGGTCGAAGGCGATGCGCTCCATCTCACGCTGGACGGATCACGCACGCGCGTCACCGCCGTGATCGACGGCCACGAACTCTATCTGCGCACGCGCAATGGCCGCTTCGACCTGCATCGGGTCGATCCGTTCGGCGGCGACGACGAGGAGCAGGTCGGCGACGACAGGATCGTGGCGCCACTGCCCGGCACCGTCGTGGCGCTGCTGGCCGAGGAGGGCGCAACGCTGGAAAAGGGCGCCGCGATTTTGACGCTGGAAGTGATGAAGATGGAGCAGACTTTGCGCGCGCCGTTCGCCGGCGTGCTGAAGGAGATCAGGTGCAAGGTCGGTGACATCGTCGGCGAGGGTGTCGAACTCGCGGTCGTCGAGCCTGCCGCGGAAGCCAAGCCAGCATGAGCGATGCAATTCGTATCATTGAAGTCGGCCCGCGCGACGGGCTGCAGAATGAAAAGACCCCGGTCAGCGTCGACGAGCGCATCGCCTTCGTGAAGGCGCTGGTCGGTGCCGGACTGCACACGGTCGAGGTCGGCTCCTTCGTGTCGCCGAAGGCCGTCCCGAAGATGCAGGGCTCCGATCAGGTGTTCCTCGGCGTCCGTGACCTGCCGGGCGAATTTCACGTGCTCGTGCCCAACGAGAAGGGCTATGAGGGCGCCAAGGCCGTCGGCGCCAAGGTGATCGCGGTGTTCGCCTCGGCCTCGGAAGGTTTTTCGCGCGCTAATATCAATTGCTCGGTCGCGGAATCCATCGACCGCTTCAGGCCGGTGATCGAACGCGCCAGGGCCGACGGCCTTCGTGTCCGCGGCTATGTGTCCTGCGTGCTCGGCTGCCCCTATGATGGCGAGGTCGCGCCGCAAGCGGTGGTCGACGTGTCGAAGACGCTGTTCGATCTCGGCTGTTATGAAGTATCACTGGGCGACACCATCGGTGTCGGCACGCCATCGAAGGCGCGCGAGATGTTGCGCGCCGTCGCGGGCGCCGTGCCGATGGCGAACCTGGCGATGCATTTCCACGACACTTACGGCCAGGCGCTGGCGAACATCTGTGCGGGGCTGGAGGAAGGCTGCCGCGTCATCGACAGCGCCGCCGGCGGCCTCGGCGGCTGTCCCTATGCGCCGGGCGCAACGGGCAATGTCGGGACCGAGGACGTGGTCTACATGCTGGAAGGCATGGGGATGGCGACGGGGGTCGACATGGAGAAGTTGCTCGCGGCGACGAACACGATCAGCGCGGTGATCGGCCGTCCACCCGTCAGCCGCGTGGCCTCGGCTCTGAATGCAAAGCGCAAGTCTTAAGGTGAGCAAATCCGACGATCGGTAGCTATCGAAGGAATAACTTGAACAGCACGCCAAGGCTGACCGCCCAGGTGATGCCGTTCATCCATTTCAGCAAATTCAGATCGTTTTCGATCTTGTTGAAACGATTTACACCGGCGGCGATGGCCTCGGCCGCCTTACGTGCCTTGTCCTCCGGCGCGCCGGAAGCAAGAAAAGCGGCATAAACTTCCGAGATCATGGTCGCCATGGAGCGACTTCTGAAGACAAGATAAGTATCCAAAACGTCGTCGTCCAGCGGTATTACCGTCCGCCGTCCGGCCCCATCACCAGATCTGGCAGGAACGTCGAGATCTGCGGCACGAAGCACAGCAGCACCACGGCGAACATCATCAGCAGCACGAAGGGCAGGGTGCCCCAGATCACCTCGCTGAGCGGGATATCCGGCGCGACGTTGCGGATGACAAAGATGTTGAGGCCGACCGGTGGATGGATCAGGCCCATTTCCATGACGATGGTCATGACGATGCCGAACCAGATGATGTCGAAGCCGGCGGCGCGCAGCGGCGGCAGGATGATCGGTGCGGTCATCAGGATGATCGACACCGGCGGCAGGAAGAAGCCGAGGATGACCACCATCACCAGGATCGCCGCGAGCAATTCCCAGCGCGGCAGATGCATCGCCACGATGGACTCGGCCACCGACTGCGAGATGTGCAGGTAGCTCATGACGTAGGAATACAGCAGCGACATGCCGATGATCAGCATCAGCATGGTGGATTCGCGGATCGTCGACTTCAGGATCGGCGCGAGGTCATGGGGACGCCACACGCCGTAGATCGCGGCGATCAGCGCCAGCGCGAGCAGGCCGCCGAGCCCTGCGGTTTCCGACGGCGTCGAATAGCCGCCATAGAGGGCCACCATCACGCCGGTGAGCAGGATGATGAAGGGCAGCACGCGCGGCAGCGCGCTGAAACGCTCCTTCATGGTGAAGTCGTCGCGGGTCAAAATCGCAGAGGTCTCGCCGGTCTGCGTATAGACCGCATGCGCCGCGGCGTATTCCTTGCGGAAGCGGTACACGGCATAGATGCCGAACAGCACCACCAGCAGCAGGCCCGGCCCGACGCCGGCGAGGAAAAGCCGGCCGAGCGATTTCTCGGCGGCGACGGCGAACAGGATCATGGTGATCGACGGCGGAAGCAGGATGCCGAGCGTGCCGCCGGCGGCGATGATCCCGGCGGCAAAGCCGCCGGAATAGCCGCGCTTGCGCATTTCGGGGATGCCGGCCGAGCCGATCGCTGAACAGGTCGCGGGCGACGAGCCCGCCATCGCGGCAAACAGCGCGCAGGCAAACACGTTGGCGACGCCGAGTCCGCCGGGCACGCGGTGCAGCCAGGCATGCAGCGCCGAATACAGATCCTGGCCCGCGCGCGACTTGCCGATGGCGGCGCCCTTGAGGATGAACAGCGGGATCGACAGCAGCGTGATCGAGGCCATTTCCTCGTAGACGTTCTGCGTCACCGTATCGAGCGAGGCCGACGGCATGAAGATCGCCATGAACACCACGGCGACGGCGCCGAGCGCAAAGGCAATCGGCATGCCGGAGAACATCGCGACCAGCGTGGCGACGCCGTAACCAATTCCAATTCCAACGACGCTCACGAACGGGCCTTCCGGGTGATCGGGATCAACAGCTGCAGCAGGATCTGCACGCCGAGCAAAGTCATGCCGGCAGCCATCAGTGCGTAGGGAATGGCGAGCGGCGGCGACCACATGGAGTTCGAGACCTGGCCGTCGATCCAGGCTTCATGGGTCAGCGTCCAGGACTTCCAGGCAAAGAAGCCGACGAACACGAAGGAAGCCAGATCGATCAGCCACAGCCGGATGGCGTTGGCGCGCGGCGACAGCATCCCGACAAAGGCCTCGATGCCGATATGGCCGCGCTGGCTCTGCACATAGGCGGCGGTCATGAAAGTCGCGCCCACCAGCAGGAAGACCGCGGCCTCGTCCTGCCAATAGGTGGCGCTGTGGAACAGGCTGCGGGTGGCGACACTGTAGCTGAGGATCAGGCAGGCGGCGACCAGCGCGATCGCCGACAGCACGACGATGGCGTTGTTGCAGATCGACAGCGCGCGTTCGAGCGCCGCCACGAGCGGATGGCTCGCCGCGGCCGTGGCCGGCGGCTCGCCTTGATCGAGCACCGAACCGTGCATCAGGCGGCGACGTCGCTGGCGAGCTTCAGCAGGTTGGCGGCCAGCGGCGTCTTGGCGCTGTAGTCCTTCCACGCGGTGTCGCGGGCGATGTCGCGCCACTTGCCGACGGTCGCCGCGTCGAGCACCGAGATCTTGGCGCCGGCCTTCTCATAGACCTTGGCGACCTCCTGGTCGTCTTCCTGCGCGCCCTTGCGGCCGAAGGCTTCCATTTCGGCGCCGACCGAAACCAGAATGTCCTGATGGTTCTTCGGCAGCTTGTCGAAAATCAGCTTCGACATCATCAGCGGCTCAAGCATGAACCAGTACGACGCGCCGGCGCCCGAGGTCAGGTGCTTGGCGACTTCTTCCAGCCGGAACGAAATCAGGCTGGTCGAGGAGGTGATGCCGGCGTCGCAGGCGCCGGTCTGCATAGCCGCGTAGATTTCGTTGGACGGCACCGACAGCACCGCGGCGCCCGCGGTCTGCAGCACCATGTCCATTTCGCGCGAGCCGCCGCGCACCTTGAGGCCCTTGGCGTCTTCGGGAGCCACCAGTGGCCGCGTGCGGCTGGCGACGCCGCCGGCCTGCCAAACCCAGCTCAACAGCACGATGCCCTTGTCGGCGAGGAAATCGCTCAGCGCCTTGCCCACCGGCTGGTCCTTCCAGCGCATGCCCTGGTCATAGGTCGAGACCAGGCCCGGCATCAGGCCGATATTGGTCTCCGGCAATTCGCCGCCGGCATAGGGCATCGGATAAAGGCTGATATCGAGCGCGCCTTTGCGCATCGCCGAGAACTGCGCGTTGGTCTTGATCAGCGAGGAATTTGGATAGATGTCCGCGACCAGATCGCCGCCGCTGCGCTTGGCGATCTCGGCGGCGAACACGCGGGTCAGGCGGTCGCGAAAATCGCCCTTGTCGATGGTGCCGCCGGGAAACTGGTGGGAGATCTTCAGCGTGGTCGCGGCCAGCGCGGTGCCGGTGCCGAGGCGCAAAATGGCCGGAGCGGCGAGCGCCGAAGCGAGGACATGGCGGCGTGTCAGCATGACGTGACTCCCTCAAGTGCTGTTTTTTATTCACATGCGCAAGCGCACAGGCGCGCGTTCGCGCGCGTCAAATCCATCTGCTCTAGTTGGCTGGTTTATGCAACGGGTTTTCCCGTACCGCCCATACTGCGCCGCGAAGGCGACTTGCGCATATCGTCGCGGGTTCTGCCCCTCACCCGCTCTCGCGGGGGAGGGCCGGGGTGGGGGCGCCACAAGGGAGGCCGCCGTTGTGGCGGCCCTCTCCCTAACCCTCTCCCGCAAGCGAGAGAGGGGACCGGCCGTGCAGGCGGGCCGGTCTCTGCCTACAGCTTACTTGCGCTTCTTGCGGGCGGCGTAGCGGGCGTCGCGGGCGGCCTTCTGCTGGGCTTCAAGAGCGGCCTTGGCGAGAATAGCCTCTTCCTCTTCGCGGGCGGCCTGGGCGGCTGCAGCGGCGGCTTCTTCGGCTTCGCGAACCTTCTGCAGCGCCTTTTCGGCGTCGCGGGCTTCCTTGGCCTTGGCGCGGGCGACGGCCTGTGCCTCACGCTCGGCAGCGCGGGCTTTCACGGCTGGATCATCGGGGCCCGGCTGGGACTTGAATTTCGCCAGGATGTTCTTCCGGGCTTCCATGGCCGCCTTTTGGCGGTCTGCGAAATTGGGCTCCTTGAAACCGCTCATGAACGAGGCCTTGTCGCTTTCTCTAATCTTGCAATGGGTGGATGATGGCGGGCGGAAATCCGGCGCGGCCGAAACTCTGCTGCGGTGTACAGCCGTCGGGGCCGCAGTGCATCAACAATCTGCAATTCTATGGCGGAATTCGGCCGGAGGGGCGCCCTAATTTGGTACCCGCAACGGCTCATCTGTCGCAGGGCAGCCGACTGAACCCATACTAACCCATACTGAACCATTGGGCCCTGGCCGCTGACTGATCAGGAACTTTCGGGTCCAGCCCGGGTTTCAGTCGAAATCGGGAGATTTTCATGCAGACAGCCATCGACCGCGTCATACGCACCTTGACGTTCCGCAACGCGTTTGCGGTGCAGACGCGTCAGGACGACGGGCCTGCGTCGACGGCGGGGGAGCAGGCGGCCGAACGCGCGGCGCAACTGCTCGGCCACTACTGCGACACGCTCGCCGCCCGCCCCAATAGGCCGGACTGATCTGCCTGGCAGGGGCTTGCGCCGCCGGGCCATCGCGGGGCATAGCTTCGCCGACGTTGATACCACCCGCCAATCAAACCAGTTTTGGAGACATCATGCGATTGATCCAGCGCGCCGGCGCGATGGCTCTGGCGGCCGTCCTGACGGCGGGCGCCGCCAGCGTACCGCTCTCTTCCGCTCTCTCTCAAACCAAGGCGAAAGCCGCAGGAAAAACCATGACCACAGCCTCAGGCCTCAAGATCGAAGACACCGTCGTCGGCACCGGCGCGTCCCCGGCCAAAGGCCAGACCTGTGTGATGCATTACACGGGCTGGCTCTACGAGAACGGCGTCAAGGGCAAGAAATTCGACTCGTCGGTCGACCGCAACGAGCCGTTCGAATTTCCGATCGGCATGTCGCGCGTCATCAAGGGCTGGGACGAGGGCGTCGCCACCATGCAGGTCGGCGGCAAGCGCACGCTGATCATTCCGCCCGACCTCGGCTATGGCGCGCGCGGCGCCGGCGGGGTGATCCCGCCGAACGCGACGCTTATTTTCGACGTCGAACTGCTGGGCGTGAAGTAACGCCGAAGCTCACGCCTGTGCGATCCGTCGCAGCAGAATCCGCGATGCCTCCTCGCCGGCGAATTCGTCGGCGAGGGGGGCCGCCCTGGCGATAAACGGCGCCTTGTCGGGATACACGAAGGTGATGCCGTATTGCGCGACCTGCGCGCGCGTCGTGGCTTCGAAGGCCGTCCATAGCTCGTTCATGTGCAGATACGATGCGGCTGCCGCGTCGCGGATGATCTGCTGCTGTTGCGGCGTCATGCCGTAGAGCCGCTCGGTGCCGACCAGCAGCACATCGGCGATCCTTGTGTGTTCGTCGAACGAGTAATGCGTCACCACCTCGCGATGTTTGCCGACCAGAAGCGCGGCGACGCTGTTCTCGGCGCCGTCCACCAGGCCCGATTTCAACGCGACATAGATGTTGCTCCAGTCCAGCCGGATGCCCTCGGCGCCGAACAGTTGCAGCAGCCGCTGCATGGTGTCTGACGCCTGGATGCGGATTTTCATGCCCTTGAGATCGTCCGGATGGTCGATCGGCTTGTGTCCATAAAAGCTGCGCGTGCCGGCGTCGTAAAAGGTCAGCCCGACCATCCCGGACGCCGCGGTCGATGCCAGGATGTCGCGGCCGACCGGGCCGTTGGTCACGGCGAGCCAATGCGCACGATCGCGCAGCGAGAAGGGTAAATTGAGCACGCCGTAGGCCGGATGCAGCCGCTCCAGCACGCTGGCGCTCACCTTCAGGAAATCCAGCTTGCCGGCCTGGATCTGTGACAGCAGGTCCACTTCCTGTCCGAGCTGGCCGTCGGCAAATAGCGCAATCTCGATCTCGCCGCGGGAGTGCTCATGGGCGAGGTCGGCGAAGTACTGCATCGCCGCGTGGACGGGATGGCCGGTCGGCAGGCCGTGCGCCAGCCGCATCTGCAGCGGTGCGGCGCGCAACACCGCCGGGCATGCCACGGTCAATCCTGCAGTCAGCAGAAGGCGGCGCCTGGAGAGCATGAGGGGCTCGCAGAAAAGGACCGGATCGGTTTTGCAGATAGGCGCAAAAGAGCGCCGGGCCGTATGCTACCTCCTTTGCCGGCGCGTTTAAAGCCCTTGGCCGGCAACCTTCGATCGCATGGTCTGGAGCGAGGCGACGTAACGGTTCTTGGCATCGGGCGCCACGGCACGGCGGGTCGCCAGATGATGAATGCAGTTCATCGCCAGATCGTAGGAGCCGTAGCAATGGTGCGCGATCATCGCGAGATGCTTGAGCTGCTCGTCGTCCATCGCCTCGGGCGCGATAAAGTTGCGGACATACACGACGTCGGCTTCGATGACCTGGTTGAGCGCCGCTGCCGGATCGGGCCCCTGCATCGGCGCGATCATCCTCTTGTTGATGTCCACGAACATGTGCGGGATGAATCCGAGGCTGCGCAGTTCGAGATCGATCTCGCCGAACACCGGCTGCTTCTCGTATAGCGGCACGAATGATACTTCGGTCTGGATGGCGACAGCCTTGGCGAGCCGGCTGCGTCCGTTCTGGAAGACCGACAGCTCCGAGCCCTGGATATCGATTTTCAAGAGATCGATGTCGCCGATTTCGGCGATGTCGTCGAGGCGGCGGGTGGTGACCGCGATCTTTTCGAGCACGCGACCGAGTTCGGAAAAATTCGGGAAATGCATGAGGGTCTTGGCATCGGGCTGCAGCAGGCTCGCAAAGCCGAAGCCGCGGCAGATCCTAAGCTGGTGCTCGCCGCCGTCGCCGACGGCATAGGGCAGGTAGGTCTCGTGTGCGCCCTTGGCCGCCATCAGCCGTGCCAGGGCCTCCGGATGCGGATCGAAACCGGTGACGCGGCACAGCCCGTTCTTCAGCATCGTCTTGTAGGGCGGATCGCCGTCGATGGGATTGGCGCCGATATCAATCACATCGGTGAGCCGAGCGGGCTGCAGCAGCGCGGCCAGGTTGTCGTCTGTCATTTGAATTTGTGTCACCATGCCTCCGCTTAGCGGAGACTACGGTCGACAAAGGGATGGTGGTCGTGCGTCAGATCGCCACAGCGCTCGTCGCGCGCAGCAACCCTGCCGCCTTAGCGCATGCTGACGACGACCGGCGCGGGAGCTGTGGTCCTCAGCACGAAACCGCCGGAAGCTTGCGCAGCAAGAATGAACGCAGCCAGTGCGACCGGCAGCGACACGAAGCGAAAAAGCATCCCTGCTGAAATCATCATACGATCTCCTCGAACGAGAACAACTGCAGGTGGTAATATGGCGCGATATGGTTAACGCCGGGTATATTGATCGCCCCCGGCGTCAGGCGCGGGTTTTCTTCGGCGGACGGCGTCGGCCCGTATCGGGACCGCCGACCGCCTTGAGCTTGGTGTACCCGCATTTTGCACAATGATAGGTGTGCTGCTCGCCCCCCTCCGGGCGGGCGGCGACCGCGGCGAGGACGGTGCGGGCGCGGCACATCGCGCAGCGCGGTGGCTTTGTGTCAGTGGTCGGCGTCATTCCCTGCAGCGTCCCATGGGCAGTATGGTCGAGGTCCGAGATTCGGTGATCATCCATGTGACGATCGCAGCCCGTTGTCATCCCGGTTTCGTCACGGACCGTTGTTGCCGATATAGGAACCCGATGTTGCGCGGTGAGTTCGCAATGACCAACCTGGCGTCCATCGAAAGCGTTGCATGAAACCCCACGTCATCTGTCTGATGTCCTCAAGCGTCGACGGTCGGACGCTGCCCAGTCGCTGGCGGCCGAAGTCGTCCGGCAATCTGTTCGAGCAGGTGCATGACGAACTGGCCGGCGACGCCTGGGTGATCGGCCGCGTCACCGGTCAGGAATTTGCCAAGGGCAAGCCTTATCCGGCTTCGACCGAGACGTTTCCACGCGAGCACTGGTTCGCGACCCGCAAAGCTGATGCGTTCGGCGTGGTGCTCGACCCGCACGGCAAGATTGGCTGGGGCAGGGCTGATATCGGCGGCGATCCGATCGTGGTGGTGCTGACCGAGGCTGTCTCGGACGCGCATCTTGCGGGCCTGCGCAGCGAGAACGTGTCGTATATTTTCGCCGGCACATCTGCGCTGGACCTTCCCTTGCTGCTCGACATCCTGCATCGCGAACTCGGCGTCAAACGCCTGCTGGTCGAAGGCGGTGGTGGCGTCAACGGCAGCTTCCTGCGCGCGGGATTGATCGACGAACTCATCCTGATCCTGAACCCGGTGGTGGACGGCGCCAAAGGCGCGCCCAGCATCTTCGATTCCTCCGAAACGGATGCCGACCAGCGCGCGCCGGTCACGGCCATGACGCTGGAAAGCAGCAAGACGCTCGACGGCGGCGCGATGTTGCTGCGATACCGGATCGAGAACGTCAACACATCGGGCGATCGATAGCCGTCGTGGTCGCGCCATCCGCAAAACATATCGTCGTCATCGGCGCCGGCGCGGCCGGCCTGATGGCGGCGCATGAACTGTCCCGCGCGGGCTGCAAGGTCTCCGTCCTGGAAGCGCAGGACCGCTGCGGCGGCCGCATCCTGCCGCTGTCGGAAGTGCAGTTCGGCTATCCGGCCGAGGGCGCCGCCGAGTTCATCCATGGCGAAGCGCCGGTGACGCGCGCGCTGATGCACGAGGCAGGGCTCTCGCTGCTGCCCATCAATGGCACGCGCTGGACATCCGAAAACGGCACCTTCTCGGACCAGGAACGCGACGCCTTCGACGAGCCGGCTTTGCACCACGCGCTGAAAACCCTGCAGCACGATCTGCCGCTTGCCGAATTTCTCCGGCGCCATTTCGGCGGTCCGGCCCATGCACGGATGCGCGCGTCCATCCAGCGCATGGTCGAAGGCTACGACGCCGCCGA
>JBEVEC010000280.1:0-8463 GCA_040512975.1 Tardiphaga sp. | reverse complement strand
AAGCCCGAGGTGTCGGTGTTGTGGCCCGTCAGGCGGCCATCGCGGGCGACGACGGTGTTGACCGCCCCGATGGCGCGGGCGCCGGGAGACAGGTCGTCGAGCAGGTCGACCACGGCTTCCTTGTAGGGGTAGGTGACGTTGATGCCGGCAAAGCCGAGCCGACGGATGCCGTCGAGCAATCCCGCGATTTCGGCGCGGTCGGCGCCGGCGATCTCGATGAGCTGGTAATGGCAGCGCACGCCGAGTGCCTCGGCCGCGCTCTCATGCATCGCCGGCGAGGCCGAATGGGCGATCGGCGCACCGAGCAGGCCGGTGAGAAAGTTGCCCATCGCGGCGGTTGGATTGTGCGCAAATGCCGTCATGCAGGATGCCGTTACAGATTGTCGATCAACTTTGGAAAAGCCGGGCTAAGATATCCGGGCCGTGATTGAACACAATTACCCTGTTATGCGACAAACATAACATGATGTTATTTTTTGCCGGCCTTGCGCCGGGCCCCGACGGGCGGCTTGCCTGCAATTTTCGATGCCGGTTTGGCGGGGGTGCCGGGCAGACTTCGCGGCGCAGGTTTCGGCTGGCCGGTGCCGCGCATTTCCATGCGCAGGCGTTCGATGAAATGTTCGGTATGCAGTGACAGCGGCGCGCCGCGTTTGACCGCCACATAGGTCTCGAACACGGTCGGCTCATCGATCCGGATCACGGCGACGCCGGGATAGCCGCCATGGGCCACCGTGAACTGGTCGATCACCGCGATGCCCAGGCCCGCCTTCACCAATGCGCAGACCGTGGTGCCGAAGCGGGCGCGGATGGTGATGTCGTAACTGAGTTTATCGCGGGCAAAGATCTCCGCCATGATCCGCCCGTAGGGATCGTTGGGATCGATGCCGATCAGCGGGTATTTGATGATCTCCCGGGCGGAAACGTGCTTGCGGCCGGCCAATTCATGGCCGTCGGGCACGATGCAGAACAACTCGCCCGAGGCCAGCGGCAGGAAGTCGAGCCCGGGATGTTCGAGCCGGTAGCTCATGGCGACGCATTCGCCGCGATCCAGCAGCAGGTAGTCGATCGCTTCTTCCAGCTTCAGGATGTTGATGTCGATGCGCAGCTCGGGATAGCGGCGCCGCACCTGCTCGATGGCGCGCGGCACCATCACATGCGAGATGCTCGGCACCGATCCGATCCGCAATTCCGATAGTTTGCCCTGTCCGATCTTGGAAATGATCTCGCTGAGGTCGTCGACCTTTTTGTAGACGCTGTTGATCTGCTCGAAGATGCTCTGCGCTTCCGGCGTAGGAAAGTACCGACCATTTTGACGCTGGAAAAACCGGACTCCGAGCGACTTTTCGGTGTATTTGACCAGGCGGCTGATGCCCGGCGCCGAGACGCTGAGCAATTTTGCCGCACCGCCGATCGTGCCCGTCACCATGACGGCGCGAATGACTTCAACCTGACGCAGCGTCATCATGGGCAAGGGCTCTGCAGGGGCCGGGCAACACGAAACCAGGGAGCAAAACAAGCGTTCTCGAGAGGTCGCAGTGGCTTCGCAGGGGATTTACAAACGCCAGGCGATGAGCCCGCGCAGAAGTGACCGGACCATGTCCGATTTGATTCAAGTTTTACCTTCAGTTTGCAAGCGAATTAACGCAAGTTGCAGAGGTCGATTGTAGTATTGTCATCCGCTCAATTTCCAGTGGCGCATGGTCGCCGGTGTTAGAGGTCTCATGCGCGTCGCTGTCGTCCATGACTGGTTATATACGCTGGGCGGGGCGGAGCAGGTGCTGCGCGAGATCCTGCGTTGCTATCCGGACGCCGACGTCTTCACGCTGTTCGACGTGCTGTCGCCGGAGGACCGCGCCAAGATCGGGTTTGAAAAGGCGCATACCAGCTTCCTGCAGAAGATGCCCTTCATCCGTAAACGGCACCGGTCCTACCTGCCGTTGATGCCGATTGCGATCGAGCAGTTCGACCTGTCGAGCTACGACCTGGTGATTTCGTCGAGCTACGCCGTTGCCAAGGGCGTCATCACCGGGCCGAACCAGCTGCATGTGTCCTACGTGCATTCGCCGATGCGCTACGCCTGGGATCTGCAGCATGCCTATCTTAATGAGAGCGGTTACACCGCCGGCATCAAGAGCGCGCTGGCGCGGGCGCTGCTGCACCGCATCCGGATCTGGGACGTCCGCACCGCGCACGGCCCCGACGCGATGCTGGCCAATTCCAGCTTCGTCGCCAAACGCATCAAGAAGGTCTACGGCCGCGACGCCCAGGTCATCTACCCGCCGGTCACGATGTCGACGGGGCCTTCGGATCTGCCGGTCGGCGACCACTTCCTCGCCGCCAGCCGGCTGGTGCCCTACAAGAAAATCGAGGCGGTGATCCAGGCTTTCGCGCAACTGCCCGACCAGAAGCTGATCGTTGCAGGCCATGGCCCGGACGCCGAACGGCTCAAGGCCATGGCGGGCCCCAATGTGACATTCGTCGGCTTTGTCAGCGACGTCCGTCTGCGCGAGCTGATGGCCACCGCGCGGGCCTTCGTCTTCGCCGCGGAAGAGGATTTCGGCATCATCGTGGTGGAAGCCCAGTCCGAGGGCGCGCCGGTGCTGGCCTTGGGCCGCGGCGGTGCGCGCGAGACCGTGTCGGCATCGCTCGACCACCGCACCGGCATGTTCTTCGACTCCAACGAGCCCTCGGCGATCGCGGAATGCGTCCGCGCCTTCGTGGCGCAGGAAAGCCTGTTCTCGCGGGCGGAATGCCGCCAGCACGCCGAACAGTTCTCCGCCGCGCGGTTTCGCGCCGAATTGACGGCCTTCATCGATTCCCAGATGGGGACGTTCAGCGGCGAGCGGCGGCGCAGCGCCGACACCGACGGCAATGTGCTCGGCTTCCGCCGGCGCTGGAGCGACGAGGACCGGTCGCGCAACGCCGAACCGCTCGCGGCGGTCAGGAAGTGACGGGCTTGCGCGGCTCGTAGTCCGGAAAGCGCGACAGCGCGTCGGACTTCAGGAATCGGTAGTGCCCGATGCTGACGGCCAGTTCGCGCAGCCGGCGCTGGCCGTTCTGGATCTCGGCCTCCAGCAGATCGAGGTGCTTGCTGTCGAGTGTTTCCCGGGTCAGGTATTCGTCGTTGCCGTTGCCGAAGGTAACCGAGGCGCGCGCCACCACGTCGTCGACGCGGCGCATCAGCCCGGCCTGTTCGGACTCGGCGCCGTAGAGCGCCTCGTCGAGGGCGACCAATACGAAATACAGCCGCTCACGGTCGGTCTCGGCATCCCGCTCAGGCGACCGGGCACGGAAATCGCGGTCGCCGATAATGCTGCGCAGATAGGTTTGGGCGCGTGCCCGTAAAAACGTCTGGAACATAGCAAACCCGGTTCGAGCACGCGCAAGACACGCCGCGCCGCCTGACCTTCGCTGATGTTGGTGAGAAAAATGTTAAAAACTGTTGCTCTGGGGGCAGGTGTCGGCCAAAGGGCTAGCGGTCCGTCGCCCGCGCATCGGCGGGCGATGGGGAATGGCGAGGGTCGTGCTGCAACCAGAGCGTCGTGGGAACCCCACTAGGCGGCGGTGGCATGGTGGAGAGGACGCGTTGTGACGACCGAAGCCAAACCGGCCCGGCGGGGGCGTCCACGCTCGGTGGAAACCGAGGACGCCATTCTTGGCAGCGCCTATCGCATGATGGCGACGCAGGGGTTGGCAGCCACCAGCATCGACGCGGTGGCGCGCGATTCCGGCGTCTCCAAGATGACGATCTACAAATGGTGGCCGTCACGCGAGGCCCTGCTGATCGACGCCTTCCTGCACGAGGCCGCGACCATGCTGCCGCTGGCCGAGAGCGGCGACGCCGTGGCGCGGATCACCCGCCACGCATCGGCTTATGTCACGGCGCTGACCGGCGATTTCGGCAAGGTGCAGCTTGCGGTGATCGCCGAATGCATCGCGCGCACCGGTTCGGCAAAAATCTTTTCCGAACGCTATCTCGAGATCCGGCGCGACGTGGCGCTGAAGATCATCAAGTCCGGCCAGAAAGACGGCAGCATCATCGCCACCGAGCCGGCCGGCGATCTCTATGACCGGATCTACGGCACGCTGTTCTATCAATACGTGTTCGGCTTTCGCGGCCTGACGGCGGATTACGCGCGAAAGCTGGTGAAAGCCGTGCTGGTCGGCGGATAGGGCGCTAGGACGCGGAATTGCCCTGCCGGGCGCCGCGAAACCAGGCCCAGGTCTGGCGCGTCACGGCGCGATAGCCCTCGCCGCGGTGGGCGATGCGCTCGTCGATGATGGCGTTGAGTTTGGGCAGCGCATGAAACGGCACCGACGGATAGGCGTGGTGCTCGACGTGGAACGGCATGTTCCAGGTGAACCATTTCATCGCCGCGCCGGTATAGGTGGTGCGGGTGTTCTCATAGGCGCTACGAGAATGATCGCAGCCGGTGTGTTCAGCATAGAGATAGGGCCGCAGGAACAGCTGGCCGACATAGAGCGGCACCAGCCAGGTCCACAGCAGCACGCTGCTCGACAGGGCCACTGACGCGACCAGCAGCACCAGATAGACCAGCGCATAGGCGCGCGCCTCGCGCACCACGAGGCCACGCTTGGCCTCCGGGATCCACGGCGCCACGGCATTGCCGGTGATCGCGCGGCGAAACAGCAGCCGAATGCGGGCGGTCAGCTGCACGATGCCGGAATAGGCGATGGCAAGCCTGGTGTCCGAGCTCGGGATCGTCGCGTGGATCAGTTCGGGATCGCGGCTCGGATCCTGGGTGAAGCGGTGATGGTCCCAGTGAAACAGCTGGTAGTGTTCATAGGGCAGCGCGATCATCAGCGACGCGAGATGCCCGAGCACTTCGTTGGCGCGGCGGCTGGTGAACACCGTCTTGTGCGCTGCCTCGTGCACCGCCATGAACAGGAAGGCGACGAGATAGCCTTGCAGCAGCATCAGGGGAATGGTCCAGGCCAGGCCATAGCGGCCGGCGACAAGCCAGATCGACACGCCGACCAGCGCGATAGCGCCGAAATGGCTGAACGCGCGGGCGAGGCCCGGCAGGTTGGCGCGGAGCGACAGCTCCTTGAGCTGCGCTGGCGTCAGGGCGCGGCCCTCGAATTTGCGGTCGATGTGGATGTCGGTCATGTCATGTCTCCGCGGATTAGGCGTCTGTCGCGAGCAGGGCTCTGACGCGGGCATTGAGGAACGCCTTGTCGGCCGGGATCTGCGCGGGGTTGCCGGCGCGGTGGCCGTGCAGCGAGGGGATCGGGCTGAATTCGACCGAGCGCGCGCCGGTGAGCAGCGGCACTTCGGCTTCGTTGTCCTGGGCCTGGAAGTAGTTGTCGGTGGCGCCCGGCATCAGCAGCACGCGCGCGGTGATCGCGGACATCGCCTTGGCGAAATCGCCGCCGAATGCTTCACATTGGCTAATGTCGCCGTGCTGCCAGGTCCACAGCTGCGCCAGCAGATTATTGGCATCGCGATGGGCGAAGGCCTTGTCCCAGGAGCGCGACAGGTAGTCCTCGAGCGACGTGAAGCCGCCCTCGCGCCACAGCTCATCGCGGTAGAAGCCGTGCGACATCGCCCAGCCGGCATAAACGCGGCCCATCGCGCGCAAGCCCGCCGCGGGTGGTGAGACGAAGCGGCGGTCGACGAAGGCGGGATCGGTGGTCAGCGTGGCGCGCACGCTTTCCAGGAACACGGCATTGAACGGCGAACAGCGCGCGCTGCCGCACACCACCGCCGCCCGCGCCACCATCTCGGGATAGCGGGCAGCCCAGTGATAGGTCTGCATCCCGCCCATCGACCAGCCATAGACCAGCGCGAGGCGGGTGATGCCGAACCGTTCGGTGACGAGGCGATGCTGGACAGCAACGGCATCGTGATAGCTGATCGGCGGCAAACGGCCGTCGGTGTGGGACGGTGACGACGACAGCCCGTTGCCGAACAAGTTCGGGATGACGATGAAATAGCGCTCCGGATCGAGCGCGCCGCCGGGGGCGATCAGCCATTCGATGTCGGTGTGCTGGGCGCCGAACGAGGTCGGATAGAGGATGGCGTTGTCGCGGGCGGCGTTAAGCGTGCCGTAGGTCTTGTAGGCCAGCTGCAGCGGAATGGTGGCGCCGGACTGCAGGGCGGTGTCGCCGGCCTCGAAGATCTCATAGTCGCGGGATGCCGTCACAGCGGTCGCCTCATGGGTCGGATCTGCCGATCATTCGACCGGCATAATAACTGTACAAAAAGTACAAGAAATATTCCAAACGGCAATGCCAAATTCGCGCCGTTGCGCCGCAATTTCGGGCAGGGCAGGGGCTCGCTTTTTTACGCTCGCCGTCTCCCCGGTTTCATATACAAAAGGTATCTTGATGTGCGTCCTCGGGCGCATATCGCCCGACCTTCTGCAGGAGTACGACCATGGCCACCATCACCACCAAAGACGGCACATCGATTTTCTACAAGGACTGGGGCACCGGGCAGCCGATCGTGTTCCATCACGGCTGGCCGCTGAGCGCCGACGACTGGGACGCGCAGATGCTGTTCTTCCTGTCCCATGGCTACCGCGTCATCGCCCATGACCGCCGCGGCCATGGCCGCTCCAGCCAGGTCTCCGACGGCCACGACATGGACCACTATGCCGCGGATGTCGCCGAACTCACCGACGCGCTCGACCTCAAGGATGCCGTGCATATCGGCCACTCCACCGGCGGCGGCGAAGTCGCGCGCTACGTGGCGCGGGCCAAGAAGGGCCGCGTCGCCAAGGCCGTGCTGGTCTCGGCGGTGCCGCCGATCATGGTGAAGACCGAGGCCAATCCCGGCGGCCTGCCCATCGCCGTGTTCGACGGCCTGCGGGCGGCCCTCGCCGCCAACCGCGCGCAGTTCTATGTCGACCTGCCCACCGGGCCGTTCTACGGCTTCAACCGCGAAGGCGCTGCGATCTCGCAGGGCGTGATCAACAACTGGTGGCGGCAGGGCATGATCGGCAGCGCCAAGGCGCATTACGAGGGCATCAAGGCGTTTTCGGAAACCGATTTCACCGAGGACCTGAAGGCGATCGACGTGCCCGTGCTGGTGCTGCATGGCGACGACGACCAGATCGTGCCCTATGCCGACGCCGGCGTGCTGTCGGCCAAGCTGCTGAAGAACGCGACGCTGAAGATTTTTCCGGGCTACCCGCACGGCATGTTGACGACGCATGCGGATGTGCTCAATCCGGAATTGCTGGCGTTTGTGAAGGGCTAAAGACGCATCGTGCTTAACCTCTCCCCGCTTGCGAAGGGCGGGTGAGGGGGCCTCTCCGCAAGTTCTGACTCTCGGTGAGTCTCCCTCATCCGTTTCGAACCCGCTTCGCGTGTTCGAGACACCTTCTCCCCGCACGCGGGGAGAAGGCAGAAGCTACTCCGCCGCCGCCTTCTCGCGATGTTGGCGGTACAGCGCCAGGCGCTTCTGCAGTTGCGGCGTGGCAGCCCCGACCCGCGAAAAGCGGTCGAAGGCCGGGATCGTTTCGGCGAAATGGCACGCCACGTTGTGACCGCTGGCGATCGGACGCAGGGCCGGCGCGTCGGTCTTGCACTTGTCTGCCGCGAACGTGCAGCGGGTATGGAAGCGGCAGCCCGGCGGCGGATTCGCCGGGCTCGGCACGTCGCCGCCGAGCATCGGCCGCGCCTGGCGCTGGGCCGGATCGGGTTCGGGTGCCGCCGCCAGCAGCGCCTGGGTGTAGGGATGGCGCGGGTTGGCGTAGAGGCTGGCCTTGTCGGCGATCTCGACCACTTCGCCGAGATACATCACGGCCACGCGGTCGGCCATGTGCTTCACCACGGCGAGGCCGTGCGAGATGAACAGATAGGACAAGCCAAAGTCCTTCTGCAGGTCCTTCAGCAGATTGACGATCTGCGCCTGGATCGACACGTCGAGCGCCGACACCGGTTCATCACAGACGATCAGCCGCGGCGACACCGACAGCGCCCGCGCAATGCCGATGCGCTGGCGCTGGCCGCCGGAGAATTCGTGCGGATAGCTTGCGGCATGATGTGGCGCAAGGTCGACCAGCCGCAACAATTCGCGCACCCGCGCGCGGCGCGAGTCGGCGTCGCCGACGTGATTGACCAGCATCGGCTCGGCGATCAGCTCCTCGATGGTCATGCGCGGATTGAGGCTGGCGTAAGGGTCCTGAAACACGATCTGCACCTCGCGGCGCAGCTTTCGCAAGCCTGCCTTGGACGCGCGGGTAACGTCCTCGCCGTCGTAGCGGATGGTGCCCGCGGTCGGCTCGATCAAGCGCATCGCAAGCCGCGCGGTGGTCGACTTGCCGCAGCCGCTTTCGCCGACCACCGCCAGCGTCTCGCCCGGCATCAGCGTGAGGTCGATGCCGTCGACGGCGCGCACGCTGCCGACCTGCCTTTGCAGGATCATGCCCTTCTTGATGGGATAATGTTTGGTGACGCCTTCGAGCTGCAGCAGCGGCGTGGTCATACATGCAT
>JBEVEC010000193.1:0-9090 GCA_040512975.1 Tardiphaga sp. | reverse complement strand
TGTCGACGCCGGTGGCTTCCTGCAGTCGGGCGGCAACTTCCGCCTTGTTGCTGGCGGCCCACTTGCCCTCTTCCGCAAACGTCTGGTTCAGCAACGCGACGATCTCAGGGTTCTTGCCGGTAAAGTCCTTGTTCGCGAGGAAGAACGAATTGCTGTCCTGCACGTCCTTGGCGAAAGCGATCACGCGCACCTTGCCGTTCTCGGCCAGCGCCAAATAGGGATCCCAGATCGACCAAGCGTCGATATTGCCGCCGGCAAAGGCCGCCACCGCGTCGGCCGGACCGAGCGTCACCGGCGTAATATCGGTGTAAGCGAGTCCTGCTTTCTCCAGCGCCGCGACCGTCGTGTTGTGCGCGCTCGAGCCCTTGGCGAAGCCGACCTTCTTGCCCTTGAGATCGGCCAGTGTCTTGATCGGTGAATCCGCGGGCACGACGATGCCCTGGTTGTAGCCGATCGACGGCACGGCGGCGACATAGAGCAGATTGGCGCGGGCGGCCTGCGCGAAGATCGGCGGCGCGTCGCCGGTATAGCCGAAATCGACATTGCCGGTGTTGATGGCCTCCAGGATCGGCGGGCCGAACTGGAATTCGACCCACTTCACGTCGATGCCCCTCGCCTTGAAAATGGTCTCGAGGGTGCGGCGTTGCTTGACGACAGGAAAGATGCCGGCCTTCTGGAAGCCGATGCGGACCTCCTTCAACTCCTGCGCCGCCAGCGGCGGCGCGGCGAGGCCCGTCGCCAACAGGCCCGCGATGAGACCGATCATCGTTCGTCTGGACTGAAACATCGCGCCTGCTCCATCTGCTGACCGACGCCTGATGCGCCGCTGCGTTTCACCAGACGCTACGCGCAACGATGAGGATTGTGCTTTCAAAGGTAGCGCCCCGCCGGCAAGATTTGCGGCCTGATCGGCCGCGGAGGGAGCAGCTTCATCTCCAATGCCGCCAATGACGCGCTGTGCACCAGTGCAGTCAGCCGCGCGCGGAGAACGTTTGCCCTGTTCAAGCCAGACTGCGCAGCATGCCTGCAACGCCGCGCTGCCAACTACAGTCGGGCATTTCATTGACTGCGGCAGGCCGCTCTCCCACCTTGGCGATCCCCGCAACAATGCTGCAAAGCGACATCGCCATGCTTCCGAACCTCCTCGCCCCGCTGGTCAAGCGCGTGACGGCGCTGCATCTTGCCGCCGCCGCGGCGATGCTGCCGACGTCGTTCGCCGCGGCGCAGACGCCCGACACCATCCGCATCGGCTTCCAGAAATCGTCGACCCTGACGGCGGTGTTGAAGACCAATGGCGAGCTCGAAAAGGCGCTGGCGCCGCTCGGCGTGAAGATCACCTGGCACGAATTCTCCAGCGGTCTGCCGCTGCTGGAAGCCATCAACACCGGCAATGTCGATTTCGGCGCCGACGTCGCCGACACCGTGCCGCTGTTCGCCCAGGCGGCCGGCGCCAAGCTCGCCTACATCGCCGAGGAAGCCGCCTCGCCCGCGGCGCAGGCCATCGTCGTGGCCGCGGAATCGCCGCTGAAAACGCTGGCCGATCTGAAGGGCAAGAAGGTCGCCGTGACCAAAGGCGCCGGCAGCCACTTCCTGCTGCTCGCCGCACTCGGCAAGGCCGGGCTGACCTTCAAGGACATCACGCCGGCCTATCTGCCGCCGGCCGACGGCCGCATCGCCTTTGTCGGCGGCAATGTCGATGCATGGGTGGCGTGGGATCCGTTCCTGACCAGCGCGCAGCGCCAGTCCAATGCCCGCGTGCTCGCGGACGGCTCGGGCGGCCTCGCCAGCTACAAGCGCTATTATCTGTCGTCGGCTGCCTATGCCGATCGCCGCAGCGACGTGCTGAAGGTGATCTACGGCAAGCTCGACGAGACCGGCGCCTGGGTGAAGGCTCATCCGGCCGACGCCGCCAAACTGTTGTCCGGCCTGTGGGGCATCGACGCTGCCACTGTCGAGGAAGCCAACAACCACCGCTCCTACAAGGTCGGCGCGGTGACCGCCGCCGGGCTCGCCGAGCAACAGACCATCGCCGACGCGTTCTTCGCCGAGAAGCTGATCCCGGTCAAAGTCAACGCCGCCGACGTCAAGATCTGGTCGCCGAAATAACCTTCCCGACATCCTCCCGAGACATCGCCCATGAAGACCGCCCTCTCCGTCCTGATCGCTGCCGTGCTCGCGCTCGCCGTCGTTGGTCACGCTCCCGCAAAGGCCCAGTCCGCGACCAAGCCAGAACTCAAGGTCGGCTTCGTCCCCGGCCCCTATGTCGACGGCTTCAAAGCCGGCGTCGCGCCCGAACTGGAGAAGAAGGGCTACAAGATCCGGTATGTCGAATTCTCCACCGGGCTCGAGGCCAACACCGCCGTGTTCAAGGGCGACATCGATGCCAATGTGATGCAGCACACGGTGTTCCTGGAGTCCTACAACCAGCGGCAGAAGACCGATCTGGTCGGCATCATCACCGTGCCGACGCCGCCGATGGGGCTGTATTCAAAGAAGTACAAGAAGGCCGACGCGGTGAAGGCGGGCATGACCGTGGTGGTGCCCAACGACCCCGTGAACCTGCAGCGGGCCCTGTGGATCCTGCGCGACCTCGGCTGGATCGAGATCAATGACAGCAACCCGGTGGACGTCACCGAACTCGACGTCGTCAAGAACCCGAAGGGCATCAAGATCGTGCCGCTCGAAAACGCGCAGGCGCCGCGCGCCCTCGACGACGCCGACTTCGCCGCCGTGCAGGGCAATTTCGCGCTCTACAGCGGGCTGAAGCTGACCGAGGCCTTTGCGCTGGAGAAGATGACAAAACCCTATACCAACATCGTCGCCGTCCGGCGCGGCAATGCCGAGGCGCAGTGGGCCCGCGACATCGCCGACGGCTATCGCTCCGACACCTTCAAGAACGCGATCCGCAACGACAAATTCTACGCGGGGTTCGTGCTGCCAGATTATTTCGACTGACGGGCCGATCGGCTGCAGGAGCGGTCACATGCCTACCAGCGGCCGGCCGATTTGACTCGCCGATAAGTTGAGCTAGGCTTGCCGGATCGCGCGACACTGCGCGTCCGGATCGAGGGGCATGAACCACCGCATCGTGCTGGTTCTTTTGGGGATGATCGCCGCCGGCATGTCGGTGGCATGCGCGTCCGACTTCGAGACCGCCGCCCGCGCGCGCGGCACGCCGGACATCCCCGGCCTCAACATCGTCTGGCTGACACCCTGGAGCGATCTGCGCCTGGCCCGCGAATGGCGCAACATCGTCGTGCACCAGTCCGAAGGCGCCGCGGGCTCCGCCTATCGCAACGCGCAGGCGCAACAGGCCCGGCCGCGGCGCCGCGGCGTCACCATCTGGGTGGAAACCGACGGCACGGTGTATTGGGCGGTGGCGGAATGGGCGGTGCCGCGGCATCTCAACCACGGCAACCGCAGCGACAACCGCTATATCGACAACAGTTCGACCCGCGGCCAGATCGACGACGACACGTCGATCGGCATCGAATTCGTCGGCAACTATCCCAATGTCCGCCGCCCGGTCACCGACGCGCAGATCGCAGCCTGGCGCATTCTGGTGCGCGTGCTGCAGGTCCGCTACGGCATTCCCGACGAGCGCGTGTTTGCGCATAACTGGATCGAGTTCAAGGACAGCCGCTATTGCGAAGGCTGCGAACTGGCCAGGCTCGCCCGCACGCCCGGGATCGAAACGGCGCTGCGGGTGGAGGGGGTGAAGTAGCCTCCCCGCGAGTCGTCCCCGCGAAGGCGGGGACCCGTACCCCCTGAGGTCGCGTGGATGACACTGCCGCGACGTCAACGTAACAACGAACCCTCACGGCGTATGGGTCCCCGCCTTCGCGGGGACGACCCGTTGATGGGCCTCGCCTTAAGCTTATGTCCCGACCCGCAGGGCGGCGCGCTGCTTGCGCAGATAGGCGATCACCGACAGCGCGGTGATGCGGCCGGTCTTCGGATTCTCCGACGGGATGTTCTCGATCTGCATCGAGAACCGCGCCGAATCCGAGTCGATCTCGACGCGGTGCACGTTGCGGGTCAGCGCGGGATCGGCCCAGATCTCCAGCCGGGTCGCGTCCGGCCCGGCGCCGGCCAGCGACAGCGCCACGGCAACGTTGAGATTGGCCGGAAAGCCGACGGCCGCCTCCCGCGCGGTGCCGTCGAAAATCTTCAGCGGCTCGGTGATGCTCTCGATGTCGATGTTGTTCTCGACGATATAGGGCGCGCCGGCGAGGCCGCGAACCGGCTTGCGCGTTACCATGCGCACCGAATGAATCTTGCCTTCCGCCGCGGCGGTGACCGCGTCGAGGCCGATCAGCGCCCCGGTCGGCACCACGATCTGCCCGCCATGCTCACGGGCGAGCGCGATCAGGTCCTCGTTGATTAGCAGCGCCCCGGCGCTGAGCACGATCGCCGTCTTGCCGCGGCTGACGAAGGGCCGGACGATCTCGGGCAGCAGCTTGGCGGGCGCGCATTCGATGACGATGTCGGCGACGGCTTCCAGTGCATCGATCGGCAACACCTGCGGCGGCGCGCTCAGGCCCGCCAGAAAGTCCTGATGCTTGCCCGGGTTCTGCACCGACACCGCGGTAAGCGTCAGCCCGTCGATGCCCTTGTCCAGGGCCTCCGCAACCTTCCGGCCGATCGGCCCGAGGCCGACGATGGCGACGCGCGTGGACGATGGACTGGACGAAGCCATGGCAGATACCCGCATGCATTTGGCCAGGCGGCGGCGATGGTGTCCGCCCTGGCAGAGAGACGGAGCCGGGATACACATAATCGATTGGCGTGTATAGCGACCGACGCAACCGGCTTGCGAGCCGGCCGCCGCTCCACTATCCCCGCGATCGAGCCGGCACGATCGCCGTCGCCCTCTTCGCATTCAGGAGCCGCCGTGAACCTGTTCAATCGCCGTCAACTGGCCAAGGGCGCCGGCGCAGCCGCGATCGGGCTGGCCGCTTCGGCCGCGGCCAACGCGCAGCCGGCGCCGCCCACACCGTCACCGGGGCGGCCGTTTCCCGCGGGCTTCGTCTGGGGCACGGCGACATCGGCCTATCAGATCGAGGGCGCCGTCGGCGCCGAGGGCCGCGGCCCGTCGATCTGGGACAGTTTCACGAAGCTGCCGAAGAAGATCCGCGACGGCAGCAATGGCGACCGCGCCGTCGATCACTTCCACCGCTACAAGGAGGACGTGCAGCTAATGAGGGCGCTGGGCGCGAAAGCCTATCGCTTTTCCATCGCCTGGTCGCGGGTGTTTCCCGACGGCACCGGCGCGCCCAATCCGCAGGGCCTCGATTTCTACAACCGGCTGATCGACGAACTGCTCGCCAACGACATCGCGCCCTATGCCACGCTTTATCATTGGGACCTGCCACAAGCCTTGCAGGACCGGTTTGGCGGCTGGGCGTCGGCCGACACCTCGAAAGCCTTCGGCGACTATGCCGGCTACGTCGCCCGGCACCTCACCGACCGCGTCCGCAACCTGTTCACCATCAACGAATCTGCGACCTTCGTGGATTTCGGCTATGGCGCCGGTCCCGTCGAGCTGGCGCCGGGCATCAAGCTGCCGCAGCAGCAGCTCAACCAGGTGCGCCACCACGTGGCGCTTGGCCACGGCATGGCGGTACAGGCGATCCGCGCGTCCGGCCGCGCCGGGACGCAGGTCGGCCCTGCCGAGAACATCGTCGCCTGTGTGCCCGCGATCGAGACCCCGGCCCATATCCGCGCGTCCGAGACCGCCACGCGTGAGATGAACGGCGGCTATCTCACGGTGATTCTGGAAGGCCGATACACCGACGCTTTCCTGGCCTATGCCGGCCACGACGCACCAAGCTTCACCGCCGAGGAGCTGAAAATCATCGCCTCGCCGATCGATTTCCTCGGACTCAACGTCTACATGCCGCAGCACTACGTGACCGCCACCGACGACCCCAACGGTTTTGCGCTGGTGCCGTGGCCGACATCATTTCCGCGCATGGAGTCGGACTGGCTGCGGATCGGACCGGAGGCGATGTACTGGGCGCCGCGCAACGCCGCCAGACTTTGGAACGTGCCGAAGATCTTCATCACCGAGAACGGCACCTCGGCGGCGGATCGCCTGCAGGATGACGGCCGCGTGCTCGACGTCGACCGCATCATGTATCTGCGCAACTACCTCACGCAGCTGCAGCGCGCGACATCGGAAGGCGTGCCGGTGTCCGGCTATTTCCATTGGAGCCTGATGGACAATTTCGAGTGGATCGACGGCTTTCAAAAACGCTTCGGGCTGGTTCACGTGGATTTCGAGACGCAGAAGCGGACGCCAAAACTGAGCGCCGAGTTTTATCGCAGCCTGATTGCGGCGAATGCGATGGTGTGAGCCGGAGCCCATCTACGAGTGGTCCCCCCGAAGGCGGGGACCCATAACCCCCGAGATTTGTGGTGATACGCAAACGCGCCGCATTGCTCATGCGAGGCGGCACGGCGTATGGGTCCCCGCCTTCGCGGGGACGACTCGTGGAGAGTGACCTGAAACGACGAGCCTACAACAGCTTGCCGTCACTGCCGAAAAACGGATGCGGGCCGTCGAAGTCGCCGATGGGGACGTGATGCGTGACCAGGCGGCCGCCGTCGTCGCCCGGAAACCAGACATGCAGGTGAAACGCCGGCGGCTCGACACGGAAGGACGGCACGCGCAGCGCGCCGAGGTCGAGGTCCACGGCATGGTTCGGCGCCGGACAGATCGTGGCGGCGGTACCGGCGAAGGTGGTCAGCGTCGCACGATGGACGTGGCCGGCGGCAACAAGGCGCACGCGCGGATGACGGCGAATGATGTCCGCCAGCTCATCGGCGTTGAACAGGTCCTGCACGTCCATGTGTTCGATGCCGGTGCGGAACGGCGGATGATGCAGGAACACGAGCGCCGGCCGCGTCGATGACGATGTCAGCGTCGCGTCGAGCCACGCCAGCGTCGCGGGCTCGAGGAGGCCGTGCGGTTTGCCCGTCACATGGGAGTCGAGCGCCACGATGTCGAGCGGGCCGAGCGGCCGGGCCTGGTCGAGCGCGCCCGAGGAGTGCGCATAGGCACGATCCGCGAATGCCGCGCGCATCATCTCGCGGGAGTCGTGATTGCCGGGCACGGCCACGAACGGAATCGTCAGTGGCGACAGCAGCCGCCAGAGATGCTCATATTCCTCCGATGTCGGCGTATCGACGAGATCGCCGGAGATCACCACCAGATCCGGCCGCGGCTCGAAGGCATTGAGTTCGGCGATGCAGCGCGCGAGCGCCTGTGCGGTATCGACCTTGCCGTAAGCCAGTTCGCCCGGCGCCTTGATATGCAGGTCGGTGATCTGCGCGATGATAACGGGCTTGGACGACATCAGGCTTCCCCAGGCAGCACCCGCACGGCGTCCGGCTCCACCGACAGACCGACGCGCTCCCCTGCGCGCACATTAATCCTGTTCGAGGCGTCCACCGTCAATGGCTTGTCGGCTGCACCGGAGACGACGATGCGTTGCCGGTCGCCGATGAAGCTGACGCTGTCGACGGTGCCGCGCCAGAACGCGTCGCCTTCCGTGACGATGCCGATGGTCTCGGGGCGGATCATCGCCACCGCCTTGGGCTGGTCACCGGCGCCGTCCAGCGCCAGCCAGCCCCCCGACAGCGTCAGGCGGCCGCTCGCCACCGGGCCCTCGACAATATTCGCGGCGCCGACGAATTCCGCGACAAAACGGTTCTGCGGGGCGAAGTAGACCTCGCGCGGCGTGCCGATCTGGGCGATGGCGCCCTTGCGCATCACCACGATGCGGTCGCCGAGCTCCATGGCTTCGGCCTGGTCGTGAGTCACGTAGATCGCGGTGATGCCGAGTTCGCGCAGCAGGCGGTTGAGCTCGCAGCGCAGCCTGTCGCGCAGCGAGGCGTCGAGCGCGGTCAGTGGCTCGTCGAGCAGCAGCACGCGCGGACGCACGGCAACGGCGCGCGCCAGCGCCACGCGCTGGCGCTGACCGCCGGAGAGCTGGTCGATGCGGCGGTTCTCGAGCCCGCCGATATTGGTCAGCGCCACCATCTCGGCGATGCGCGCGGCGCGCTCGGCCTTGGGCACGCCGCGGATCTTGAGGCCGTAGCCTATGTTGTCGGCGACGGTCATGTTGGGAAACAGCGCATAGGACTGGAACACCATGCCGACGTGCCGCTGCTCGATCGGCACTGCGGTCATGTCGGTGCTGTCGAACAACACGCGGCCGCCGGCGTCGGGCGTCTCGAGGCCGGCGATGATGCGCAGCATCGTGGTCTTGCCGCAGCCCGAGGGACCAAGCAGCACCAGCGTCTCGCCGCTGACGATGTCGAGCGACGCCGGGGCCAGCGCTTGGGTGCCGTCGGCAAAGGTCTTGCCGCAATTCTGGATGTGAACCGATGCGCCGTGCGCTGTGGTCATCTGGCTTCGCCCCTTTCGGCAAACATCTGCATCGCCACCAGCAGGGGCACAATCATGATGAAGAAGATCAACGTATAGGCCGATGCCACCTCCAGCCGCATCGACGCGTAGCTGTCGGCGAGGCCAACTGGCAGCGTCTTCGTCAGCGGCGTGTGCAGCATCCAGGTGAGGTTGAATTCCCCGAGCGACAGCGTCACCACCATCAGCGCGCCCGCCAGGATGCCAGGCATCGCGTTGGGCACGATGACGTTACGGAAGCGCGTCCATGGCGAGGCGCCGAGCGAGGCCGCGCCCTCGTCCAGCGTCTTGATGTCCACCGAGGCGAACACCGCCATCACTGAGCGCACCATGAACGGCATGGTGAAGACCACATGGCCCGTGAGGATGAACAGCCATGATTTCCGAAACGCGCCGAAGCCGCCATAGGTCAGCAGCAGCGCCAGCGCGATGGCGAGGCCTGGGATCGCCAATGGCAGCGTGATGATCTCCTCGATAACGCGCGACAGCCGCCCGCCCCGCACATGCAGCGCATAGGCCGCGGGCACGCCGACCAGCAGCGTTACCGCAAGGGTGCCGAAGGCGATCAGGAACGACAGGCCGATCTCGCCGGCATAGAGGTCCCACACCTGCGCCACCCATTGCAGCGTGACGCCGGAGGAGATGCCGCGGAAGTA
>JBEVEC010000191.1:0-11908 GCA_040512975.1 Tardiphaga sp. | reverse complement strand
CGGCGATGACGTCTGGATGTTTTTTGATCTCGTCGGGCGTGCCTTCGGCGATCTTGCGGCCGAAATCGAGCACCGCGATCCGGTCGGCGATGCGCGTGACCAGGCCGACATCGTGCTCGATCAGCAGCACCGTGGTGCCCTGGCGGTTGATCTTCTGGATGATCTGCGCGAGCCCGTCGGTCTCCTGTGTATTGAGGCCGGCGGCGGGCTCGTCGAGCAGCAGCAGCCGCGGCCTGGATGCGAGCGCGCGCGCAAGCTCGAGCAGGCGCTGCTGACCATAGGGCAGCAGGTCCGCATCGAGATCGGCTTGGGCGCCAAGCCCGATAAAATCGAGCAGTTCGCGCGCGCGGTCTCGAACCTCGGCCTCCTGCTTGCGGAACCAGGCCGGCCGCAGCAGCGCGGCGCCGACGCCGCCTTTGGTGGCGAGGTGGCAGCCAACCTCGACATTCTCCGCAACGGACATCCCCTTGAACAGCTGCACGAGCTGGAATGTCCGGATCAGCCCCATGGCGGCTATCTGGTCTTGCCGCAGGCGCGTAACGTCGCGGCCGTCGAAGGCGATCCGTCCCGCCGTCGACGCCAGAAAGCCCGAGACCATGCTGAAAAATGTCGTCTTGCCCGCGCCGTTCGGGCCGATCACCGCGAACAGGCTGCCTTCGGGCACGGCAAGGTCGATCTCGCTGTTGGCGAGCAATCCGCCGAAGCGCTTGGTCAGGCCACTGACCTTAAGGAGAGCCATCTACGCCTCCCCTTTGGTGCCGCGCGGGCGGAACAGGCCGCCGAGCGCCGAAAGGCCCATGGGCGCATAGATCAGCATCAGCAGCAGCACCAGGGCGTAGGCGATGTCCTGGAAGCGCCCCGTGCTGCGAAAGATCTCAGGCAGCAGTGACGCGACGATGGCGCCGACGACCGGCCCGATCAGGGTGCCGACTCCGCCGACATACAGCATGGTGAAGGTTACGATCACCATCTGCGGACCGAACACTTCGGGGCTGATGAAACCGACGGTATGGGCGAACAGCGAGCCGGCTGCCGACGCGTAGAGGCCCGCGATCACGAAGGCGATGAGCTTGAAGCGCGGGATGCGGATGCCGAGCGCGGCGGCGCCGTTTTCGCTGCCGGCAATGGCGCGCAAACCGCGGCCGAACCGCGAATGGCGCAGCCGCTGCGAGATCCAGAAGCCGACCAGCAGCAATCCGCCGAGACAGACCAGCTTCAGCCGCTCGTCCTCGACGGTGAGGCTGCCGATGCCGAGCGGCGGGATGCCGGCATAGCCCATATAGCCCTGGGTCAGGCCGGTCCACTGCACGGAGATGTCATAGGTGATGAGGCCGAGCGCGAAGGTCGCCATTGCGAGGTAATGGCCGCGCAGGCGCAGGGTCGGATAGCCGATCAGCAGCGCGGCCAGCCCCGCCACGCCCATCGAGGCCAACAGCGCCAGTACCGGCTCCCAGTTGTACTGCACGCAGAGGATGGCGCTGCCGTAGCCGCCGATGCAGGCGAAGGCGTTCTGGCCGAACGAGGCCTGGCCGGTATAGCCCATGAAGAAATTCAGCCCGAGGCAGAAGATGCCGTAGATCATCGCCAGTTGCATGACGGTGAGAAGGTAGCCGCCATAGATCAGCACGCCGACGAACAGCAGCGCACCGGCCGCCAGCAGGCCGATGGAAAAGCGGTCGACGCGCGCCGCCGGCCTAGGCGAAGTAATAGCGAGCAAGGTCATGATGCGACTCGATCTCCTGTGTCGGCAGCTCGGCCCGGACGCTGCCGGAGGCAAGGATGTAGACGCGCTGGGCGAGCTTCAGCGCCAGCGGCGCCTTCTGCTCGACCAGCAGGATGCCGAGGCCTTCCTTGTTGAGGGCGCCCAGCGTCGACAGGATTTCGGCGGCGACGCGCGGCGCCAGGCCCAGCGAAGGCTCGTCCAGAATGAGCAGTTTCGGATCCGCCATCAGCGCTCGGCCGACGGCCAGCATCTGCTGCTCGCCGCCGGACATCGATGACGCGGTCTGGTCGATGCGTTCGCGCAGCCGCGGAAACAGCGCGAACACCTTGTCCAGTTGCCGCGCATTGTCGGCCTGGCCGGACAGCTTGTAGGCGCCGAGCTGCAGATTCTCCCGCACGCTCATGTCGCCGAACAGGCCGCGCCCTTCCTGGACCATGATGACGCCGAGCGAGGCCAGTTCATGGGTGCGCAGGCGGGTGACGTCCCGGCCGTTGAACAGGACCTGGCCGGTGCTGGCGATCAACCGCGTGATGGCGCGCAGCAACGTGGTCTTGCCGGCGCCGTTCGGCCCGAGAATGGTCACGAACTCGCCGGGCGCCACATGCAGCGCTGCCGAGCGCAGCGCCTCGATGTGCCCGTAGCGCGCGGTCAGGTCGCGCACCGCGATCAGCGGCGTGATGTCCGCCGTCGCCGTCATTTCTTCAGGGCCAGGACGCCGTCCTTCACCGTGGCGATCACATAGGGGTTGTTCGTGATCCCGATGTGGTTCTCGGCGCTGAAGTTGTAGGACGCGCCGGCGCCGTCGTAATGGCCGAGCTTTTCCAGGGCGTCGCGGACGGCGGTGCCGTCGGTGCTGTTCGCCGCCTTCATGGCAGCGGCCATCATCATGACCGAGTCCCACGCGCGCGAAGCCTGGGCGTTGTCGGACTTGCCGTACTTCGCCTTCATGGCCTTGACGAACGGCTCGGCGGCGGCCCGCGCCGCCGGATCGGTGATGACACCGATGTCATCGGCGGCCACCTGGATCAGCGGCGACGGCACCAGATACTGCTCGCCGAGCACCTTGCCGGCCGACAGCAGGATATCGAGCTCGTTGATGCTGCCCAGCATCAGCATCTTGGTCAGGCCGAGGCTGCGGATATTGTTGGCGACGGTCACCACCGCATTGCCCTGCCCCAGCATGATGACGGCGCCGGCGCCGGCCGCATTGATGCGCCCGACCTGCACGCTGAAGTCGGCGTCGTCCTGCTGGTAGGATTCATTCGCGACCACCGTCAGCCCGAAATCCGCGGCGTCCTTTTCCGCCAGGCCCCGCATCAGCAGGCTGTAGGGACTCGGGTCGGAGAGAATGCCGATCTTGCGGATATCGGTCTTGTCCTTGAGATATTGGTAGCGCGCGTCGACCTCGAATTTCGGCGGCGGCAGGAACTGGAACGCCCATTTCTGTTCGTCCGTCTGACGCGGCAGGATCGAGCAGAGGAACATCGGCAGCTTCGCCCGCGAGACGAAGCTCGCAGCGGCGAAATTGCCGGCCGAGATGCAGCCGCTGTCGAAGGCGGCCACCTTGTCGTCGGTCATCATCTTGCGATAGACGACCACCGCCTGCTGCGGCGTCGACTTGTTGTCCTCGATCACAAGTTCAAGTTTTTTGCCGAGGACGCCGCCCTGGGCATTGATCGCCTCGACGGCGATCTGCATGCCGTCGCGCCAGTGGCCGTCGGTGGCCGACCCATAGCCCGTTAGCCCCAGCGATGATCCGATCCTGATCGTCTGCTGCGCCGACGCCGGCAGCGCAAAAGCAAGCGCCAACGACGCGGCGACGATCGGCGCCCTGCGTGATATCATGTTTCCGTCCCTTGTGATTTTTGCTTCAGCTTGAATGCTGATTGCAGCTCGGTCTGGTCTGTTGGCGGTTCACCCCACCTTGTCCCTCACTTCGCGCAGGCCCGCGCTCGCCGCCTGGCGCAGGAATCCCTGATCGGACGAAAATACGAAGACACTGGCGCCGAGCGAATTCAGCCACGCCGCCTCGGCTGCATTGCCGACGAACACGCTGATCGCCTTGTTGGCCTTGCGCGCCGCCTCCGAGATGCGTTCGACCGCGCGCAGCACCGCAGGCGGATCCTTCGATTCATCACCGAACGCCGCCGTCAGGTCGCCGCGCCCGATGAACAGCGAGTCGACGCCGTCCACTGCCGCGATAGCGTCGATTTCGTCGAGCGCCACGGGGTCCTCGATCTGGGCGACGAACACCATCTGCGCATCTGCATCCGCGATGTGCCGCCACATCGGGACGCCGGAATAGCGCCCGGCGCGCGTGCTGGTCGCGTAGCCGCGGCTGCCGCCGCGATAGCGTAGCAGCCCCGCCACCTCGCGTGCATAGGCCGCGTCTTTGACATGCGGGACCAGCACGCCGGTGGCGCCGCAGTCCAGCACCGAGAGAATGACCTCCGGTCCCGACACGCGGACCAGCGCCGGCGTATCGGTCCCCCGCGCGGCCATCAGCGCGATGTCGGTGCTGGTGCGGTCGAACGGCCCGTGCTCCTGATCGATCACGACGAAATCATAGCCGATATTGCCGAGGATTTCGGTGCCATGACCGGTGGGGGTCTTCACGAAGGTGCCGACGAGCTTGTCGCCGGCCATCACGCGTTGCCGGAATGTGGAAGTCGATGTCATCTGTGTTGATCCTGTCGCCGTTGCGGATGAGGTGCCGGTTACGGCATCGGATATTCGTCGGCGTTCAGAATCCATCCGGGCTTCTGCGAGAAGTCGAGCCGGGGCGGACAGAAGATATCGACGAGCTGATTGAATTGGCTGCCAGAGGCTTCGGTGGTGTGGATCGACGGCGGCGGGATCACCGCGATGGACGGCGTCTTGCACAGCTCGTGGTCGTCGTCGCGCCAGTTCTTCTTGTTGATCGTCCACGGCCAGCGCAGGTGATGGATGAACTCGCCTTCCACGGCGAGCGAGCATTGCTCGAAATCGTCGTGATGATGCGGCGACAATTTGCTGGCGTCGCGCGGCCCGTGATAGCCGTCCAGGTAGTTCACCATGATGGTCGAGCAGCGCCAGATGCGGCCGAACCGGCCCGGCTCCGGCGGTACGTCGAGGCTGTAGACGCGCAGGCGAAAGCCATCTTTCGGCGCAGGCCACGGCTCCAGCGGCGCGACATAGGGTTTGGCCGTAGCATAGGACGCGGCATTGGCGCATTTCGCCGCCAGGTCTTCCGACCGCGTGGTGAAGATCCGCACGATATTGCCGGGCTCGATGATCCGGATGCTGGAAGGCCCCGGCGGCACGAAGGCGAGCGACCGCCCATCGATGCGCCGGGTGCCTTCCGTCGTGGTGATCTCCACCACAACCTTCGGATCGGACAGCAACACGGCGTATTCGTCCGGCTGCTCGTCACGCGCAAGCACGCCGCCGGCCTTGCCTTCGGTATGCACCAGCAGAAAATTCTGTCCGCGCCCGTACCAGCTCTTGCCGGCTGGTCCATCCTCCTGCGGCGGCGCGTCGTAGAACCGGAGATACTCGGCCTGGCCGAACGGACCTGCCGGCGCGCCGGCGGCAGCGGCAGGCGCGAGTTTCGCCCTTGGGTCGGTGGTGTCGTACATCTGCGATCTCCCTTACATACGTTGCTGGATGCCGGCGTCACACGATGCGCCGGCTCGGGTGTGATTTGATCCTGACCGTCAGCGGGCGCGCGCCGCGGCCACGTCGGCTTCGATACCGAGCGCGCGCGCGGTGTTGCCCGAGACCATCTTGCGGATCTGGTCGTCATCGTAACCGAGGTCTATGCAGAGCCTGATGCCGCGGCGAAAACCGTCGAGCGGACTGAACGTCCCGGTCTGGCCGAGGTCGGAGCACAGCATCGTCTGGTCGACACCCGCCGCCTCGATCTGGTCGCGCAGGTCTTCGGCGTCCCGGCTCTTGAACTTGCAGCCATCGAGGAACATGCAGAGCGAATGCTCGACGAAGGCGCCCATGGCGGCGATGCCCTTCACGTCGTTCAGCGACGCGTCGACGATGTCCTCCGGATGGGTGAACACCAGCCGCTTGACGCCACGCCGCTGCGCCTCCTCGAAGATCACCCAGGTCTCGCTGACATGCAGGTGACCGCTGGCCAGCACCATGTCGTTGCGTGCGACGATGTCGAGGATCTCCTTGGCGTCGTCGCGCACCGACTTGTCGTCGTTCAGGACGGGAATGGCGGTGACAGGGCGCATCCGGTCGCTCGTGGCCGGGTGCACCCACTGGGCCTGGGCCTGCCATCGCAGATGGTTGGCGGCGGCCAGCGTCGGAAGCCAGACGATCCTGCCGCCCATGGCCGCGGTGTGCTCGACCGCATAAGGGTTCAGGCCGCCGACGACATTGTTGAGCACGATGCTGGAATACATCTTGGTCTTGAGCTCCGGGAAGTGCTGCCGGATCAGCTCGGCGGTCATGACGCCGCTGTAGTCGTGATCCTTGGTGACGACCGCGGCAAAGCCCGCTTCCGATGCCTGCCGAAGCAAGGTGAGATGGTCGATGCCACGCTGGGCGATGGACGGGCCGCTATGCACGTGCGGATCGATGGCGCCCTTCAGCAACGCATCGACGCGTGCCTCGATTGGGGGGTCAATTGTCTCGCTCATTCCCTCACCGCATGCTCTGGCCGACCGCGCAACTACATCAAACTCGGTGTTCGCGAGGACGGAACGTCGTTTTATTTTATGATAGGGTTTGGCCCGTTGGCGTGTCAATACGTTCCTGTCGTCACAGGCGCGCTGTGTTCGCATATCATTCACGTTGCACTTGCATTTGACTCCGCTACGTTGTTCAGCACTCGGGAACACGAAGTTGAGAGACGATGAGCGATACGGGATCAAGCGGCGTCCACTCCGTCCAGCTGGCAATCGATGTATTGGAGGCGGTGGCCTTTTCGGACGATGAACTGGGCGTCACGCAGATCGCGGACCGTCTCGGCATGACCAAAGGGTCGGTTCACCGCCATTTGCAGACCCTGGTCGACCGCGGCTATCTCACGCAAAATGCCAGCACCACGCGCTACAGCATCGGCCCCAAGGGCCGCCTGCTTGCCCGGCACGCGCCGGACGTGGATCTGATGCAGCTCGCCGAGGGACCGATGCGGCAATTGCGCGACGCGCTGGGTCATTTCGTCGTGCTCTCCGAGATGACGCCGCGCGGCGCGTTGATCCTGCACAAGATGTCGGGCACGGCGCCGCTCGAAATCGGCGTGCGGCCGGGCAGCGAATTGTCGTTCCATGCTTCGGCGCAGGGCAAGGTCCTGCTGGCTTTCGCGCCGAGCCCCCTGCGGGCCCGCATTCTCGCGCAGCCCTTGCAGCGCTTCACCGACAAGACCGTCGTCTCCGTGCGCAAGCTCGAGCAGGAATATCTGGAGATCGCGCGGCTCGGCTTTGCGTCCGCCTGCGAGCAGAGCATGATCGGAATGAACGCGGTGGCCGCGCCGATCTTCGACGCCCAGGATGCCTGCATCGCCTCGATCGCCATCGTGGCCTCGATCCAGTTCCTGCCGGAAAAGACACGGCCGGCCGACATCGCCCAGCTCATCGAGGCGGCCCGCCAGATCTCGCACAAGCTTGGTCACGGCCGCGGCGCGCATCAGCCACCGCCCGTCAAGCGCGCGGCGCGGACGGCCCGCCCGCGTTAGGATCGATCGGCAATGTAATTCCTCCAATTGTCGGTTCGCAGCGGCATGTCGGCGAAGGTCTGGCGCTGGTCTGCCGCCTTCCCGATCAGTTCGGCGGCGGTCATGCGCTTGCTCGCAAGATAGGCGTCGAGTTCATCGAGCGCCGATGACAACACGGTCGCGCCGCGCAGCATCACCTCGGAGGCCATCTCGACGGCACTTGCGCCCGCAAGCATCATGCGGGCGATGTCGAGCCCGGTGCGTGCGCCGTTGGTAGCAATCAGGGGCTTGTCGCGGCCGACCTGCTGCCGCGACACCGCCAGCCAGTGGCAGGTCAGCGGCAGGTTCCAGTATCCGCCGACCCCCACCGTTGTGCCGAGGAAGGGCCGCTGCGTGTCGACGTCGGGGATGAAGCCGAGCAGCCGCCCCGCCATGACCACCGCCTCGCCACCTGCGTGATAGGCGGCGGCGGCCAGCTCCGGCACGCGTTCGCTCTGCCCGGTGATCTTGACCCACAGCGGAATGCCGATCGCCTGCCGCACCGCTCCGACGATCACGGACACGCGCGCGGGATCGAGCTCGGTGGACACCACGCCTTTGGCCTGGCTGGCATAGGGCGTGCCGATGTTGAGTTCGAGAATGCGGACACCCGCCTGCTCGACCTGCCTCGCCATGTCCACTGCCCGCGCGAGGTCCGCGACGATCAGGCTTGCGACCGCGAAGGAATCGACCTGCCTGGCCTCACGATCGAGTTCGACGGTCTGGTCGAGCCACGCGGCAAAGCTCTGCGGCGTCAGGCCGGATCGGCAGGCGATGAAGGCGGTGTCCGGCGCCTGCGGCGTCCACGCCGTTTCGTGCCAGTCGCTGTCGAGCAGCATGTATTCGGCCCGCTGCAACTGGTCGCGGCCGCGTTCGGACTCGTTGGTCGACTTCACCACCACCGCGCCCACGCCAGCCTGCAGCGCCCGGCGGACACCGTCGGGCTCGATATGGTGCTCGGCGGCGCCGGCAATCAGCGGATTCTTGAGCGCCGTCCGGCCGATGGTGATCGTGAGCCGTGACATTCCGCCGACCCTTTCAACGTTCCGCAAGGCGCGTCGGCAGGCCGATGATGTCGCGCGCCTCGCGCGGCGACGCGATGGCGCCGCCGAGCTCCTCGACGATGCGACGGGCCTTGTCGACCATGGCGGCATTCGACGGCGCCAGCTGTCCGCGCGACAGATAGACGGCGTCTTCCAGGCCAACACGGACATGGCCGCCGCAGAGATAGGACTGCGCGACATTGTGGAACGTGCTGCGGCCGATGCCGATGGCGGTGAACTGCGCATCCGGCGGCAGCAGGTTGCGGGCGTAGATCACCGTTTCCGGGCTCGGCTGGAAGCCGTAGCTGACGCCCATGACGAAGGAGCAGAGCACCGGACCGTTGAGTGTCCCGTCCTTCAGCAAATCGTTCATCAGGGCGATGTCGCCGGAATCAAACAGCTCGATTTCCGGCTTGACCCCCGCCTTGTGGATCACCTTCGCCATTCGCCGGACATTGTCGGGGGTGTTGATGACGACCTGTCCGCCAGAATTCATTGTGTTGAGATCGAGGGTGCAGATGTCCGGCCGCAGCGCGGCGATGTGCTCCACACGCTTTTCCGGCGGGATCAATGTCGTGCCCGGCGCGGCGACGCGCGGATCGTCCGGCGAGGGCACGAAGCGGCCGCCGGGGCCGGTGGTGATGTTGAGGATCAGTTGCGTGTTTTTGGCCCGGATCCGCTCGATGACGTCTCGGTAATGCGCAAGCTCCATCGACGGCTTGCCGGTGGCGGGATCGCGCACGTGGATATGAACAATCGCCGCACCGGCCTCCGCGGCGCCGAGACAGGAATCGGCGATCTGTTCCGGGGTGATCGGCAGATGCGGCGTCTGCTCCGGAGTGGTCAGGTTGCCGGTCACGGCGCATGTGATGAAGATCTTCTGACGCGGCGCTTGCATCGCCCGTACTCCCTGTGGTTTCGCGGCCGCCGACATGACGGCCGATATCATTTAAATTCGCGCCGCGGCGGCGTCAGGACGCCAGCCGCTCTGGCGATCCCACCTCGGCGGCAAGCTGGTTCAGCGCCCCTGCCAACACGCGTGGAATCGTGATCGTCCCGCTTTGGTCCTTGCGCCTCTTCCAGGCACGCTCGCCCGGCGTGCGCGGCGGCACGGGCGCGCGGGACGTGCGGATCTTTGCGAGTTCTGCGGAGGCTTCGGCCCGAAAGTCTTCGGCCGACCGAAAATGTTCGATATCGATGGCCAGAAACAGCAGCGAGCACAGGAACGGTTTGGCGAGATCGCCGTAGAGCGGCGCGACCGCGTCGCCGCCCGGTCCCTGCGACAGCAGGCTGCTCATGAGATTGATCGCCAGCGCGAGCCCGAACCCCTTCGCTCCGCCTGACGGCAACAGCATGCCGTCGATCGCAGCTTTGGCATCCGTGGTCGGATGGCCGTCGCGGTCGACAGCCCAGGTCGGCGGCAGCGGCTTTCCCTCGCGTTCATAGACGCGGATCTTGCCGAGCGCCGCTTCGCTCAGCGCCATGTCGAGCACGAAGTCCGGACCCTCGGCGACCGGCAAGGCAATCGACAGCGGGTTGTTGCCGACCAGCTTTTCGAGGCCGCCGGGCGCCGGCATCATCGGCTTGGTGTTGCACATGGCGATGCCGATGCAGTCCCGGGCGCTGGCCTGGCGCGTGTAGCGGGCGGCCGCACCGAAATGAAAACTGTTGCGAACGGCGACGACGCCGACGCCGGTCTCCTTGCTGCGCTCGATGGCCATTGCCATGGCCGCGTCGCCCGCCAGGTGACCGAACATGCCCTGCGCATCCAGCACGGCCATCGCGGCGCGGCTCTCGACCACCACCGGCTTCACGGCCGGCGATATGCTGCCAAGGCGCAGGCGGCGGATGTACATTTCGGCCTGGGACAAGCCGTGCGACGGCAGGCCGGAGACATCGGCATCGACGAGCGCGCCGGCCATCCGTTCCGCGGCGGCCACGGGCAGGCCGCTGCGCACGAACAGGCTTGCAAGGAATTGCCCGGCCGCCGCGACCGGGATGGATGTAACGTCGCTCATGACGTGGTCCTTTGCCCTAACACGACCGGCCGTCCAGCACCGTATAGGCAAGGCTCGGATCGACAATCAGAACGACTTTGCCGATCTGCTCGTTGGCATCCATCAGCGCATGGGCCTTGGCCATGTCCTGCAGCGGGAATGCCGCACAGATGCTCAGCCGCATGCGGCGGTCTTCCAGCAACGGCCAGACCTCGCGCATCAGGGCTTTCGCGATCCAGCCCTTGTATTCGGACGGACGCGGCCTGATCGTCGAGCCCGTCAGCGTCAGCCGGCGGCGCACGATCTGCCGGACGTTGATGTCGGCGCGCTCGCCGAGATGGCTGGCGATCAGCACAAGGCGGCCGTCGAGCGCCAGCAGTTCCAGCTCGAGATTGGTGTAGGGACCGGCCTGCGCATCAAGGATGACGTTGATGCCCTGCCCCTTGGTCGCCTCCACCAGCGGCTTGACCCAGTCGCAGCGATAGTCGAGCGCGATCTCGGCGCCGAGGTCACGGCAAATCTGCCGTTTGGTTTCCGACCCGGCCGTGGCGAAGACGCGCGCCGACCGCAACAGCTTCGCGATCTGGATCGTCGCCATGCCGACACCGCTGGTGCCGCCCTGCACGAGAATGCTCTCGCTGTCCGCCAGCTTGCCGAGCAGGATGACGTTGTTCCAGCAGGTGAACAGCACCTCGGGCAGCACCGCCGCCTGGGCGAAATCGTAGCCCCGGGGGATCGACATGCATTGCACGGCAGGCACGGCGCAATAGTCCGCATAGCCCCCGCCGGTGACCAGCGCGCACACGGCATCGCCGACCCGCGGCCAGTTCACGTCCGGCGCCGTCGCCACCACCAGGCCCGAAACATCAAGGCCGGGAATCTCCGTGGCACCGGGCGGCGGCGGATAAAGTCCACGGCGCTGCTGGATGTCCGGCCGGTTCACACCGGCAGCGACCACGCGCACCAGCACCTCGCCGCGCGCCGGGACCGGCAAAGCCTCTTCACCGAGCGACAACACCTCCGGACCGCCCGGACGCAGGATCCGGACCGCGCGCATGTCAGATGGCAGCATCGTCATGACAGGGCCTGACGATGAGCGGCCTCGGAGCCTACGACATCGCCGCCGTCAGCCTCCGACTTCGGCAGGACGCGCCAAGTCAGCAGCATCGCAAAGGCGCTGACGGCCAGTAGACCGAGGCTGAGGGCCGGCACCGACATCGCCGCCAGCGCGCTGCCCGACCAGCCGGCGACCCACGGCATCAGGTTCTGCGCGGCGAACCCGCCCAGGCTGCCGATGGTGCTGATGGCCGCGATCGCCGCGGCGGCATGGGCGCCCTTGAAGATCTGCGACGGCAGATACCAGAAGCACGGGAACATCAGCGAGACGCAGGGCGTGCCGACGGCAAGCGCCACGTAACGCATCCAGTTCTCCGTCAGCAGCGTCGAGGTGAAG
>JBEVEC010000178.1:0-4894 GCA_040512975.1 Tardiphaga sp. | reverse complement strand
TCCGGCGTCGGTCAGAAGCTGGCGCGCCTCCAGGTTGTCATCTTCATGCACCAGGATCCGGCGTGGAATGACGCCAAGCGAGCCTTCGATGATGCTCATGTTCTGGTCCAGCACCAGATGATGGATGTTGGCGCCGTCGAGCAGCGCGCCTACGGCAGACACCAGCACCACATCGTTGGTTCGCATCAATTCGCGCAAAGGAAGCCGCTCCGTTGGTGGGTTGTACGCTCAGGCGGGATGGCGCGACGGGGATGCCCTTGCCGCAGCGCCGCGCAGTTTCTATGGTGGAGGCGCAATTCAGCAGATGGGAACACCTGTTTTCAACTGGAATTTGCCCTATCTGGAATGCGAGCGCGCTCGCTGCCGGCGATGGCCGGTCCGTTGCAGCGCGCCCCCTGAAATTCGGAGAGCCGAGCGTGGCGGTGATTGTTCCTTTCGAAAACCATGCGACAGCGTCGATCGATCAGCTGGTTGGCCTTGTCGCAGCGGACATGGAACGCGTCAACGCGACGATCCTGTCGCGAACCGGCTCCGAAGTCACGATGATTCCCGAAGTGGCCAACCACCTGATCTCGTCGGGCGGCAAGCGGCTGCGGCCGATGCTGACGTTGGCGATGGCCAACCTCACCGGCTATACCGGCGACGGCCACATCAAGCTCGCGGCCTCGGTCGAATTCATGCACACCGCCACGCTGCTGCATGACGACGTGGTCGACCAGAGCGAATTGCGCCGCGGCAAGCTGTCGGCGCGCATGCTGTGGGGCAACGAGGCCTCGGTGCTGGTCGGTGACTTCCTGCTCGGCCAGGCCTTCCGCATGATGGTCGAGGTCGGCTCGCTGCGGGCGCTGGACATCCTGTCGTCGGCCGCCGCCACCATCGCCGAGGGCGAGGTGATGCAGCTCGCCGCCGCCAAGAACACCGCCACCACCGAAGTTGAATATCTGGCCGTGATCCGCGGCAAGACCGCCGAGCTGTTCGCCGCCGCCTGCGAGGTCGGCCCGGTGATCGCCAACCGGCCCAAGGCCGAGCAGACCGCCTGCCGCTCCGTCGGCATGAATCTCGGCATCGCGTTCCAGCTGATCGACGACGTGCTCGATTACGGCGGCAAGGCCGCCAAGCTCGGCAAGAATGTCGGCGACGATTTCCGCGAGGGCAAGATCACCCTGCCTGTGGTGCTCGCCTTCCGCCGCGGCAACGACGCCGAGCGCGCGTTCTGGATCAAGGCGCTGGAGCGCGGCGAGATCGAGGACACCGATCTCGACCACGCCATCGGCCTGATGACCAAGCACCGCGCGCTGGAAGACACCATCAGCCGCGCCCAGCATTACGGCGCGATGGCAGTGGATGCGCTGGCGTTATTCCCGTCGTCGCCGATGAAGACCGCGCTTGAGCAGGTCGTGGCGTTTTGTTTGGCGCGGACGCACTAAGATCGACGGCCTGTCGGGCTGTATTTGGAAGACGTCACGCCGCCGCACCGGCAGCCGCCCCCTCTTCCGCTTGCAGGAGAGGGGACCGGTTGCCGGTGGCGCTAGATTCTTGCCACCAGATCCTTGATCAGCATGGTAATGAGGCCGGTCGGCGATTCCAGCTCCTTCATGATCGAGAAGTGATCCGCAGCTGCGATCTCCTCATACGTCACCGGCAATCCATGCCTGGCGCGATGCGCGGCGAAATCGGCCGTCTGCTGGCGAAGCAATGGCAGTTCGGCGCCGCCGACGACCAGCGAGAGCGGCTTGTTCGGACCGCCGTCCTGCATCAGCGGCGACTGGCGCTGCGCCATGGCTTCGTCGAGCTTCAGCTTCTCGTTGAGATATGAGGCGCGGATCGGTTCGAGATCGTAGATGCCCGAGATCGCCACGCCACCCTTCACAGCAGGGTGCGCCAACGTGGTCGAGGTCAGATGGCCGCCGGCGGACCAGCCGGAGACCACGATCCGGTCAGGATCGCCGCCGAGCGCCGGCAGTTTTTCGACCAGTGCGTCGACGCCGGCATGCATCTCCGCGACAATCTCGTCCAGCGTCGCCTCCGGCGCCAGGGTGTAGCCGATGACCGCGACATTGATGCCATGGGCCATCGGGCCGGCGGCGAAGCAGGTGAAGAAGTCCTTCGAGCGCATCTGCCAGTAGCCACCATGGATCAGCAGCAAGGTCGGGCCGCCGTCGGCGGCCTTGATGAAATCGAACTTGTTGCGCTCGCGCGGGCCATAGGCGACGTCGAGATGCCCCGGGAATCGGGCCTTCATTGCATCGGAGCGCCCGCCCCAGGCGGCGGTGATCTCGCTGCTGCCGGCGACGGCGGTGCCGTTGTTCAGCCCGGCATCGAGCTGTTGCTGGTTCATGGCGCGCCAGTTGGTGTCGCCGAAGGGCTTAATCATCGTTGCATCCATTGTTGGGGCGGACCCACCGCCGCGAGTCCCACTCTTCCCGAAAATGGTCTACAGCGCTATCCCGACGGGGGCGCCCCCGTAGGATCGACATTCTGTTGGCAAATTGGAGACATGCGTGGCTTCTCGGTCAGACCTCATCAAGGCGACGGCGTGTGCCGTGGTCGATCAACTCAACGCCGGCACCGTGACGCCGCTGGACCTGCTCAACGCGCTGGAAGCGCGCATCGCGGAGGTCGACGGCCAGGTCAACGCGCTGCCGACGCTGTGTTTCGACCGCGCCCGTGACCACGCCCGGGAGCTGATGAAGAAGCCGCTCGGCCAGCGCGGTATCCTGGCCGGGCTGCCGGTGCCGATCAAGGACCTGACCTCGGTGGCCGGCGTCCGCACCACGCAGGGGTCGATGATCTTCAAGGACGTGATCCCCGCCAAATCCAACGTGCTGGTCGAACGGCTGGAAGACAACGGCGCGCTGGTCTACGCCAAGTCGAACACGCCGGAATTCGGCGCCGGCGCCAATACGTTCAACGACGTGTTCGGCGCGACGCTGAACCCGTGGGACCTGTCGAAATCGGCCGCGGGCTCGTCCGGTGGCGCCGCCGCAGCCCTGGCCTCCGGCACGGCGTGGCTATCGCACGGCTCCGACATGGGCGGCTCGCTGCGCAATCCCGCCAGCTTCTGCGGCATGGTCGGCCTGCGTCCCAGCATCGGCCGCGTTGCGACCACGCCGTCGGTGGCGCTGGGCCGGACGCTCAGCGTACAGGGGCCGATGGCCCGCACGGTGGAAGACGTCGCTTTGATGCTCGACGCCATGAGCGGCGAACATCCCGCCGACCCCCTGTCGTTGCCGAAGCTGCCGGAAACGTTTCGCGCCGCCGCCCGTTCGGGCCGCAAGCCGAAGCGCGTCGCCTATTCGCCAGACCTCGGCATCACGCCGGTCGATCCCGAAGTCGTGGCCATCACGCGCAAGGCGGCGGAGGCTTTTGCCGAAGCCGGCGTCATCGTCGAGGAGGCACATCCCGACCTCCGGGAGGCCCATGAGTGCTTCCACGTGCTGCGCGCCTTCGACTTCGCCCTGTCGAAAGCGATGCTGCTGCGCGACAAGCGCGACCAGCTGAAGCCGGAAGTGATCTGGAACATCGAGGAAGGCCTCAAGCTCAAGGTCAGCGACCTGGAACGCGCCGAAGGCCAGCGCGTCACCCTGATGGCGCGCGCCTATCAGTTCTTCCAGACCTACGACCTCCTGCTGTGCCCGGCGACCATCACGCCGCCGTTCCCGATCGAGCAGCGCTATCTCGCCGAATGCAACGGCGTCAAATTCGACAACTACGTGCAGTGGTTGGCAATCGTCTATGCCATCACGCTGACGTGCTGCCCGGCGATGTCGTTGCCCTGTGGTTTCACCTCGAAGGGCCTGCCGGTCGGCCTGCAGATCGTTGGCCCGCCGCGCGGCGAGGCGCCGCTGCTGGCCGGCGCGCGCATGCTGGAGGATATTCTGGGTCTCAGCACGTCAACGCCGATCGATCCGCGCGCGGCGAAGTAGACGACTGCCGACGCGCCGCATGTGTACGACTTTCGTCTACAGCGGCGCGTCGATTGCTTTGTTACCGCACCGCACCATCGCCGTGAGACGCTGAATATGCGCCTCTGTAGGCAGCGATGCATTCCACGGCATTGGCTTTTCGCGCGGGGCGTGGCAACGGACGTTTTCACAACGCGGAATAAGAGGGCATCACGTGGCTGAACAATTCGTTGAACCGGTCGACGGCAAATTGCACGTCGCAGACGTCGAGAAGCGGGTAAAGGCGATCTTCATCGGTTCGATGGGCAATCTCGTCGAATGGTATGACTTCTACGCCTACACCGCTTTCGCGCTGTATTTTGCGCCGGCCTTCTTCCCGAACTCCGATCCCGTGGTGCAGCAGCTCAACGCTGCCGTTTTGTTTTCCGCCACGTTCCTGATGCGGCCGCTCGGCGGCTGGCTGTTCGGCTATCTCGCGGACACCTATGGCCGGCGCATCTCGCTGACCATCTCGGTGCTGTGCATGTGCTTCGGCTCTCTGATGATCGCGGTGACGCCGACCTATGCCACCATCGGCATCGCAGCGCCCGCCATCCTCGCGCTCGCCCGCGTGGTCGAAGGCCTTAGCCTCGGCGGCGAATACGGCGCCAGCGCCACCTACCTGTCGGAGGTCGCCGACGCCAATCATCGCGGCTTCTATTCGAGCTTCCAATACGTCACGCTGATCGGTGGCCAGCTCACCGCCATCATCGTGCTGCTGCTGCTGCAGAAGGTGTTTTTGACGCCGCAGGAACTGCGCGACTGGGGCTGGCGCATCCCGTTCGTGATCGGTGCCCTGCTCGCGGTGTTCGCCGCCGTGATGCGTCGCGACCTGCACGAGACCGACCAGTTCCTCGAAGCCAAGAAGCAGTCCAAGCCGCGCGGCTCGCTGCGCGCGCTGCTCGCCTATCCGCGCGAACTGCTGCTGGTGGTCGGCCTTACCGCCGGCG
>JBEVEC010000138.1:0-12732 GCA_040512975.1 Tardiphaga sp. | reverse complement strand
ACGGCAGCCCGGGTCAATTGCCCCGGATACTGCTCGAGCTTGGCCTCCAGCCGCTCGAACAGCGTGAAGGCGTCCGCGGTGGCGCCGGCGAAGCCGCCGATGACGTCGCCGCGGCCGAGCTTGCGGACCTTGCGGGCGTTGGACTTGATCACGGTCTGGCCGATGGAGACCTGGCCGTCGCCGCCGATCACGACCTTTCCGTTCTTGCGGACGGTCAGGATGGTGGTGCCGTGCCAGACCGGGGGCGACCCGTCATGGGCCGAATAGGATGCGTTCATGGAAATCCTCGTGAGCGGCTGATCTAGGCACGGCACCGGTCGGATGCAAATGCGGCCTGCCGCACCGGCACCCTTCCCCCTCTCCCGCTTGCGGGAGAGGGGGAAGGAAGATCCGCTCACCATAAGGCCCAAATCCCGCCTCCCGCGGTAGCGAATGGGCCAACTGCCTGTTACAACGGCGCGTTTTCAGCCAGCAGAGGCTCTTTTCGATGCGGACCGCGACGATCAAGCGCAAGACCAAGGAAACCGACATCGAGGTCACCGTGAACCTCGACGGCACCGGCGTGTCCCGTTCGACCACCGGCGTCGGCTTCTTCGACCACATGCTGGATCTCCTGGCCCGGCATTCCCGCATCGACGTCACCGTCAAGGCGGTGGGCGACCTGCATGTCGATTTCCATCACACCACCGAGGATGTCGGCATCGCGCTCGGCCAGGCGGTGAAGCAGGCGCTCGGCGACATGGCCGGCATCACCCGCTACGCCTCGCTGTATATGCCGATGGACGAGACCCTGACCCGGGTCGCGCTCGACATTTCCGGCCGGCCGATGCTGGTGTTCAAGTCCGCCTTCCCGACCGCCAAGATCGGCGAATTCGACACCGAGCTGGTGCGCGAATGGTTCAATGCCTTTGCGATCCAGGCGGGCGTGACTTTGCACGTCGAAACCCTATATGGCGAGAACAGCCACCATATTGCCGAATCCTGCTTCAAGGGTCTGGCGCGGGCGCTGCGCACGGCAGTCGCGATCGATCCACGCAATGCCGGCGAAGTGCCGTCCAGCAAGGGACAGCTCGGCGGTTAGGGCGGGACGTTCCCGCTCGCTACTTTCGGTCAGGGATAAAGCGGGTATGCCGGTCTACACCATCCACGCGCCACGCCATGCCGGCCTGGACACCTCCGCCGGTGCGGACCGGTTTGTCTTCGTGCGCGACGGCTTTCACTTCTGGGCCTTTGTCGCCGGGCTGGTCTGGCTGGTCTGGTACCGGCTGTGGTGGGCGCTGCTGGGCTATATCGCGATCTCGATCGTCGGCGAGGTCGTCCTGTCGGCGCTCGGCGCCGGGGCGGGCACGCGGTTTGCCGTCATGGTGCTGTTCGCGCTGCTGATGGGTTTCGAGGCCTCCAGCCTGCGGCGCTGGACGCTGTCGCGCGGCAACTGGCGCCAGGTCGACGTCATCGTCGGCGACAACCGCGAGACCGCCGAGCGGCGCTTCTTCGATCGCTGGGCCGCGGCGCGCGCCGGCGGCTTCGATGATGCGGTCGATCGCGGTGGGCCGCCGCCGACGCGTGTCGCCGCATCGCCTTACGCCCGGCCGCCGTCGGGCTCGCACGAATCGATCATCGGATTGTTTCCTCAGCCGGGAGCTCCCCGATGACCGTCGCCATCGTTGATTACGGCTCAGGCAATCTGCACTCCGCGGCAAAAGCCTTCGAGCGCGCCGCGCGCAGCATGGAGGTCCCGGAAAAGGTGATCGTTACCCGCGATCCCGAGACCGTGTACCGCGCCGACCGCATCGTGCTGCCCGGCGTCGGCGCCTTTGCCGATTGCCGCCGCGGCCTCGATTCCCTCGACGGCATGGTGCAGGCGATGACCGAGGCCGTGCGGGACAAGGCGCGGCCCTTTCTCGGCATCTGCGTCGGCATGCAGCTGATGGCGACCAAGGGCAAAGAGCACGTCACCACCGACGGCCTGGACTGGATCAAGGGCGACGTCGAGAAGATCACCCCCAACGACGAGTCGCTCAAGATTCCGCATATGGGCTGGAACACGCTCGACATGAGCGGCGATCATCCGGTTCTGGAGCGCCTGCCGCTTGGTCCGAAGGGGCTGCACGCCTATTTCGTGCACTCCTATCACCTCAACGCGGTGAACGAGAAGGACGTGCTGGCGCGCGCCAATTACGGCGGCCCGGTCACGGCCATCGTCGGCCGCGACACCATGCTCGGCACCCAGTTTCATCCGGAAAAGAGCCAGCGGTTCGGACTGGCGCTGATCTCGAATTTCCTGAAGTGGAAGCCGTGATGGCGTCACGCCAAAACGCGCCGTCATCCCCGCGAACGCGGGGACCCATAACCCCTGAGGGCTATGGGTTGGCGGGACACGTGCTCCACCCCTCACTTGCTAGCCCTCGGCGTATGGGTCCCCGCGTTCGCGGGGACGACGCGCCGAGCGACTTTCCTTTGATAGGCAACCCAACGTGATCCTCTTCCCCGCCATCGATCTCAAGAACGGCCAGTGCGTCCGCCTCGAACAGGGCGACATGGCGCGCGCCACCGTGTTCAATCTCGATCCCGCAGCGCAGGCGCGCGACTTCGAGCGGCAGGGGTTTGAGTATCTTCATGTCGTCGATCTCGACGGCGCCTTTGCCGGCAAGCCGGTGAACGCGCAGGCCGTCGAAAGCATGTTGAAGATCGTGACATTCCCGGTGCAGCTCGGCGGCGGCATCCGCGATCTCGCAACGGTGGAAGCCTGGCTGTCGAAAGGCATCAGCCGCGTCATCATCGGCACCGCCGCGGTGCGCGACCCTGCGCTGGTGAAGGAAGCCGCAAAGAAATTCCCGGGCAAGGTCGCCGTCGGCCTCGACGCGCGCGACGGCAATGTTGCGGTGGAAGGCTGGGCCGAGACCTCCACCGTCACCGCGCTGGAGATCGCGCAGCGGTTCGAAGACGCCGGCGTCGCCGCGATCATCTTCACGGACATCGCCCGCGACGGACTGCTCAAGGGCATCAACTGGGACGCCACGATTGCGCTCGCCGATGCGATCTCCATTCCCGTCATCGCCTCGGGCGGCCTCGCCTCCATCGAGGACATCAAGGCGATGCTCGAGCCGCGGGCGAGCAGGCTCGAAGGCGCGATCTCCGGCCGCGCGCTGTATGACGGGCGCATCGATCCGGCCGAGGCGCTGAAGCTCATCAAGCAGGCGGCATAAGGACATCCCATGTTCAAGGTGCGCGTGATCCCCTGCCTCGACGTCAAGGACGGCCGCGTCGTCAAGGGCGTCAATTTCGTCGACTTGCGCGACGCCGGCGATCCCGTCGAGGCGGCCATTGCCTATGACGCCGCAGGTGCCGACGAGCTGTGCTTTCTCGACATCAACGCCACCCATGAAAACCGCGGCACCATGATGGACGTGGTCCGGCGCACCGCCGAGGCGTGCTTCATGCCGCTGACCGTGGGCGGCGGCGTGCGCACGGTGGACGACATCAAGGCGCTGCTGCGCGCCGGCGCCGACAAGGTCTCGATCAATTCGGCGGCGGTGGCCAACAAGCAATTCGTGAAGGAAGCCGCGGAGAAGTTCGGCGACCAGTGCATCGTGGTGGCGATCGACGCCAAGCGCTCCGGTTCGCGCTGGGAAATCTTCACCCATGGCGGCCGCAAGTCGACCGGCATCGACGCCATCGAATTTGCCCAGGAAGTGGTGTCGCTCGGCGCCGGCGAAATCCTGCTGACCTCGATGGACCGCGACGGCACCCGGACCGGCTTCGACATCGAATTGACAAGGGCCATCGCCGACAGCATCAGCGTCCCGGTGATTGCCTCCGGCGGCGTCGGCAACCTCGACCATCTGGTCGACGGTATCCGGAACGGCCACGCCACCGCCGTGCTGGCGGCCTCGATTTTTCACTTCGGAGAATTTACCATCCGCCAGGCCAAGGATCACATGGTGCGATCCGGGCTGCCGATGCGGCTCGACCCGTAAGTTTGATCGACCTGCCCAGCCAAAAGGCGCTTTTGATGCCGTTCACGCTCCACGATCTCGCTGACACCATCGACGCCCGCGCGGCATCGGCTGATGGCGCTGTGTCCTACACGCGGAAACTGCTCGACAAGGGCGCCGAGCATTGCGCCAAGAAATTCGGCGAGGAGGCGATCGAGACGGTGATCGCGGCGGTCGCCACCGATCGCAGCCACCTGATCAACGAGAGCGCCGACGTGCTGTTTCATCTGCTGGTGCTGCTGAAGGCGCGCGGCGTGACGATCCAGGAGGTCGAGGCCGCGCTTGCCGCACGCACCGTGCAGTCCGGATTGGAAGAAAAAGCGTCGCGCAAGCAGGACTGAATAGTCAGGACTGAACACGCGACGATCGCATCGAACGGGAAACTGTTTCATGGATATGCGGGCCGACCAGAAATACGATCCGTACCGGAATTTCTCGCGCGAGCAGTGGGCCAAGCTGCGCGACGATACGCCGATGACCCTCGACGCCGAGGAGATCACAAAGCTGCGCTCGATGTATGATCGCCTCGACCTGCGCGAGGTCGAGGAGATCTATTTGCCGCTGTCGCGGTTGCTGTCCATCTACGTCACCTCGATGCAGCGGCTGTATTATGCGCAGCGCCGCTTCCTCGGCATCGAGGACCGCAAGATGCCTTACATCATCGGCGTCGCCGGATCGGTCGCGGTCGGCAAGTCGACCACCGCGCGCGTGCTGCAGGCGCTGCTGGCGCGCTGGTCGCCGCGCCCCAAGGTCGATCTCGTCACCACCGACGGGTTTCTCTATCCCAACGCGGTGCTCGAACGCGACGGCATCATGCAGAAGAAGGGCTTTCCCGAAAGCTACGACCTGCCGACGCTGCTGCAGTTCCTCAGTGATATCAAGGCCGGCCGCAACGCCGTGCGCGCGCCGGTCTATTCGCATCTGACCTACGACGTCGTGCCCAACAAGTGGGTCGAGGTCGATCAGCCCGACATCCTGATCGTCGAGGGCGTCAACGTGTTGCAGACCGGCCGCCTGCCCCGCGACGGCAAGGCGGTGCCGGTGGTGTCCGACTTCTTCGACTTCTCGGTCTATATCGACGCCGACGAGCCCGTGCTGCGCAACTGGTATGTCCGCCGCTTCCTGGCGCTGCGCGACACCGCCTTCCACGACCCGCGATCCTATTTCAACCGCTACGCGTTGCTGTCGGATGAAGAGGCGACGGCCACGGCACTGGCGATCTGGGAGCGGACGAACCTCGCCAACCTCGAAGACAACATTCTGCCGACACGACCGCGGGCGACGCTGATCCTGAAGAAGGGCGCGGATCACGTGGTGGAGAACGTGGCGCTGCGGAGATTGTAGTTTTTCGCGGAGCGCCCGCACCACACTCAGCCGTCATCACCCGCGGAAGCGGGTGACCCAGTATCCCAAGGCGATCATCGTGTATCACGAGCGCCCTGGGATACTGGGTCGCCCGGTCGAGCCGGGCGATGACAGCTTGTTACTTGGCGCGCCGTGCCTCTCAGGCGGCCCGCGCCTCGCCGCCGAAATGCTCGATATATTTCGCGCCGATCGCCGTCACCGGCATCACGATCAGCACGTCGGTGGTGCCGAACTGGTGATCGATCACCGCGCCGTCGCCGATCATGGCGCCGATGCGCAGGTAGCCCTTGATCAGCGGCGGCAGCATGCGCAAGGCGGCTTTGGCGTCCACCGCCTCCTTCGGCATCCGGTTCATGTCCACATAGCGCGCGTCATGGGCGCGGGCGCGCCAGGCTTCCGGCGCGCGCGCGTGGTGATGCAGGAACGACAGCGGCACCGCCAGCGCGTCGGGGTCGGTGCCCTCGAAACTGGCGCAGCCGATCATGACGTCGAAATTGTTTTTACGCACATAGCTCCAGATGCCCTGCCACAACAGTTCGACGGTGCGCTTGGTGCGGTAGCGCGGCAGCACGCAGGAGCGGCCGAGTTCGAGGAAGCGCAGATCGGGATGACGCGCGATCATGCCGGACAGATCGAATTCGTTTTCGGTGTAGAAGCCGCCGTTCCGCTTCGCCTGCTCATGGCGCAGCAGGCGATAGGTGCCGACCACCGGCTGCTTGCCTGACAGCGTCGGCTTGGCCGCATGGTCGACCACCAGCAGGTGATCGCAGATCTTGTCGAAGGCGTCCTTGTCGCGCCGCGCCAGCATCGTGGCGGCGTCGGCGATGGCGGTGCCGTTCTTGTAGAACACCTTGTAGCGCAGTTTTTGCGCGCGCTTCACTTCGCGCTTGTCCTGCGCCAGCCGCACCTCGAGCGTGCCCATGCGGCCGAGCGACGGCGGCGGCGGCAGCACGATGTTGTTGAATGGCAGATGGTGCGGCGGCCTGAAATAGGTGATCGCGTTCTGCGCAGCGAGGCCGACATTGTGCGGCCGCAGCATCTGCAGGAAGCCAGGTTTGGTGGTCGGAAGCTGGTCGCCGTGCATGCAGATCCCCGCAGCCGCCGGCATCTCGAATCGCGGCGGCTTTCACGAACGAGAAATCACGCGCAGCCGACAGCGGTGTGAAGGGAATGTTGCCGGCGGATGACAGGCGAACAGTTACCGTAGCCCGGATGGAGTGCAGCGTAGTCCGGGGTGGCGGCGCGTCGTTGTGTGAGTCCCGGATTGCGCTTCGCTCCATCCGGGCTACGGACTACGCCGCCACGTGCCGTGCCGCCGCCAACCCCTTCAGCGCATCTGCCAGTTTCTCGCGGTCGAGCGGCTTCACCAGAAAGCCATCCATGCCGGCCTCGAAGCAGGCATAGCGATCATCCACCAAAGTATTGGCGGTCAGCGCCAGGATCGGCGTGCGGCGAACGCGGCGGCCGGCTTCGCGGGCGCGGATCATTTTGGTGGTTTCGATGCCGTCGCGCTGCGGCATCTGGATGTCCATCAGCACGAGATCATAGGGCGTGCCGGCGGAGTCCGACGCGAGCCAGGACTCCAGCGCTTCGTCGCCATTGGTAGCGATGACGGCGCTGTGGCCGAGCCGGGTCAGCAGCGAGCGCATCAACAGGGCGTTGATCTCGTTGTCCTCGGCCACCAGGATCGACAGTTTTGGCGTGGGCGCGATGGCCGCCGGCGCGGGCTCGGCGATCTCGTCCATGGCGATCGCCGGCGCATCGGCGGCAGTCGCCGCCAGCGGCGCCAGCCGTGCCGCCAGCGAGGCCGCGCGCAACGGTTTGACCAGGTAGCCGGTGAACGCCGGAAGCCGGCTCGGCTCGGCCTCGTGACGCATCGCCGGCGTCAGCAGCACGATGCGCTGCGCACTGTGAGCCAGGGCCGTCTGCGCCAGAGCATCGGTATCGGCTGCGCCGAGCGCGCGGTCGATCAGCACGGCGTGCCACGGACGCTCCGGCAGCAGCGTGCGGGCCACCGCGAGGTCCGAGACCATGCAGGTCTGCGCGCCCCAGCGCTCCAGTCGGCGCGCGGTCAGCGAGGCCTCGATGGTCTGCGGCGCCACCAGCATCACCGACTGGCCGGTGAGATCCGGCGGCGTGAAAGCCGCGGGCTGGTCGCCGGCGGTGCCGAGCGCAATCGTGACCTCGAAGGTCGAGCCGGCGCCGAGCGCGCTCTGCAGCGAAATACGGCCGTTCATGCGGCGAACGATGCGCTCGCTGATGCTGAGCCCGAGACCGGTGCCGCCGTAATGCCGCGCGGTGCCCTCGTCGGCCTGTTCGAATTCGCGGAAGATGCGCTGCTGCGCCTCCGGCGCGATGCCGATGCCGGTGTCGCGCACCAGGAAGGTGATTTCGCCGGGCAACAGGCCGGGCTCGACAATCAGCGCAACGCCGCCGGTCGCGGTGAACTTGATGGCGTTGCCGGCGAGGTTGAGCAGCACCTGGCGCAGGCGCGCGGCGTCGCCCATCACCTCGCGCGGCAGCCGCTCGTCGACATAGGCGGCGATCTCGAGATTGCGCGCCTGCGCGCGCGGCGCCAGCAGTTCGGTGATGTCCTCGATCAGCCCGGCCAGCCCGAACGGCCGATGCTCGAGATCGATCTTGCCGGCCTCGATCTTTGAGTAGTCGAGCAGCTCCTCGATCAGCGACAGCAACGCGTCGCCGGAGGTTTTCACGGCGCGGGCATAGGTCGTCTGCTCAGGTGTCAGCGGCGTGTCGAGCAGCAGGCCGCTCATGCCGAGGATGCCGTTCAGCGGCGTCCGGATCTCGTGGCTGGCCATGGCCAGGAAACGCGACTTGGCGCGGTTGGCGGCATTGGCGTGGTCGCGCGCTTCGCTCAGCGCACACTCGGTCTCGGTGCGATCGGTGACGTCGCGGCCGACGCATTGCAGTTCGGCCGGCTGCCCGGCGTCGATCCGTACCAGCCCCTCGCGCCAGGCGATCCAGCGCGGGCCGGTGGCGGCGGCGATTTTCTGGTCGTGGATCCGCGTGCCGTTCGGCTCGATGGTGCTGGCGCCCTGCTCCAGCACGTCGAGCGCAAAGGCACTGCCGACCAGCGTTTCGCGCGGGCGCTGCGCCAGTGCGCAATAGGCGTCGTTGACGAAGGAGATGCGGCCGGCCTGGTCGCGGATCACGATCAGGTCGCCCTGCCCCTCGAACAGGCTGCGCGCGCGCTCCTCGGCTTCCTTGAGCTCCCAGTTGCGATCGACCAGCGCCTCGTTATGCGCGGTCAGCTTGCGCATCCGCTTGCCCATGAAGCGCATCCGCATGCTCAGCGTGGCGAGGCCGACGCAGGCGCAGGCGAACAGGAAGCTCGCGCCGATCGCGAAGGTATGCGGATTGTAGCCGGAGTCCTTCGACGTCGCCGCGGTGATGAAGCCGTAGCCGCCGCCGAACGCCGCCGAAAACATGAAGAAGGAGCGGATCGCAAAGGCGATCCATGGAAAGCGGCGCGAGAAGCGCCGCGTATAGACCTTGAAGCGGAAAAATCGCCCTGTCACAGATCGCCTCTCCGGATGGACGCCACCGCGCGAACGGACGCGCTCCGCACATTGCGTTGCGGATCGCGGCGAGCATGCGGTGAGGTCGTTGCCAATGGCTTGCATGGTCCCGGATTGGGCCGGGCAGCTGCCAACGTGGTTGATGAAACGCTAACGCGTCCTACAGCGCGGCGAGACGGCGCTGGTCGCGATGGGCACCGACGATCAGCGCCGCGGCGTTGCGCGGCGTGAAGCTGCGGGAGTGCACATAGATCCGGTAGTCGGCACGCGCGCTGTCGGTGAGATAGATCACCGGCTCGGCGCCGGACGGCGTGGCGGCAATGCCGATGAAGCGCGTCGCGGCCGTGGCCGTGCAGGCGCCGGACTCGGCGCTTTCGACATCGTCGATGACGGCGAAATCGGCGGTCTCCGCGCGATCGACGATCTGCACCCGCACCGACGCCTGCGCGGGATCATCGGTGAAGGCGACATGGGCCTGCGCCTGCCACGGCGCCTGCGCCATCTGCACGGTAATCCCGCCGGTGGCGATGCAGGGCGCGCTGCTGGCGATTCCGCCGCGTGCGAACATGGCGATCAGCGCCATGGGAAATGTCGAAGCCAGAATGGTGAAACGCAGCATGATACGCATCCGCCCCTTGCCCCTGAAACCCAGGGGTATGGTGAGGGAAGCGTAAACAAAACTCGTTACTGCCGGGTTGACGACGCAGTCGGGGGGAGTGACGGCGTATAATTGCCGCGTCGTAGGGTGGGCAAAGGCGCTCTTGCGCCGTGCCCACCAACGCACACCGTGCGCGTGATGGTGGGCGAGCTACGCTTTGCCCACCCTACAAATCTGGCCTCTTGTCCCTTTCCTCACGCCGCGCGGCGCACGTCCTCGGCCAATGCACGATACGACAACGCTTCCGCCACGTGCGGCCGGCCCAGCTTGTCGGCGCCGTCGAGGTCGGCCAGCGTCCGCGCCACGCGCAGCACGCGGTGATAGCCGCGCGCGGTCAGCCGCATGGTTTCAGCGGCGTCGCGCAGCAGCGCCAGACCCTGCTGGTCCGGCTGCGCCACCACCTCCAGCACCGAGGCCGGCGCCGAGGCGTTGGTATGGCCGGGCAGCCCCGCCGCGGCAAAGCGCAGCGCCTGCAATGCGCGCGCGGCGGCGACGCGCACGGCGACCTCGGCGGAGCCTTCGGCCGGCGGCGGCAGGATCAGGTCGGCGGCGGTCACGGCCGGCACTTCGATGCGTAGGTCGATGCGGTCCATCAGCGGTCCGGAAATGCGCGATTGATAGTCCGAGGTGCAGCGATCAACTGCGCCGCGCCGACAGGCATAGCCGGGTTCGTAGGCATGGCCGCAGCGGCATGGATTCATCGCGGCGACCAGCATGAAGCGCGCGGGATAGGTGACGCGGGCATTGGCGCGCGACACCGCGACCTCGCCGTTCTCCAGCGGCGCGCGTAATGAGTCCAGCACGCGCGGATCGAACTCCGGCAGTGCGTCGACAAACAGCACGCCCTGATGCGCCAGCGAGATCTCGCCCGGCCGCGCGCGCAGGCCGCCGCCGGTCAGCGCCGCCATCGAGGCGGAATGATGCGGCGCGCGGAACGGGCGCTGCGATGTCAGCGCGCCGTCCTTGATCTCGCCGGCCACCGAGGCGATCATCGACACTTCGAGCAATTCCGCCGGCGACAGCGGCGGCAGGATCGACGGCAGCCGCGCCGCCAGCATCGACTTGCCCGCGCCGGGCGATCCCGCCATCAGGAGATGGTGGCCCCCGGCCGCGGCGATCTCCAGCGCGCGCTTGGCGCTTTCCTGGCCCTTGATGTCGCGCAGGTCGAGCATCGCCATCTCCCGGGCACGGATTTTCGGCTGCGGCCGCGACAGCACCTGCGTGCCCTTGAAGTGGTTGGCGATCTGGATCAGCGACGTCGCGGCGATGATCTGGATGTCCGGGCTGGCCCATGCCGCCTCGGCGCCGCAGGTAGCCGGACAGATCAATCCCTCGTCGCGGGCATTGGCGCCGATGGCGGCCGGCAGCACGCCGGCCACCGGCGCCAGCGAGCCGTCGAGGCCGAGTTCGCCGAGCACCGTATAGCCCAGCAGCGCATCCGGCGGGATCGCGCCGATCGCCGCCATCAGGCCGAGCGCGATCGGCAGGTCGTAATGGCTGCCCTCTTTCGGAAGGTCAGCCGGAGCCAGGTTAACGATGATCCGCCGCGCCGGCAGCGCCAGCCCCGACGCCACCAGCGCCGCCCGCACCCGCTCCCGCGCCTCGGACACCGCCTTGTCGGGCAGCCCGACGATCAGGAAATTCGGTAGCCCCGGCACCACCTGCACCTGGACGTCGACCGCGCGGGCCTCGATCCCCTCAAATGCAACGGTGGATACGCGCTGGACCATGATCGCCCCCTGGCTGGTACCAGGCTAACCTAAGGTTGCCGGCCTGGCAAGAACAATCAGTGAACGAACGTAAGGCGGCAGCAGCCGTCTCCTGCATTGACGGGGACGGCTGCACGTTCGATTGCCGTCGCGCCTATAGCGACATCACCATCGGCTCGGCGATATAGCGAAAACCCTCGCCGGATTTCACGACGTGGCCGTAGCCCGGCCAGGCGAAGTGATAGGACAGCACGGCGATCTTTTTGGTCGCCAGCATGTCCAGCATTTTCACCCGCGACGCCGCCGCCAGACTCGGATCGGTGTCATAGGCGAATTCCATCCGCGGCCGCTCGAGCAGCAGCACCTGGTGATGTGCGACATCGCCAAGGAAGGCGAAGCATTGTCCCTCGGACTCGATCATGAAGATGTGGTGGCCGATCGTGTGGCCTGGCGCATGCATTGCGGTGATGCAGGGCAGGAATTCCTGGCCATCTTTGAAGAACACCAGACGATCGCGCAGCGGCATCAGGTTCTTGCAGGCGTGGACGATGAAGTCCTTGAGCGGCGAACCGAGCTTGCTTTCGTCGGTCCAGAACTTGAAGTCAGCCTCGCTGAGATAGACCTGCGCATTGGGGAGCACGGCTTGTCGTTGGCGTCCACGAGTCCGCCGATATGATCGATATGGGCGTGCGAGCAGACCACGGCGTCGATATCGCCGGGATTGATGCCGGCCTCGGCCATGCTCTTCTGCAGGCGGCCCGTGGTCGGCCCGAACAATTGCGACGTGCCCATGCCGGTGTCGAACAGCACGAGCTTGTCGCCGAGGTTCACGATCGGCGCGTTCTGCTCGAGCACGATGTTGCTGCCGGACAGGAAATTGTCCGTCAGCATCGTCTGCACATCTTCCTTGGATACGCCGCTGAAGGCGCCGGACGGATCGCCGAGCGGCAGCGGGCCGTCCGACACCACGGTGACCTCGGCGCCGCCGAGCTTGAAGCGATGGAAATAGGGGGATTGGGTACCAAGCTTCGGCGCCTTCGAGCGCCTTGCCGCCGATCAGACCTGGCGCGACCAGGCCGGCGCCCATCCCTGCGCCCAGCGCGAGCAGCGACCGTCGCGAAACATCCATTGTCATGCGTGCCTCCACCGATTTGCTGTTGTTGCCGTCACTAATGACGGGCCGCCCGATTGGTCGGGCGTGCCACGCCATGCTGCGCCCGCGCCGCTGCCGCCTGCAAGCAAAAGCAGCCAGGAAGCGTCAACAGCCTACGCGATAGGGCAACCCGGCCGCTCGCGGTTCGCTCACGGAATGATAGCGGCGTGCGTCGTCCCTGCGAACGCAGGACCTATAACCCGTGAGGGTTCAATGACAGGCAAAACTGGCCCCGCGTGATTGCTGGCGAGGGCACGGCGTATGGGTCCCTGCGTGCGCAGGGACGACGCGCGTCTGTTACTTCCGCTTCTTC
>JBEVEC010000345.1:0-13434 GCA_040512975.1 Tardiphaga sp. | reverse complement strand
GTTTTGGGGCCCCCGCTTGGGCGGGGACGACCCGTGGATGGGTCTGCGCATCGACGGCAGCCAATGACCGCCCTCATCCGCTTCTCCCATATCAGCAAAAGTTTTGACGGCGGACGCCTTAAGGCGGTGGACGATGTTTCGCTCGACGTCGCCGAGGGCGAATTCCTGGCCGTGGTCGGCGGCTCGGGCTCGGGCAAGACCACGTTGATGCGGCTGGTCAACCGGCTGATCACGCCGGATGGCGGCAGCATCGAAGTGGCCGGCGAGGACAACGCGCAAATCGACGCCATCGAACTGCGGCGGCGCATCGGCTACGTCGTGCAAAACGGCGGCCTGTTTCCGCACATGACCATCGCCGACAATATCGGCATCACGCCAAAGCTGCTCGGCACCCCGGCACGCGAGATCGCCACCCGCGTCGATGAACTGCTCGATCTCGTCCGGCTCGAGCGCGGGCAATATCGCGACCGCTTTCCGCACGAACTGTCCGGCGGCCAGCGCCAGCGCGTCGGTGTCGCGCGCGCGCTCGCGGCCAAACCGCGCATCGTGCTGATGGACGAGCCGTTCGGCGCGCTCGATCCGCTGACGCGCGACGCGCTGGGCGACGACTACCACGCCCTGCACCGCAAGCTCGGCCTCACCACGATCATGATCACCCACGACATGACCGAGGCGATCCTGCTTGCCGACCGCGTCGCTGTGATGCGCACGGGCCGGTTGCTGGCGGAAGGCACCCCGCGCGAATTGTCGGCCAGCACAGAACCCTATGTCGGCGAACTGCTCGGCACGCCGCGTCGCCAGGCCGAGCGGCTGAAGATGCTGCTGCCGCCGGACGGCGCGGCGACGCAGGGCGGTCCGGCATGACCTTGTTCAACGATCCGCGCTGGGGCGAAGCGCTCGGCCACCTGCCCGATTATCTCGGCAGCCATGTGCGCGTCAGCCTCGCCGCGCTGGCGCTGGGGCTGGCGATCAGCCTGCCGCTCGCAATCGCGGCGCGCCATCGACCGGTGCTGCGCGGCGCCCTGCTCGGCGTCGCCAGCGTGGTGCAGACGGTGCCCGGCCTGGCGCTGCTGGCGCTGTTCTATCCGCTGCTGCTGGCATTGGCCGCGCTGGCGCTGAAATGGTTCGGAGTCGGCTTCTCGGCCTTCGGCTTCCTGCCCGCGGTGCTGGCGCTGGCGCTGTATTCGATGCTGCCGGTGCTGCGCAACACCATCACCGGGCTGAACGGCGTCGACCCGGCGCTGACCGAAGCGGCACAAGGCGTCGGCATGACGTCGCGGCAGTCGCTGCTGATGGTCGAATTGCCGCTGGCGCTGCCGGTGATGATGGCCGGCATCCGCACCTCCGCGGTCTGGGTGATCGGCACCGCCACGCTGTCGACGCCGATCGGCCAGACCAGCCTCGGCAATTACATCTTTGCGGGGTTGCAGACGCAGAACTGGGTACTGGTGATTTTCGGCTGCCTTGCCTCGGCGGTGCTGGCGCTGGCGGTCGACCAGTTGCTGGCGCTGATCGAGACCGGCATCCGCCTGCGTAGCCGGATCCGGACCGGGATCGGCGCGCTCGGCCTGGTCGCCATCGTGATCGCAACGCTGGCGCCGGCGTTCTCGCACGGCGGAGCGCGCATCGTGGTCGGCGCCAAAACCTTCACCGAGCAATACGTGCTTGCCGCCCTGATGTCGCAGCGCCTGCAGGCGGCGGGCATGCCGGCCACGACGCGGCAGGGGCTCGGCTCCAGCGTGATCTACGATGCCCTGAAGTCCGGCGACATCGACGTCTACGTGGACTATTCCGGCACCCTGTGGGCCAACCAGTTTCACCACACCGACGTGCTGCCCCGCGAGCAGTTGCTCGCCGAACTGAAAACCACGCTGTCCAAATCCGGCATCACGCTGTTCGGCGAACTCGGCTTCGCCAATGCTTATGCGCTGGTGATGCCGCGGCAGAAGGCCGAGGCGCTCGGCATCAAATCCGTCGCCGATCTCGCCGGCCGCGCCGGCAGCATGACGATTGCGGGCGATTACGAATTCTTCTCGCGGCCGGAATGGGCGGGACTGACGCAGGCCTATGGCCTGGCGTTCAAGGCCCAGCGCACCATGCAGCCGGATTTCATGTATGCCGCGGTGTCGTCCGGCGATGTCGACGTCATCGCCGGCTACACCAGCGACGGCCTGATCGCAAAATACGATCTGGTCGTGCTCGACGACGACAAGCACGCCATTCCGCCTTACGACGCCATCATGCTGCTGGCGCCGAAACACGGCGAAGACGAAAAGCTCCGCGCAGCACTGCAGCCGCTGCTCGGCGCCATCGACCTGCCCCTGATGCGCGCGGCCAATCTGCGCGCCGCCGGCAATGACGCGACGAGTTCGCCGGAGAGCGTTGCGCAATGGATGTGGCAAAGCATCGGCAAGAAGTAATCGTCTCCATCAGGCGGCGGTCGCGCAGATCAGCGAGATGCCGATATCGACGCGCTTGTTGAGCAACCGGCGATTGAGCTGATAACCGCTGTCGGCCATCAGCCTGAAATGGTCGTTGGTGAACACGATGCCAAGCAATATCTCAGCGACCTGCTTCAGCGGCAATTCGCGCAGTTCGGATTTCAGTTCGACATGCTTCAGCGCATCCACAACGCCCTTGGCGCCCATATCGAAAATCACTTCGGAGAAGATGCCGGCGAAGTCCGGCGACAGCAGGCGCTCGCCGATGATCAGGCGATGCAGCGCGATCTCCTCCGGCGCCAACGCGATATCGGCGATGCGTTGCAGCGACAGCCGCAACCGGTCGATGGTGGAGCCTTCATCGGGAATATCGCCGAAGCGCACCTGCGGCAGGCTGCTCAGCAGCATGGCGCGGAACAGCTCGCTCTTGCTGACGAACAACTTGTATAGCGTCTTCTTCGACATGCCGGCCGCGCCGGCGACGTCGTCCATCGTGGTCGCGGCAAAACCTTTTTGAGCGAAGGTTGTCTTGGCAGCCCTGAGCAGATGCTCCATGCGGGCATTTGCGGTCAGCACGATTTTGTCGCCGGGCCTGACGCTTTCGTCCGTCCCGGTATCATGCGGCAAAGCGCCCCGCACGCGCTTCGCGACCCCAGATGATGCAACCATCGCCGTCGTGCCTCGTTAGATGAGCGGCCTCACGAACGCTTGAGTTGAAGGCCTCCACCACTCTAGCGCTTGACATTACCGAAGGAAACTACCAAGTTTCCAAAAGGAAACCAGAGAGTTTCCCAGTTATACCGACGGCGACGCCGTCCGCAGCAGGTGCGGATGCCGGGCGCCGTTTTGCATTTGATGGATCGCATGATGCGTTTTGAAATTGCGCGCCCGCTCGCCGTGGCTGCCGTTCTCGCCCTGGCCGGATGCGGCGAGCAGAAGCCGCAAGCCAAGGCGCCGGCGGCGCCGGAGGTCGGCGTCCTGACCCTGCATCCGCAGCAGGCATCGATTTCGACCACCCTGCCCGGCCGGACCGTGGCCTTTCAGGTGTCGGAGGTGCGGCCGCAGGTGAGCGGTATTCTTCTGAAGCGCGACTTCGTCGAAGGCGCGGAAGTGAAGGAAGGCGATCTGCTCTACGAGATCGATCCGGTATCCTACAAGGCGGCGCTGGACAGCGCCCAGGCCGCGGTCTTGAAGGCACAGGCCAACCTCGTGCTGGTGCAGCTGACGGCGGAGCGCAAGACGCAGCTGCTCAAGACCAGTGCGGCAAGCCAGCAGGATGTCGACGCGGCCGTTGCCAGCTACAAGCAGGGCGAGGCGGACCTGAAGTCGGCCGAAGCCAATCGCGACACCGCCGCGATCAATCTCGACCGCACCAAGGTCACGGCCTCGATCGCCGGCCGCATCGGCAAGTCCAGCATCACCCCCGGCGCGCTGGTCACCGCGAGCCAGGCCAACGCCATGACCACGATCCAGCAGCTCGATCCCGTCTACGTCGACCTCGACCAATCCACCTCGGAAATGGATCGGCTGCGGTCACAGATCGCCACCGGCAAGCTGAAGCGGCCCGAGGGGGGCGTGCAGATCGAGCTGATGATGGAAAACGGCCGGACCTATGACCAGAAGGGCAAATTCGGCTTCACCGATTCCAGCGTCAACGAGAATACCGGCTCGGTGTCGACGCGTGCCATTTTCGCCAACCCGAAACGCGAGCTGATCCCCGGCATGTATGTCCGCGCCAAGGTGGTCGCCGGCGTCGACCCCAATGCGATCCTGATCCCGCAGCGCGCGGTGTCGCGCAATCCGCTCGGCAAGGCCACAGCGATGTTCGTCGACAAGGACGGCAAGGTCGAGCAGCGCACGCTGGAGGTCGCGGAAGCCATCGGCACCAACTGGCTGGTGCAGAGCGGCGCGCAGGACGGCGACCGCGTCGTGCTGGACGGCCTGCAGAAGGTCAAGCCCGGCGCCATGGCCAAGGCGCTGGAAGTCACCATCGATCCGAAGACCGGCCTCACGGTCACGCCCGGCAAGACGGCCGATGCGAGCAACGACGCGCCCGCAGCCCGCAAGGACTAATCGGCCAAGGAACGGTCCAAGGAACATTCATGTCGCATTTTTTCATCCAGCGGCCGATCTTCGCCTGGGTCATCGCCATCCTGATCATGTTCGGCGGCGTGCTGGCGATCCTGCAGCTGCCGATCGCGCAATATCCGCAGATCGCGCCGACTGTGGTGACCATCACCGCGACCTACCCCGGCGCCAACGCGCAGACGGCCGAGAACTCGGTGACCAAAGTCATCGAGCAGAACATGACCGGCGTCGATTACCTGCAATACATGTCGTCCTATTCGACATCGACGGGCATCACCCAGATCTCGCTGACCTTCACCACCGAGGCCAATCCCGACATCGCCCAGGTGCAGGTGCAGAACAAGCTGCAGCTGGCCACGCCGCTGCTGCCGCAGGTCGTGCAGCAGCAGGGCATCAAAGTCGTCAAATCGTCGTCGAGCTTCCTGATGGTGCTCGGCTTCGTCTCCGACGACGGCAAGCTGACCGCCAACGACATCGGCGACTATGTGTCGAGCTCCATCAACGAGCCGATCAGCCGCGTCTCCGGGGTCGGTCAGGTGCAGCTGTTCGGCTCGCAATACGCCATGCGGATCTGGCTCGATGCCGAGAAGCTGACCAAGTATAACCTGATGCCGAGCGACGTCACCACGGCGATCACGGCGCAGAACACCCAGGTGACCGCCGGCCAGCTCGGCGGCCTCCCCGCCGTCGGCGGCCAGCAGCTCAATGCCACCATCACCTCGCAGAGCCGGCTGCAGACCATCGAGCAGTTCCAGGACGTCATCCTGCGCACCTCGACCACCGGCCAGGCCGTCCGCATCAAGGACGTGGCGCGGGTCGAACTGGGCTCGCAATCCTACGACGCGGTCGCGCGCTACAACCGCAACCCGGCCGCGGGCATGGGCATCAGCCTTGCCACCGGCGCCAACGCGGTGGCGACCTCGGAAGCCGTCAAGTCGCGGATCAAGCAGCTCACAGTCAACATGCCCGCAGGCCTGCGCGTCATCTATCCCTATGACACCACGCCGTTCGTTAAGCTGTCGATCGAGAAGGTCATTCACACGCTGTTCGAGGCCATCGTCCTCGTGTTCATCGTGATGTTCGTGTTCCTGCAGAGCTGGCGCGCCACCATCATCCCGACCATCGCGGTGCCGGTGGTGCTGCTCGGCACCTTCGGCATTCTTTCGCTGGCCGGCTATTCCATCAACACGCTGACCATGTTCGCCATGGTGCTGGCGATCGGCCTGTTGGTCGACGACGCCATCGTCGTGGTCGAGAACGTCGAGCGCGTGATGGAAGAGGAAAAACTGTCGCCGCGGGAAGCCACCGAGAAATCGATGCACGAGATCACCGGCGCCCTGGTCGGCATCGGCGTCGTGCTGTCGGCGGTGTTCATCCCGATGGCGTTTTTCGGCGGCTCGGTCGGCATCATCTACCGGCAATTCGCGCTGACCATCGTCTCGGCCATGCTGCTGTCGGTGTTTGTGGCGCTGGTGCTGACGCCGGCGCTGTGCGCCACCCTCCTGAAGGCGCCCGAAGACCACGGCGCCAAGCGCGGCGTGTTCGGCTGGTTCAACCGTAACTTCGACCGCATGGCCGACGGTTACCAACGCGGCGCCGGCGGCGCTATCAAGCGCGTCGCGCTGGTGCTGGTCGGCTTCGCCGCCGTGGTGGTCGGCATGGTCTTCCTGTTCTACCGGCTGCCAAGCTCGTTCCTGCCCGACGAAGACCAGGGCACCATCATCACGCTGCTGCAATTGCCGGTGGGCGCCACATCGGCGCGGACGGCGGATGCCATCACCAAGGTCGAGAACCAGTATCTCGACAATGAGAAGGACTCGGTTCAGGGCGTGTTCGCCGTCAACGGCTTCAGCTTTGCCGGCCAGGGCCAGAATGTCGGCCTCGGCTTCATCAGCCTGAAGCCGTTCGACGAACGCCACGACGCGGCAAAATCCGCGCAGGCGATTGTCGGGCGCGCGATGGGCGCGTTCTCGAAGATCCGCGACGCCATGGTGTTCGCGGTGCTGCCCCCCTCGATCCCCGGCTTCGGCAATTCCTCGGGCTTCGACTTCTATCTGCAGGACGTCGGCGGCGCCGGCCACGAAGAGCTGATGAAGACGCGCAACCAGCTGCTCGGCCTGCTCGGCGGCGACAAGCGCGTGGCGCAATCGCGCCCCAACGGCCAGGACGACACCCCGCAATTCAACCTCGACATCGACCAGCCCAAGGCGACCGCGATGGGGATCAGCCTCAGCGATCTTAACAGCACGCTGTCGGCGGCCTGGGGCGGCTCCTATGTCAACGACTTCATCGACCGCGGCCGCGTCAAGCAGGTCTATGTCCAGGGCGACGCGCCGTTCCGCGCGGACACCAACGACATCGGCAAATGGTATGTCCGCAACAATGTCGGCTCGATGGTGCCGTTCTCGGCCTTCTCCACCAACCGCTGGTCCTACGGCTCGCCGCGGCTCGAGCGCTACAACGGCGTCTCGGCGGTGGAAATCCAGGGGCAGCCCGGACCAGGCATCTCGTCGGGCGTCTCGATGGACGCCGTCGACGAGCAGATCGCGAAACTGCCGCAGGGCTACGGCCATGAATGGACCGGCCTGTCGTTCCAGGAACGGCTGACCGGAAGCCAGACGCTGTATCTGTACTCGATCTCGCTGCTGATCGTGTTCCTCAGCCTCGCCGCGCTGTATGAGAGCTGGTCGGTGCCGTTCGCCGTGATGCTCGCGGTGCCGATCGGCGTGCTCGGCGCGCTGGCCGCGGCGACGATCTTTCACCAGGCCAATGACGTCTACTTCCAGGTTGGCCTGCTGACGACCATCGGCCTGGCGGCAAAGAACGCGATCCTGATCGTGGAGTTTGCGCTGGAGCAGCTCGCCGCCGGCAAGGGGCTGGTCGAGGCCACGCTGCACGCGTCACGGCAGCGGCTGCGGCCGATCCTGATGACCTCGCTTGCCTTCATCCTCGGCGTGCTGCCGCTGGCGGTGGCCTCGGGCGCGGGTTCGGCGAGCCAGAACGCCATCGGCATCGGCGTCGCCGGCGGCATGCTGTCGGCGACGGTGCTGGGCATCTTCTTCGTGCCGGCGCTGTTCGTGCTGGTGCGGCGGATTTTCCCGGGCAAGGAGAAGGTGGCCAAGGCCGAGAGCCACGATCACGCGGCGGCGCAGCCGGCGGAGTGAGATTGCTAGGCTCGTAGCCCGGATGGAGCGAAGCGCAATCCGGGACAGCCGCGCTCCGGATTGTGAATCCCGGATTGCGCTACGCTTCATCCGGGCTACGGCCGCGACGGCTACGCCTCCCCCTCCGCGGTCGACAGCCACCAGCCATCACCGGCGAACCAGCACGTCTCATCCATCTCGTCGTCGATGCGGAACGAACGCACCGCGCTCAGCGCCCCGGCAAACGCAGCCTTGAGGCGCTGGCTGGCATCCGTGTCCTGATGCCCTTCGCAGGCAATGAATTGCGCGCGCGACACGAACTTGGCCGGCCAGCGCAGACCGGAGGCCGGACGGGTGATCATCAGCATGCCGCCAAGGGTATCCTGCGGCTGAAGCGGAAACAGCAACCGCCCGCCGGGGCGCAGCGCATCGAGCCAACTCCAGCTCGGCTGGGTGATACCTGCGCAGACATAGATCGCGTCGACCTTCGGCAGCTTGTCGGCAATTCCCGACTCCGCGTGAACTTCGACCTGCGCTCGGTCCTGCAGATTGTCCGTGGCCCGCGCCGCGAGGCCGGCGTCGATCTCGTAAACGTGGACCTTCCCGTCCGGCCCGACCAGTTCGGCGAGGATCGCGCTGTAATAGCCGCTGCCGCCGCCGACCTGCAGCACGGTTTCGCCGGGCTTGAGGTCGATAGCCGACAGCCACAGCGCATGCGCGCTGGGCATGCCGATATTGATGCCGCGGTCGGCATCGAGCGCGACCAGCGTGTCATGATAGATAAATACCGGATCGTCGTCCGGCGTCGTCACATAGCTGAACGCGGACCCCATCACCAGCCACGGTCCCGGGCCCGCGAAGGGTTCGCGCGGCACGGCCGCAAAAGCCTGCTTGATGCGCTCGCCCCGATGCCCGGCGACCAGATTGGCAAAGAACGCACGTAACGTCTGCGAACGATCGTCGTCCATGGTCGAACCTGCCCGGCTGCGTTGTTTGGTTCGATGATAAACGAAAAACGGGACCGCGTCGCCGCGGTCCCGTTGGTTTTCGTGGCTCGGATGGCCGCGCCTAGTTCTTGGTCTTGTCGACCAGCGCCTTTTCCTTGATCCACGGCATCATGTCGCGGAGCTTGCTACCCACTTCCTCGATCGGATGGGCATTGTTGCGCTGGCGGGTGGCCTTGAACGAGGCCTGGTTGACCTTGTTCTCGAGCATCCAGTCGCGCGCGAATTTGCCGGACTGGATGTCGGTGAGCACGCGCTTCATTTCGGCCTTGGTCTCCGAGGTCACGATGCGCGGGCCGGTGACGTATTCGCCGTATTCCGCGGTGTTGGAGATCGAGTAGTTCATGTTGGCGATGCCGCCTTCATAGATCAGGTCGACGATCAGCTTGAGTTCGTGCAGGCACTCGAAATAGGCCATTTCGGGTGCGTAGCCGGCTTCCACCAGCGTCTCGAAGCCGGCGCGGATCAGTTCGACGGTGCCGCCGCAGAGCACGGCCTGCTCGCCGAACAGATCGGTCTCGCACTCTTCCTTGAACGAGGTCTCGATGATGCCGGCGCGGCCGCCGCCGACCGCCGAGGCATAGCTGAGGCCGAGGTCGTGGGCATTGCCGGAGACGTCCTTGTCGACCGCGATCAGGCAGGGCACGCCGCCGCCGCGCTGATATTCCGAACGCACGGTGTGGCCGGGGCCCTTCGGCGCGATCATTAGCACGTCGAGGTCTTCGCGCGGGTCGAGCAGGTTGAAGTGGACGTTAAGTCCGTGTGCGAACACGAGGGCAGCGCCCTTCTTCATGTTGTCATGCATGTGCTCGCGATAGATGTCGCCCTGCAATTCGTCGGGGGTGAGCATCATCATCAGATCGGCCCATTTGGCGGCCTCGGCGACTTCCATCACCTTGAAGCCGGCGGCTTCGGCCTTCTTGGCCGAGGCCGAGCCCTTGCGCAGCGCGATGACTACGTCCTTGACGCCCGAGTCCTTGAGGTTCAGCGCGTGGGCATGGCCCTGGCTGCCGTAGCCGACGATACAGACTTTTTTGCCCTTGATCAGGTTCAGGTCGGCGTCGCGATCGTAATAAACTCGCATGGGTCATTCCTCTCTTCGGCAACGATGTTTCAACGTCGCCCGTTCGAAACGGCCGCCAGCCGACTGGCTGGAGACCATGAATTGCCGCCGGTTTCTAAGGCGACGGGTGCCGCGAGACAAGCCCGCGACGGTGATTTTGCGCAGGCAGCGATCACGTCTCGGCCAGCACGGGATAGAGCGAGGCAAGTAACAAGATTGCCATCACGATGTTGAAGCCGCGCACCGCGCGCGGAGATCTCACCAGCGATTGCAGTGCACTGCCGCAAAGCGCCCAGCTTACGCTGGAGGCAAAACCCATCATCAGCGACAGCCCGACCTGCACCATCACATTCCAGGGATAGCTGGCGATGGCCGCATAGGCCGTGATGGTCCCGATCACCATGACCCAGCCCTTGACGTTGACCCACTGAAACAGTGCCGCGCCGAAAAACGTCATCGGCCGCCGCCGTTCGGCCTCGCCCGCATCAGGCGGCCCGGACATCGCGATGGCGATCGCCAGATAGACCAGGTAGGCGGCGCCGCCGAACTTCAGCACGGTCTGCAGCCACGGCTGCGCGGTGAACAGTGCGCCGAGGCCAAGGCCGGTGACCGCGATCATGAAGGCGAAGCCGATGGTGACGCCGGCAATATGCGGCAGCGTGCGGCGAAACCCGAAATTTAATCCGGATGCCAGCAGCATCACGTTGTTCGGTCCCGGCGTGAAGAACATCACGACGGCGAATGCAAGAAAGGCCCAGAGCAGTTGTTGCGACATGGGGCCTCACGCCACTTCAATGAGGACGGGCGGGCGCCGCGACAGCAACATCACGGCAATGCCAAATACGACGACGATCATACCTGAAAGTCGCAGCAATCCGAACTTTTCGCCGAACGTCACACTCGACGCCGCCGCACCGAAAAACGGCACCAGCAGTGCAAACGGCACGACCTGAGCCGCCGAATAATCGCGCAGCAACCGCCCCCAGATCCAGTAGCCAAGCGTGCTGCCGACGATGGCAAGGAACAGGACACAGGTAATGGCCATCAAAGACACATGCGTCAGCGAATGCCACGTGGTGCCGGCGCCATCGACGCTGAGCACGACGACCACCAGCGGAACGAGGGCCACCAGGCTGATCCAGGCGAACAGGTCGAGCATCGGGACACCCTGCGCGCGCCGCAGCAGCAGATTGGAGAATGCAAAACTCACCGGCGCGGACATCAGCACCAGGAAGGGAAACACACTGAAGTCGTAACCGACGGTCAGGCAGATGATCATCAGGCCGCTCATCGCAATCAAGATGCCGACCACCTGCTGCCGCGTCGGCAACTCCTTCAGGACCAGTGCTGCGATCCCCACGGTGAACAAGGCCTGGCTCTGCACGATGACCGACGTCAGACCGGCCGGCACGCCGTGCGCCATGCCATAGGTCTGCGCCAGGAACTGCGCGACCAAGAGCCAGCTTGTTGCCACGACAAGCTGCCACGGCAGTTTCGGCATTGGCAGGAACAGGCATGGCAGTGCCGTGATGGCGAAGCGGAGTGTGGTGATCAGTGTCGACGACATCTCGTCGACCGCGATCCGGGTCAGCACGAAGCCGACGCCCCAGATCACGGCCACTGCGACGGCCAATGCGATGTCGAGAGGTTTCATGGAGGATTTCCGGACGGATGCGCGCAGGCGCTACATCCCCTCGGGGCCGCGGCTGATGGCGGCGACGCCGGTTCGCGACACCTCGACGAGGCCGAGCGGGCGCATCAATTCGATGAATTTGTTGATCTTGCCGGTCTTGCCGGTGATCTCGAACACGAAGCTGTCGATGGTGGCATCGATAACGCGGGCGCGGAACGCATCCGCCAGCCGTAGCGTCTCGACGCGGTGCTCGCCGGAGCCGCGCAGCTTGACCATCGCCAGTTCGCGCTCGATGGAGCGACCCGACAGCGTCATGTCGACGACGCGATGCACCGGGATCATGCGGTCGAGCTGATGCTTGATCTGGGTGATGACCATCGGCGTGCCGGTGGTGACGATGGTGATGCGCGAGACGTGCTTGTCGCTCTCGATCTCCGACACCGTAAGGCTCTCGATGTTGTAGCCGCGCCCGGAAAACAGCCCGATGACGCGCGCGAGCACGCCAGGCTCGTTGGCGACCAGCACCGACAGCGTATGCGTCTCGCTGGCGTCGTGGCGGTCTTCCATGAAATAGGCGGAGGCAGGCTGTTCCATTGTCGTTCCCTGATGAAGTCTTTTTGGGCTTGCGCTTGATAGAGGTGGACCGTTGCCCGGTGCACCGCTGTTATCCCCCGCGAAAGCGGTGGACCCACTATTCCAGAGCGCTCGCGATTCAAACGCGAGGCCCTGGAATACTAGGTCGCCCGGTCAAGCCGGGCGATGACAGCTGAGTTTGTGGCGTTTCGTCATCACCTCACACCAGCGCGCTGCCGCCGGCAAACGCCGCGGCCGTGGCTTCGTCGTTCGCCTCCAGCGGCAGCAGCATTTCGTTATGCGCCTTGCCGGACGGGATCATCGGGAAGCAGTTCTCCAGATTGGCGACGCGGCAGTCGAACAGCACGGGCTTCTTCACCTTGATCATGTCCTGGATCGCGCCGTCGAGATCGCCGGGCTTCTCGACCCGGAAGCCGACGCCGCCATAGGCCTCGGCGAGCTTGACGAAATCGGGCAGCGCTTCCGAATAGGAATGCGACAGCCGGTTGCCGTGCAGCAGCTGCTGCCACTGCCGCACCATGCCCATGTACTGGTTATTCAGGATGAAGATCTTGATCGGCAATTCGTGCTGAACCGCCGCCGACATCTCTTGCATGGTCATCTGCACCGAGGCGTCGCCGGCGATGTCGATCACCAGCGCATCGGGATGGGCAACCTGCACGCCCAGAGCGGCCGGCAGGCCGTAGCCCATGGTGCCGAGGCCGCCGGACGTCATCCAGCGGTTCGGCTCCTCGAAGCCGTAGAACTGCGCCGCCCACATCTGATGCTGGCCAACCTCGGTGGTGATGTAGGTGTCGAGATGCTTGGTGTTCTCGTACAGCCGCCGGATCGCATGTTGCGGCAGGATCAGCTCGCTGTTGGCCTTGAAGGCCAGCGAATTGCGCGCACGCCAAGCCGTGATCTGCTGCGACCACGCCTTGATGTCCGGCTTCTTCGCCTCGGCCTTGAACACCTGCAGGATGTCGCCCAGCACATTGCCGCAATCGCCGATGATCGGCACGTCGACGCGGATGTTCTTGTTGATCGACGACGGATCGATGTCGATGTGGATCTTCTTCGAATGCGGCGAGAACGCATCGGTGCGGCCGGTGATGCGGTCGTCGAAGCGCGCGCCGACGCACAGCATGACGTCGCAGTCATGCATCGCCATGTTGGCCTCGTAGGTGCCGTGCATGCCCAGCATGCCCAGCCAGTTCGGGCCGGACGCCGGATAGGCGCCGAGGCCCATCAGCGTCGAGGTGATCGGGAAGCCGGTGACCTCGACCAGTTCGCGCAGCAGCGTAGACGCCGCCTGCCCGGCATTGATGACGCCGCCGCCAGAATAGATCACCGGCTTCTTGGCGTTGGCCAGCAATTCGACGGCTTTGCGGATCGCCGTGGCGTCGCCCTTGACGCGCGGCGTGTAGGAGACGTGGACGTCCGACTTGCGCGGCGGATGATAGGTGCCGGTGGCAAACTGGACGTCCTT
>JBEVEC010000052.1:0-7618 GCA_040512975.1 Tardiphaga sp. | reverse complement strand
ACCAGGCCGGTTCCGCAACCGGCGTCCACGACGGTATCCAAGTGGTGCGGATTCAACTGCTGCAGCGCTGCCGCGACGAGCCGATGACCCTGATAGCCAGCCTCTTCTGCTGCGCCGCTGTCCCATCCATCCGCGCGTGACGTGTAGAGCTTGAACAGTTGCTGTTCGGTCGCGCGGGACGGCAGTGCGCCGCCGACGGAAGCGAGCAGCATTGCAGTTTCATCCCGGTCGCCGGGATTGCGCGCGAGGTGGTTCTCGAAGCACAGTTTGGCGCCGTCGGGACAGCCTGCGCGCGCCAGCAGGATGCCAAAACTCTTGTGCGGAAACCCGGTGGCGGTCTCGGCGCGCGACAGGATCTGGGCATGATCGAACGCCTCGACGACCTTGCCCTGATCGACCAGTGCGAGCGCCAGATTGACCCGGGCCTCGAAGTGCAGCGGGTTGATCTTCAACGCTTCAGCGAAGTGGTGCTCGGCGGCGCCGTATTCCGCGAGCTGCGTGAGGGTGAAGGCGAGGCCGGACTGGGCGTCGGCGTAGCCCGGGTCGAGCTTGATGGCTTCGAGATAGACCGGAATGGCGTGCTTGAAGTGATTTTGTGCCGACAGACCCACGGCAAGGTTGAACGCGACCTTGGCATCCTTCGGATTGATCTGGAATGCGAGGGCGAAATGCCGGGTCGCTTCCACGATGCGGCCGCTCTCGTGCAGAAGATTGCCGAGATTGTTGTGGGCCTCGTAGCAGCCGGGGTCGCGCACGATGGCTTCCCGGTACTTCTGCTCCGCCTTGTTCAGCTGTCCGCCTTGCTTGTGCAGCAGGGCGGCCCGCGCCATGTTCTGCGGGTCCTTGCTCTTCGCCATGGCGCGGCGCTGATTGCGATTCATGAAGGCGCTCCCGGAAAACAAAGCGCATTCAGGGAGTAATATGGTTAGCAATCCGTTAAGGCCGGCGCCTGTCTGCAGCCTCCGCGACGGTTTGCCGGTAATTATTCCACTTTTTCCCGCGTCTGCACCGGCATGATCCGGAACGGGCGATCCTCTTTCAGCCAGACCGCACGCTCGTCGCGCAGCATCGTGCGGCGCACCTTGCCGGAATCGTCGCGCAAGCCGACGCTCGTGACCTCGAAGCTTTCGGGATGCTTGTAGCGGCTGAGCCGGTCGGCCAGGAACGCGGCCATGCCGTCGGCGACGCCCTGCGCATCCGTGCCCGCGTCCAGTTCGAGGATGGCGTGCACGCGCTGGCCGAACTCCGGATCGGGCAGGCCGACCACGACGCAGGAGCGCACGTCGGGATGTTCGGTCACCGCTGCCTCGACCTCGGCCGGATAGATGTTGGCGCCGCCGCGCAGCACCATGTCGGCGAGCCGGTCGCCGAGATAGAGATAGCCCTCGGCGTCGAGGCGGCCGATATCGCCGAGCGACTCCCAGCCGTCGGCACGGCGTTTCGGATCCGCGCCGAGATAGTGATAGGTCGCGCCGGCGCCGTCATTGGGCAGGAAATAGATCTCGCCGGTTTCGCCGGTCGCGACCTCGTTGCCGTCCTCGCCGATGATGCGGAGACGGCAGGTCTCGCCGATCCTGCCGACCGAGCCTCTGTGCGTCAGCCATTCGGTGCCGGAAATGATCGTGGCGCCCTGCCGTTCGGTGCCGCCATAGAGTTCATAGATGCGCTCGGGTCCGAGCCACTCGATCCACTTCTCCTTCAGCCATGGCGGCATCGGCGCCGCCATGTGAAACACGATCTGCAGGCTCGACACGTCGTAGCGGTTGCGCACCTCGTCCGGCAGCGACCAGATCCGGTGCATCATGGTCGGCACGAAATTGACCCACTGCACGCGGTTCTTCTCGATCAGCCGCAGCGTCTCCTCGGCGTCGAACTTGATCAGGCCGCTGACGCGCCCGCCGTTGAACAGCGCCGTATGCGACACGATGAACGGCGCGTTGTGATACAGCGGTCCGGGATTGAGCAGCGAGGCGTTCTGCGGAATGCCGAGCGCCGACGGCGCCGTCGTCTCGATGACCGCCGGATTGTGCTCGAGGATCTCCTTCGGCCGGCCGGTCGAGCCGCCGCTGGTCATGGCCTTCCAGTCGCGCGCCACCGGGGTGTCGATCGGCGCGTCGGAGAAGCCTTCAGGCGTGAAGTCTGCAGGCAGTGAGTTCGGCGCGTTCCAGTCCGGCTGCCCGCCGACCACCAGCGAGGGTTTGAGGATGTCGAGCACCGCCGCGGCCTCGCCGCGCGGCAGCCGCCAGGTCAGCGAAGTCGGCGTCGCCCCGCACTTCCACACCGCGAACGTCGTCTCGAAAAACAGATTGCTGTGGGGCAGTCCGATCGCAACGAAATCGCCCGGCTTGACGCCCTGGGCGGCAAAGGCGCGCGCCCGGCGGTTGGCGTTGCGCTCGAGCTGCTCCCACGTGATGTTCTCGGCGCCGTGGCTGACGGCAATCGTGTCTTTCGGCTTTCGTTCCGCGTACCAGCGTGGCACGTCGGCGATAGGAATAAGCATCAGGCGTTTCCGTGGGCGTGTTGCCGCTCTCGTGGTTCTGTACAGGCAGGGCGCTTCACAGCCATCGTGACAGAATTATTTCGTCGCGTGAAGGGCGGGGCTGTCAGCACCCCATGACGCGCGGCCCTGTGCGCACCGGCACTGAAGCGATCACGTTCGGTGACTGTAGCGGGATAGCGCGACGAACCGCCTACGGATCGAGCTCTGTATCCCAGTACAAATAATCCAGCCAGCTATCGTGCAGATAGTTCGGCGGAAACAATCGCCCGTTGCGGTGGAGCTGATGCACCGTCGGCGCGTACGGCGTCTGTCGCGGAAACATCTTCGCCTGCGCCGGCGTCAGATTGCCCTTGCGCAAATTGCACGGCGAGCACGCGGCGACGACGTTTTCCCAGGTGGTCTGGCCGCCCTTGCTGCGCGGAATGATGTGATCGAAGGTCAGGTCGTCATGCGCGTGGCAGTACTGGCAGACGAAGCGGTCGCGCAGGAAGACGTTGAAGCGCGTGAACGCCGGATGCGTGGTCGGCTTGACGAAGGATTTGAGCGACACCACGCTCGGCAGCTGGATCTCGAAGGTCGGGCTGCGCACCGCGCGGTCGTAATGCTCGACGATGTTGACGCGGTCGAGGAACACCGCCTTGATCGCGTCCTGCCACGACCAGAGAGACAGTGGATAATAACTCAGCGGCCGGAAATCCGCGTTGAGCACCAAGACCGGCCAACCGCCCTGCGAGACATGTGCGTTCAAGTAACGCTCCTGACCCCCATGTTAGCTGCGAAGCAGCATGCGCCCTGCATACTACAGGCAGCGTGACGGGATTGTGAAGAGCATTCCGGGGCTTATCCGCTGCCGTCACGATCTCGCCCAATTGCGCCACCTGCGCTATGACCGCTTCCTCGGGCCGCCTCCTGCGGCCCCTGGATCCGGAACACGATGGCGAAAGCTCCCTATCTGGAGGCTCCGCGGCGGCTGCGGGCATTCGTTCGCGCGCATGAGACGAGCCTGGTCGCGCTCGCGGTGCTGGTGGGAACCATTGCCGGAGGCGTGGTGCTGGCGATGAGCGTCGCGGTCGCCGGGCTTCACGCTTTGTTGTTCGATATTTCGATCCGCGACCGGCTCTCGAGCCAGTTCGCCATCGACCCGTGGCGCGCCCTGCTGGTGCCGAGCCTCGGCGGCCTGCTGCTCGGCCTGTCCTTCATGGTGCTGCTGCGCTGGCGGCCATCGCGCGAGATTGATCCGATCGAAGCCAACGCGCTGCATGGCGGCCGGATGTCGTTCCGCGGCAGCGTCATCGTCGCGCTGCAGACCATCTGGTCCAGCGGGGTCGGCGCATCGGTCGGGCTCGAGGCGGGCTACACGCAATTGTCGAGCGGCCTCGCGGCGTCGCTGGGGCGCGCATTCCACCTGCGCCGCGCCGATCAGCGCGTGATGGTCGGTTGCGGCGCTGCGGCTGCGATCGCCGGTGCGTTCGGGGCGCCGCTGGCGGGCGCCTTCTACGCCTTCGAACTCGTGATCGGAGCATACACACCGGCCAGCCTGGCGGCGGTCGGCGTTGCCGCCGTCGCCGGCTACTTCGTGACCCATGGGTTCAGCGCGCTCTCGCTCGGCATCGGCGTAGACCCCGTCGGCAACGTGCTGGGGCGCGACCTGATCATCGCCGCACTGTTCGGGGCGCTCGCCGGATTGTGCGGCATCACGATCATGCGTGGTGTGACGCTGTGCGAGGCCGCGCTGGCGAAGATCCGTCTCTGGCCGCCGCTGCGAGCGGCGCTGGGCGGTCTCGCCGTCGGCTCGATGGCGCTTGTCACGCCGCATGTGCTGGCGTCGGGACATGGCGCGCTGCATTTCACCTCCCTGGTGTCGCTGCCCCTGGCAATGATCGCCGGCGTGTTCGTCCTCACGGCGCTGGCATCGATCGTCTCGCTCGGCAGCGGCTTTCGCGGCGGATTGTTTTTCTCCTCGCTGTTCATGGGCGCGCTCGGCGGCCAGCTGTTCGCGGCCGGCGCGAACGCGCTGATGCCGGATCTCGCACTTGATCCCAAAGTCTACGCTGTCATCGGCATGAGCGCGCTATCGGCATCCGTGATCGGCGGGCCGCTGACGATGTCGTTCATCGCGCTCGAATCCACCGGCAACCTCTGGCTCACCACCGCGGTGCTGGTGGCGGTCATCGTCTCGACCATGATCACCCGCGAACTGTTCGGCTATTCATTCGCGACCTGGCGCTTCCATCTGCGCGGCGAGACCATCCGCAGCGCCGCCGATGTCGGCTGGCTGCGGGATCTCACCGTGGCCCGCCTGATGCGCGCCGACCTGACCACGGTCGATGCTGGCCTGAAGATCGGGCAATTCAGGGAGGCGTTTCCGCTCGGCTCGAAAACGCAGGTCGTGGCCGTCGACGGCGAGGGCCGCTATGTCGGGCTGGCATTGATCGCGGAAGCGCACGCGCCCGATATTGCGATGGACAAGCCATTGAGGGATATACTGCATCACCGCGAAATCGTGCTGCATCCCGCGATGAACATCCAGGAGGCGATCGCGAAATTCGACGCCGCCGAAGCGGAGTCGCTCGCGGTCGTCGAGGCCGGCGGCGGACGCCGGCCGATCGGCGTGCTGACCGAAGCCTTCGCGATGCGGCGCTACGCCGAAGAGTCTGAGCGGCGCCGGCGCGAAGCGGTCGGCGAGAATTGATCGGTCAGATTTTCTCCAGCTTCTGCAGGCAGCGCTGCACCCCGACCTCCGGCGGCATCGGCGTGTCGGGATAGCTGGTCTTCCAGTCGGTGACGCCGACCTCGCCGATGTAGATGTCGCCCTTCGAGTCCAGCGCGAGGCCGTGTGGCGCGAGGAATTTGCCGGCCTCCAGTCCGGGGCCGTTCTCGCCGCCGAGGCGGGCGCTGCGCTTGCCCTTGGCATCGACGATCGACAGCCGCGGGCCGAGATTGGGCACCTTGCGATTGACGGCAAGGCCGGGGCCGAGTTCGCCGACCACGAAGGTCGGCTGTTTGCCGCCGCCGCAGCAGCACAGCGCGCAGGGACGGTGCAGATTATTCCACTGCGTCTCGTACTTGCCGTTGCCGTCGAACACCTGCACACGGTGGTTCTCGCGGTCGGCGACGTAGACCCAGCCATCGGCATCGGTCACGATGTTGTGGACGATGTTGAACTGCCCGGGATCGGTGCCGGGCTCGCCCCAGGTCTTCAAGAGCTTGCCGTTGGGCGAATATTTATGGACGCACGCATTGCCGTAGCCGTCGGAGACATAGATCTCGCCCTTCGGCGACAGCGCGGTGTGGGTGCAGCGGTGAAACGGCTCGCCGCTCATGAACGGCGCCGGCTTGTTCGGGATGCCGATCGTCAAAAGAACCTTGCCGTCGACACTGCATTTGCGCACGGTGTGATCGCCATCATCGGTGCAATAGAGATTGTCGTCGGCATCGATGTGCAGGCCATGCGCGCGATTGAACAGGCCTTCGCCCCAGCTGCGGAGAAAATTGCCCTCGCGATCCAGCACCACCATCGGATGTTCGCCGCGGTTGAAGACGTAGACGCGGTCCTTGCTGTCGACCGCGACCGACGCGACGTCGGTCAGCCGCCAGCCATCGGGCAGCTTGGCCCAGTTGTGTACCACGCGGTAGCGGTGTTCGCCCGAGCCCAGTGTGACCGACATGCGCTTCTCCCCGATCAACGCCCCGGTGGATCCGGGTGTTCTGCCGATCGAGTTTCGCAGAGGTCCACCGCAAACACGAGCGCCATTTCTGCATGGCGTATTCGCCAGACTGTCCGGACCGACAAGTCATGGTCAGTGAGTGCAGGCGCGGTGCTAACATCAAGATCGCAGGAGAGTTTTTGGCCCATCGTGATCCGCAGCGCGAGACCGCCATGAGCCATTGCGGATCGGCCGCCTTGGCGTAAGGTATCTGGCAGGTCCGAGCGGGCGGGAATCCCGTTTTCGATCGGAAGTGACTTGGTCGCGTTATCGCTTGCCCACATCATCGGGGAGGTACGGATCAATGCGCAGCATCATGGTTGTTCTCGCGCCTGTCATGTTCCTTGCCGGCAATGCTGTTGCCGCCGAAGCCGCCGCGCCGTCACCGGTCAAGATCGCGGTCTTTCCGTTCGAGCTGGTGGACTTCAGCGCCGCGGCGCCCTACGTCCCCGCCGACGATATCGACCGCGAGCAATTGCGGCTTTCGACCGAAGAAGCGCGACGGCTGATATTGGAATCCGGACGCTACCAGCTGGTCGATACCGGCTCCGCAAATGAGCAGATAGCCAAGGCGGTGCCGTTGCGCGACTGCGCAGGCTGCGAAGCCGGGATCGCCGCCGGCCTTGCCGCGGATCAGTCGATGATCGGGATCGTCACGCGGATCACGCGAACGGAATACGCGGTGACCTACAAGATACGCGACGCCCAATCTGGAGGGCTGGTCGACGTCCAGCAGACCGATCTGCGCATGGGCGCCAATGTGGCGTGGAGTCGTGGGGCGCGCTGGCTGATCCAGCGGCGCCTGCTGGAACGGCCGTAGCAGCGCGGGCGCGTCGGTAGCGCCGGCGTCAGCGCGGCAACAGCCCTTCCTCGATCGCCTTGATCTGCAGCGCGAGGTGCCTTGAGCCGATCCGGCATTGCGCCAGGCCGCCTGCGATCAGCCAGAGGCCCGGCTGCCCGGTGCGGGTGTACATGTTGCGCAATTCCTGCCCGTCGCCGAATCCCCAGATGGTGCCGACGCGCCGTTCGACATCCTCGCCGAACAGCTTGCGCACCAGCTCTTCCTGCGGCCGGTAGCCGGTCGCCAGCACGACGAGATCGGCGGCGATGGTCGTGCCATCCTTCATCTTGGCGCCGTCGGCCGCGAACGTCTCGATATCGGCAAACTGCTTCAGCGCGATATCGCCCCGCACGATCATGTCGGAGCAGCCGACGTTGAAGTAATAGCCGCCGCCGCGGGTGAGATATTTGAACTGCCAGCCGGTGTTGTCCTCGCCGTAATCGAGCTTGAAGCCGGCGCGTGTCAGGCCGTCGAGCAGCTCCTGGTCCAGCGCCTTGGATTTCTTGCCGGTGAGGCGGTGGCTCCTGCGCGCCAGTTGCAGCGGCATCGAGGTCGCGATCAGGTCGTTAT
>JBEVEC010000033.1:0-11437 GCA_040512975.1 Tardiphaga sp. | reverse complement strand
CGCGATTGCAAAAGGTAATCGAAGACGCAGTGCGGATCGCGTCCCGTTTCCATATAGGTATTGTGCCTTTCCAGCGCGGCGCCGCTGCGGCACAACGGGCGAGATGACCGTTCCCGTCACGCCTGGCGCCTTCCTGCCCCGTATCGAAAGCCTGCGCGGCGCAGCCGCGCTGGCGGTGGCGTTCTGCCATGTTGGCGTACCCCTCGCAGATGCAGCGACGGCCAGCGGCGGCCTCGATGCGCTGGCGTTCCGGATCTATGAGGCGCTGTCGAACGGCACCGGTGCGGTGGTCGCGTTCTTCGTGATGAGCGGCTTCGTGCTGGCGAAATCACTCGACCGCAATCCCGATCCGCTGCGCTTTCTGCGGCATCGCCTGTTCCGGCTGTTTCCTGCCATCGTTGCGGTGATTGCGGCGATTACCCTCGTCTATCGCTGCACGGGCTTTCAGCCCTACCCGGCGTCGTTCGACCTCGGCAACGTGTTGCTGAACATGCTGACGGTGCATACCGACATCAACCGCGTGATGTGGTCGATGAAGGTCGAGGTTTTCGCAACGCCGCTGATCCTCGGCTGCGCCTGGCTGTTCGCAACATTCGGGCCGCGGCCGCTGTGGGTCGTGATCGCCGTGCTGTTCGGCCTGTCGTGGATCGGGCAATACGCGGCACTGCTCGGCGAAGGCACCACCATCGCGCCGCTCTATGCTTTCGTGTTCGGCATGCTGCTGCATTTTCGCGGCGACGCCTTTGCCCCCCTGCTGGCATCGCGCTGGGCAACGCCCGCGGCGCTGCTGTCGGTGAGCGCGTTTTCGGTGTGCAGCGTGCTGAAGCAGACCGGCTGGACGCTGATGATCGAATGCCTGTCGGCAACGCTGCTGGTCGGCCTGATCGCCTACGGTCCGCGACTGTCAATCTTCCGGCCGCTCGATTGGCGCGTCGTCCGGTTCTACGGCCGCATCTCCTATAGCTTCTATCTGCTGCACCCCATGAGCCTGTGGCTGGCCGGCGAAGCGGCATTGCGCCTGCAGCACGCCGCGCCGGGACTGCCGGTGACCGCAGTGGCCGTGCTGACCGGCGTCCTGTCGGTTGCGCTGGTCACGCCGGTGGCATGGCTGTGCTGGGCCGCGGTGGAGATGCCGGCAATCCGTCTCGGCCGCCGTGCGCGCGCGGCTAACCCGGCCGCGCCGATGCAGGCGCCAATGTGATAGTATCCATCCCGGTTTCGGGTTTGATGCGACTATCGAATCGATCGCACCGGACCGGGCATGGACCATTCTCCAGACCATCATGATCACGACCACGACCATCATGACCACGCCCATGGTGACGACCACCATCACGGTCACGCCCATGGTCCCGGCGGCCATGTCCATGCGCCCGCCAGTTTCGGCACCGCCTTCGCCATCGGCATCGGGCTCAACACCGCCTTCGTGGTCGTGGAGGCGATCTATGGCTACGCCGCAGGATCGATGGCGCTGGTGGCCGACGCCGGGCACAATCTGTCCGACGTGCTCGGCCTGATGGCCGCATGGACCGCGGCGGTGCTGTCGAAGCGCGCGCCGACCCCGCGTTTTACCTATGGCCTGCGCGGCTCGTCGATCCTGGCGGCCCTCTTCAACGCCGTCTTCCTGCTGGTCGCGGTCGGCGCCATCGCCTGGGAGGCGCTGCTTCGGCTGTTCAACCCGGAGCCTGTCGCCGGCCTGACCGTCATCGTGGTCGCCACCATCGGCATCGCCGTCAACGGCATCACCGCCTGGCTGTTCGCCTCGGGCCGCGACAGCGACCTTAACATCCGCGGCGCCTATCTGCACATGATGGCCGACGCCGCCGTCTCGGCCGGCGTCGTGGTCGCCGCCATCGTCATCATGCTGACCGGCTGGCTGTGGCTCGACGCCGTCACCAGCCTGGTGATCAGCGGGCTGATCGTCTGGGGCACCTGGGGCCTGTTGCGCGATTCCACGGCGATGTCATTGAGCGCCGTACCTCGCGGCATCGATCCCGCCAAGGTGCGCGACTATCTCGAGCAATGTTCAGGGGTGGTGCAGGTGCACGACCTGCACATCTGGCCGATGAGCACCACGGAAGTGGCGTTGACCTGCCACATGGTGATGCCCGCGGGCCACCCCGGCGATGCCTACCTGATGGATATCTGCCAGCGGCTGCGGCGCAGCTTCGGCATCGAGCATGCGACAATTCAGATCGAATGCGATCCGAATTCGGCGTGCGCGCTGGCCCCCGATCATGTTATCTAGGGCGGCATGACGGCACCCCTTACGATACGCGGCGGCAGTGCCGGGCTTACAGCCCGGCTGCGCCGCATGCCGTTCGTACTGGCCTTGATGCTTGGTCTGGTGATGTCGCTGGTCCAGAGCTTCGATTGCTGCGCGGCCTTTGCCGATACCGGCACCAGCCTCGCGTCCATGAACGCCAATGGCGACGCGTCGCCGGATGGTCCGGATCGCCAGATGCCGGCCCATGCCTGCCACTGCCTGTGTCACATCGCGGCACAGACCGCGGCCACCCTGTCGCTGCCTGCGGATATTGCGTCCCGCGCCCCGATCTTTGCGCGCCAGCAGAGCCCGGTCTCACTGGCCGGACTGCCGCTCTTCAAGCCACCCCGCGCCTGACGCCTCAACACGATTCGTGAGGGTCGTGCGCCTGTTGCGCCGTGTGAACGGACGCAGCGTCGCGCAACGATCCATCGTTGATGGCAGCGCGCGCAAGGATCGCGCGGCGCGGGATATTTCACATGAGCAGGACCGTTTCACTGGCGCTCGGGCTGTGGCTCGGCGCATCGACGTCCGTCGTCGCGCTGGCCGACGAGGCTACGCATCATGACGCCGTCGCGCTGACGCTCAGCGCGCAACAGATCGAGGCCGGCAGGTTCGCCATCACCGAGGTCGGCGGCGGCACGGTGAGCCGAACGATCAGCGTGCCGGGCACCATCGTGCCCAGCGGCAACCACATCGCGCGGGTGGCGGTCCGGCTGCTCGGCACCGTCGCGGAGTTGCGCAAGCAACTCGGCGACCCCGTCACCGCCGGCGAGGTCGTTGCCGTCATCGAAAGCCGCGAGGTCGCCGACGCCAAGAGCGAATATCTCGCCGCACGGCTGGTGTCCGATCTGCAGCGAACCTTGTTCGACCGCGCGCAGACGCTGTGGAACGGCAAGGTGATGAGCGAAAACGATTTCCTGCGCGCGCGCACGACCTTTGAGGATTCCCGCGTCAAGCTTGAGATTGCCCGGCAGAAGCTGTTTGCGCTGAGCCTCAACGCCCACCAGATCGAAACCCTGCCGCAGCAGCCCGTCGAGGCGCTGCGCCGTCAGGAGGTGCGCGCGCCGATCGCGGGCCGCGTGGCCGAGCGCCGCGTCGAGCTGGGCTCGCTGGTCGGGCGCGAGGGCCAGGAAAGCGAGCTGTTCGTCATCGTCGATCTCACCACGGTGTGGGCCGAACTGTCCGTGTCGCCCGCCGATCTCGCCGACGTCGCGGAAGGACGCCGCATCACCATTGCGGCCGGTGACGGCGCTCCGTCACCGGCCGCAATCGTTTTCGTCAGCCCGCTGCTCGACAAGGACACCCGCAATGCCCGCGTGGTGGCGCGCGTCGATAACGCGCTGCTGACATGGCGGCCGGGCGCCTTCGTCTCCGCGCAGATACCGCGCGACCGCCCTTTCGCCACGGTCGTCGTGCCGCGGTCATCGGTGCAGACCATCGATCGCCGCGACACGGTGTTCATCCGCACCGCATCCGGATTCGAGGCGCGCACCGTCACGCTCGGCGGCCATGACGACCGCGTCGTCGAAATCACCGCCGGCGTTAAACCCGGCGAGCGCATCGCTACCGCCAACACTTTTGTCCTGCGCGCCGACCTCGGCAAGGCCGCGGTCGAGCACCAGCATTAGGATCGCCATGATCAGTCGTATTCTCGCGTTGTCGATCCAGCGCCGCTGGACCGTCGTGCTGATCACCCTCGGATTGGCCGCGTTCGGCGCCTGGTCGCTGCTGCAACTGCCGATCGATGCGGTGCCGGACATCACCAACAAGCAGGTGCAGGTCAACACCACCGCGCCGGCGCTGTCGCCGGTCGAGATCGAAAAGCAGGTGACGTTTCCGATCGAGACCGCGCTCGCTGGCATCGCCGGACTGGAGAGTACGCGCTCGCTGTCGCGCAACGGCTTTTCGCAGGTGACGGCGGTGTTCGGCGAAGCTACGGACATCTATTTCGCGCGCCAGCAGGTGGGCGAACGCCTGATCGCATTGCGAGGAGATCTCCCCGCCGCCGCCGATCCGAAGATGGGCGCGATCTCCACCGGGCTCGGCGAAATCTACATGTGGTCGATCGACTTTGCGCCGTCGAGCGAGCTCTATGTGACACCGGACGGTGAGCGCCTCACCACCGATGTCGCACGCGCGGCCTATCTGCGCACGGTGCAGGACTGGATCGTCAGGCCGCAGATCAGGAACGTGCCCGGCGTGGCCGGCGTCGATTCGATCGGCGGTTATCAAAAGCAGTATCAGATCCAGCCCGATCCCATGAAGCTGGTCGCGTTCGGCCTGGGGTTCGCCGACATTGCCCGCGCCATCGAGGCCGGCAATGTCAGCCGTGGTGCCAGCGTCATCGCGCGCAACGGCGAAGGCATCGTGGTGCGCGCGGGCGGGCGGCTGGAGACCGTCACGGATATCGGCAATGTCGTCGTTGCGACGCGCAACGCCGTGCCGATCCGTGTCAGCGACCTGGCACGCGTGGAGATCGGCGGCGAGATTCGCACCGGCAGCGCCAGCCTCAACGGCCATGAGGCGGTGATCGGCACCGCGCTGATGCTGGTCGGCAGCAACAGCCGCGTGGTCGCCCGCGCTGTCGATGCCAGGCTCGACCAGGTTCGCCGCACATTGCCCGACGGCATCGTTATCGCGACCGTGCTCGACCGTACGCAACTGGTCGACGCCACCGTCCGCACCGTCGCCGGCAATCTCGGCGAAGGCGCGCTGCTGGTCGTCCTGGTGCTGTTCCTGCTGCTCGGCAATGTCCGTGCGGCGCTGATTGCGGCGCTGGTCATTCCGGTGGCGATGCTGATGACGGCGGCGGGCATGCTGCAGGGGCGCATCAGCGCCAACCTGATGAGCCTCGGTGCGCTCGATTTCGGCCTGATCGTCGACGGCGCCGTGATCATCGCCGAGAACGCGCTTCGCCATCTTGCCGAACGGCAACACAGCGAGAAACGCGACCTGACGCGCGACGAGCGCCTGCAGACGGTCCGGCAGTCCGCCGAGGAGATGATCCGCCCCGGAGTCTACGGCCAGGCGATCATCATGCTGGTCTATGTGCCGCTGCTGAGTTTCAGCGGCGTCGAAGGCCGGATGTTTCACCCGATGGCGTTGACCGTGCTGCTGGCGCTGGCGGCGGCCTTCGTGCTGTCGCTGACCTTCGTGCCGGCCATGATCGCCATCTTCATCACGGGCCGTATCCGGGAGGGCGACAACGCAGCGATCCGCGCGCTGAAACGGCTCTACGCACCCGGGCTTGCCGCGGCGATCCGGCGGCCGCTGCCGGTCGTGATCGGCGCGCTCGCCTTGTTCGCGGTGGCACTGCTGGCGTTCACACGCCTTGGACAAGAGTTCATCCCGACGCTGGACGAAAGGAATTTCGCGATGAACGCGCTGCGGATTCCAGCGACCTCCCTTGCGCAGTCGCAGGCCATGCAGCTCGACGTCGAAAACGCCATCAAGGCGCTGCCCGAGGTGGCGCTGGTGTTTTCCAAGACCGGCACGGCCGAGATGGCCACCGACCCGATGCCTCCCAATGCGTCCGACACCTTCATCATCCTGAAGCCACCGTCACAATGGCCCGATCCAAAGCTGAGCAAAGCGGCGCTGCTGCAGCGAATCGAGACCGCCGTGCAGCAACTGCCCGGCAACCAATATGAGTTCACCCAGCCGATCCAGATGCGGTTCAACGAGTTGATCGCCGGCGTGCGCGGCGACCTCGCCATCAAGATCTTCGGGGACGAATTCGAACCGCTGCTGCAGGCGGCCAACCAGGTCGCCGCGATCCTGCGCAGCGTTCCGGGCGCAGCCGACGTCAAGGTCGAGCAGGCCGACGGCCTGTCGGTGCTGGACGTCGCCGTCGACAAGGCCGAACTGGCACGCCGCGGCGTCAGCCTCGCTGCCGTGCATGACGTGATCGGTGACGCCGTCGGCGGTCGCCATGCCGGGGTGGTGTTCGAGGGCGATCGCCGCTTCGAGATCGTTTTGCGGCTGCCGGAAGAGTTGCGGAACGACATCGACGCGTTGAAGAACCTGCCAGTGCAGCTTCCCACCACCGGCGCCGTGGCCCCGACATTGCCGCTCGGGCAGCTTGCACGCTTCACGCTCACGGATGGCCCGAACCAAATCAGCCGCGACAACGGCAAGCGGCGCGTCGTGGTCACGGCCAATGCGCGCGACCGCGATATCGCGGCCATCGTGAAGGACTCCCGCGCCGCGATCGACGCGCGGGTCAAGCTTGGCCCGGGCGAATGGATGGACTGGGGCGGCCAGTTCGAGAACCTGGCGATGGCGCGCGGCCGGCTGGCCATCGTGGTGCCGACCATCTTCGCGCTGATCGTGCTGCTGCGGGCGAGCGCGCTCGGTTCGCTGCGCGACGCGCTGCTGGTGTTCAGCGCGGTGCCGCTGGCGCTGACCTGTGGCGTGCTGGCGCTGTGGCTGCGCGGCATGCCGTTCTCGGTGTCCGCGGCGGTCGGCTTCATCGCGCTGTCCGGCATCGCGGTGCTGAATGGCCTGGTGATGCTGACCTATATCCGGCAATTGATGGCGGACGGCCGCGACCGGCTGCAGGCCATCACCGAGGGCGCGCTGACGCGGCTGCGCCCGGTGACCATGACGGCGCTGGTCGCTGCGCTCGGCTTCGTGCCGATGGCGCTGGCCACCGGCACCGGTGCCGAAGTGCAGCGCCCGATCGCCACGGTGGTGATCGGCGGCCTGATCAGCGCCACGCTGCTGACGCTGCTGGTGCTGCCGGCGTTGTATGCGCGGTTCGGGCGGGATGCGCAGGCCTAGGCTCTTCCCCTCTCCCCCAGCGCAGCAAAGCTGCGCGCAGCGGGAGAGGGTGGATCGAACCGCGCAGCGGTTCGAGGCGGGAGAGGGCTGCAGGGAAGGCCGTGCTTGTGGCGCCCCCTCTTCCTTCTTGGACGCACTTCGTGCGTCCAATTCCCCCTCCCCCCGAGGGGGGAGGAAGGGAAGGAAAAAAATTACTTCGCGTAGATCTTCCCATAGGTCTCGCGCAGCACGTTTTTCTGCACCTTGCCCATGGTGTTGCGCGGCAGATCATCCACGAAGATGACCTTCTTCGGCATCTTGAATTTGGCGATCTGGCCTTCAAGCGCCTTCAGCACGCCCGCCTCGTCGATCGCGGTCTTCTTGTCGGTCACCACCACCGCAGTGACGCCTTCGCCGAAATCCGCATGGGGCACGCCGATCACGGCGCTCTCCACCACGCCCGGCATGGCGTCGATCTCGCTTTCGATTTCCTTCGGATAGACGTTGAAGCCGCCGGAGATGACGAGATCCTTGCCACGGCCGAGGATGTGCACGTAGCCGCGGGCGTCGATCTTGCCGAGGTCGCCGGTGATGAAGAAGCCGTCATCGCGGAATTCCGATTTTGTCTTTTCCGGCATCCGCCAATAGCCCTTGAACACGTTCGGGCCCTTGACCTCGATCATTCCGATGGTGTCGCGCGCGAGCTCGGCCGCCGTCTCCGGATCGGTGACGCGCACCGACACGCCGGGCAGCGGGAAGCCAACGGCGCCTGGCACACGGTCGCCCTCATAGGGGTTCGACGTGTTCATGTTGGTCTCGGTCATGCCGTAGCGCTCGAGCACCGCATGGCCGGTGCGCGCCGACCATTCGCGGTGTGTGTCCGCCAAGAGCGGCGCCGAGCCCGAGATGAACAACCGCATATGCGAGGTGGAATCTTTGGTCAGGTTCGGCGACTGCAGCAGGCGCGTGTAGAAAGTCGGCACCCCCATCAGCACCGTCGCGCGCGCCATCAGCTTGATGATCAGTTCGGGATCGAGCTTCGGCAGGAAGATCATCGACGCGCGCGCGAACAGCGTGACGTTGGAGGCCACGAAAAGCCCGTGGGTGTGATAGATCGGCAGCGCGTGGATCAAAACGTCCTTGTCGGTGAAGCGCCAATAGCCAACCAGGCTCAGCGAATTCGACGCGAGATTGTCGTGGCTGAGCATCGCGCCCTTGGAGCGGCCCGTGGTGCCGGAGGTGTAGAGGATCGCCGCGAGATCGTCGTTGCCGCGCGCGACCGTTGCGAATTCCGGCTCCGCCTTGGCGGCGGCCTCGGTCAGCGACCCCTTGCCGTCGGCGCCCAGCGTTTCGACCTTCGCGCCCACCTTGGCAGCGATCGCCGCAATGCCCTCAGCCTTGGAGGGGTCGCATATCACGAGCGAAGGTTCGGCATCGGTAATAAAGTAATCGAGCTCGTTGAGCGTGTAGGCGGTGTTGAGGGGCAGATACACCGCGCCGGCGCGCACGGTGGCGAGATACAATACGAGACCCGGCACCGATTTCTCGGTCTGTGCTGCAACGCGGTCACCCGGCTTGACGCCGCGGGCCACCAGGACATTCGCCATCCGGCCGGCAAACGCGATCAGATCGCCATAGCTGATGTGCCGACCCTCCGGGGTTTCGATCGCGAGGCGCGAGGCGTCATCGAGATCGTCAAACAGGCGGGAGAACAGGTTGGCATTGGCTGTTGAAGTCATGGGCGTTGAAATCATGGGCAATGTCACGCGTCGATTGGAGGATCGGGATGGGCTGCGGCGGGATCACCCGCACGATTGCGTCAAATTGTCCGGCTTCTTAGCAAGAACAGCCTGCCCAAGGCAACGCGCGCGCGGAACGGCAGTCGCGCGCCAAAGTTTCATAGGCCACGAAAAATATAGGCTGAAACGGGCGAAAACAGCACGCGTAACTGGGGCATCGGCGACGCAGTCCAGCCTTTTTGGACGGTGGCCGTAAATGTCCTTTTCATCGCCGGCGCAGTGTCGCCGGCCTGACTTATAACAACCGGGAGACGATCCATGTCCAAGCGCATTGCATTGCTGTCAGCCGTCGCGTTCTCCACCCTCGCCATCACCGGCATCGCCCTTGCTCCGGCCAATGCCGAAGACAAGAAGATGATGAAGAGCGAAATGTCCGGCGAGAAGACCGTGATGGTCGGCGGCGCGCCGATGTATCCGTCGAAGAACATCGTCGAGAACGCGGTCAACTCCAAGGATCACACCACGCTGGTCGCCGCCGTGAAGGCCGCCGGTTTGGTCGACACCCTGTCCGGCAAGGGCCCGTTCACCGTGTTCGCGCCGACCAATGCCGCTTTCGGCAAGCTGCCGGCCGGCACCGTCGACACCCTGGTGAAGCCCGAGAACAAGGCGGCTCTCACCAAGATCCTCACCTACCACGTGGTTGCCGGCAAGCTTGAAGCCGCCGACCTGACCGACGGCAAGAAGCTGAAGACCGTCGAAGGCGAAGAGCTGACCGTCAAGAAGTCGGGCGACAAGGTGATGATCATGGACGCCAAGGGCGGCTCCTCGACCGTGACCATCGCCAACGTCAACCAGTCCAACGGCGTGATCCATGTGGTCGACACCGTGCTGATGCCGAAGGCCTAAGGCCGATCCGTCGCTGACGCGGTATATCTCCCGCGTCGGCGACATCTCCTACGCGCATTCTGATTGGTCCCCACAGGATGCGCGTGCGTCCCCCACGGGCGCGCAAACGAGCGAGTCGGGGCAACCCGGCTCGCTTTTTTGTGATCGGAGCATCGCTCGTCCGGAGTCCTTGAGCGCTCGTGGGCTGTAACGAACGGCCGGTTTTGCCGTATAGGCTAGACAGCAGCCAGATGGATGATCCCCGATGTCGAGCACGACACTCAGCAGTGAGCCACAAACCGTCGCGAAACCGCGGGTGATCCAGCCGGCCTGGGTCCGCGTCGTGCACTGGATCAATGCCGTGGCCATCGTGCTGATGATCATGTCGGGCTGGCAGATCTACAACGCCTCGCCGCTGTTCAAGTTTACCTTCTCGCCGTCGATCACGCTGGGCGGCTGGCTCGGCGGCGGCATCCAGTGGCACCTCGCCGCGATGTGGCTGCTGGTGATCAATGGCCTCGTCTATCTCACCCTCGGTATCGTCACCGGGCGGTTTCGCCGCAAGCTGTTTCCGATCTCGGCCTCGGGCGTGTTGCACGACACCCGCGCCGCACTGACCGGCAAGCTGTCCCATGAGGACCTCACCGTCTACAATCAGGTGCAGCGGCTGCTGTATGCCGGGATCATCGTGGTCGGCATCTTGATCGTGTTGTCGGGCCTGTCGATCTGGAAGCCGGTGCAGTTGCAATATCTCACCGCACTGTTCGGCGGCTACGACACCGCACGCTACGTGCATTTCATCATGATGGCGCTGATCTGCGCCTTCCTGGTGGTCCATGTGGCGCTGGCGCTGCTGGTACCGAAGAGCTTGCGCGCGATGATTATCGGCCGCTGAGGAGAACGATCATGATCCGCAAGCTTCGCTCCCTCATCGTTCCCGGCGTCGACAAGCAGTTGCTGGTCAAGGACGCCACCAAACTGATGCCCGACCTGTCGCGCCGCCGCTTCATCGCCTCCGGCGCCTCGCTCGGCGCGCTGACCATGCTGACCGGCTGCAACGTCTCCGACAGCCTGTCGGCGGAAAATCTGCTGTCGCAGATGTCGAAATTCAACGACGCGGTGCAGGCCGCGATCTTCAGCCCGACGACGCTCGCGCCGACTTTTACCGAGGCCGACATCCGCCGCCCGTTCCCGTTCAACGCCTTCTACGACCAGGACGATGCGCCGGAGGTCGACGGCGACGACTGGAAGCTCGAAGTCTCCGGCCTGGTGCAGAACAAGAAGCCGTGGAAGCTCGCCGAATTGCGCAAGCTGCCGGAGGTCTCACAGATCACGCGCCACATCTGTGTCGAGGGCTGGAGCGCGATCGGCTCCTGGCAGGGCACGCCGCTGCGCGATTTCCTGAAGCTGGTGGGCGCCGATACCAAGGCCAAGTGGGTCTATTTCCGCTGCGCCGAGGACTATTCCAGCTGCCTTGACATGCCCACCGCGCTGCATCCGCAGACCCAGATGACCTTCAAATTCGACAACAAGGTGCTGCCGCAGGCCTACGGCTTCCCGATGAAGATCCGCGTGCCGACCAAGCTGGGGTTCAAGAACCCGAAATACGTCACGTCGATGGAAGTGACTAACGACTACAAGGGCGGGTACTGGGAAGACCAGGGGTATAACGATTTCAGCGGGAGCTGAGCTCCGCCGATTTCCCTCTCCCCTTGTGGGAGAAGGTGGCGCGGCCGAAGGCCGTGCCGGATGAGGGGTAGCCGCAGGCGCTGAGTTTGTGGTT
>JBEVEC010000007.1:0-11802 GCA_040512975.1 Tardiphaga sp. | reverse complement strand
TCGATGCGGCGTTCGATCTCCGGGCGGAAGGCGCGGATCAGGCCCTGCACCGGCCACGCGGCGGCATCGCCGAGCGCGCAGATGGTGTGGCCTTCGACCTGCTTGGTAACTTCGAGCAGCATGTCGATCTCGCGCTTGTGGGCGCGGCCTTCGACCATGCGGTTGAGCACGCGCCACATCCAGCCGGTGCCCTCGCGGCACGGCGTGCACTGGCCGCAGCTCTCATGCTTGAAGAAGTAGCTGATGCGCGCGATGGCCGCGACCACGTCGGTGGACTTGTCCATGACGATCACGCCGGCGGTGCCAAAGCTGGATTTGACGGCCTTGGTGCCGTCGAAATCCATGATCAGCTCTTCGCAATCCGACGCGGGGATCAGCGGGCACGACGCACCGCCGGGGATGATCGCCAGGAGATTGTCCCAGCCGCCGCGAATGCCGCCGCCGTGCTTTTCGATCAGCTCACGGAACGGAATGCTCATGGCGTCTTCGACGACGCAGGGCGTGTTGACGTGGCCGGAGATGCCGTAAAGTTTGGTGCCCACATTGTTAGCGCGGCCGATCGCGGCGAACCACGAGGCGCCGCGGCGCAGGATGTCCGGAGCCACCGCAATCGACTCGACGTTGTTCACCGTGGTCGGGCAGCCATAGAGGCCGACATTGGCCGGGAATGGCGGCTTCAGGCGCGGCTGGCCCTTCTTGCCCTCGAGGCTTTCGAGCAGCGCGGTTTCCTCGCCGCAGATATAGGCGCCGGCGCCGTGGGCGACGTAGAGGTCGAACGGAAAACCGTGGATGTTGTTCTTGCCGATCAGATTGGCGGCATAGGCCTGATCGATCGCCGCCTGCAGATGTTCGCGCTCCCGAATGAATTCGCCGCGCACATAGATGTAGCCGACATGGGCGCCCATGGCGCAGCCGGCGATCAGGCAGCCTTCGACCAGCGTATGCGGATCGTGCCGCATGATCTCGCGGTCCTTGCAGGTGCCGGGCTCGGACTCGTCGGCATTGACCACGAGATAGCTCGGACGGCCGTCGACATTTTCCTTCGGCATGAAGGACCACTTCATGCCCGTCGGGAAGCCGGCGCCGCCGCGGCCGCGCAGGCCGGACGCCTTCATCTCGGTGATGATCCAGTCGCGGCCCTTGTCGATGATGGCCTTGGTGCCGTCCCAGCCGCCGCGGCGGCGTGCGCCCTCAAGGCCCCAGTCTTCGAGGCCGTAGAGATTGCGGAAGATGCGATCTTTGTCGTCGAGCATGGCGTCCTCGATCAGCGATTGGTTTGCTTGAGCGCGAGCACCGCGGCGCCAGCGCCGAAGACGACCGCCCAGAGCAGGCTAAATTCAAGCGTGGCGTTCATGAAGAAACGCTGCAGGACAAAGATGAACACCGCGGCCGCCGACGTGTGCAACGCTACGTAAAGCCACTTGTTCATCGCGCTGTCCCTGCGCTGCGGATTGGCAATCACCGAGGGCCGCGTCACTGCTTCGGCCCTTTCGGCGTCTTGGTCGGAGCCTTGGGTTGCTTCGGCGGCTTCGGATCCTTCGGCGTCTCGCCCTTCGGCGGATTGTTCTTGGTCGCGTCGGCGGATGGCGCTGTCGGTGCCGGCGCTTCGCGCACGTCAGCGGACTCGGTCGACTTCTTCGAGTCCGAATCGGTCAGGGCCGGCCCATCAGGCGCGCCCGCGTCCGATTTCAGCTCCGCAGCGCCGCCGTCCTTCAACACGCGCGGGCCGCCGACGGGCGCAGAATACTGGCGATCGACCTGCGGGCCCGGCTTCGGCGGCGTGCCGGCGGCAAAGCCATCGATCAGCTTGTTCATCGAGTCCTTGGTGAGGTCCTCATAGGTGTCCTTCCAGATCATCGCCATCGGGGCGTTGACGCAAGCACCGAGGCACTCGACCTCTTCCCACGAGAAATCACCATCCGCCGACAGTTCGAACGGATCGTGATGGATGCGGTGCTGGCAGACCTCGATCAGGTCGCCGGCGCCGCGCAGCATGCAGGGCGTGGTGCCGCAGACCTGGATATGCGCCTTCTTGCCGACCGGCTGCAGCTGGAACTGGGTATAGAAGGTCGCCACCTCGAGCACGCGGATATAAGGCATTTCCAGCATCTCGGCGACAGAGCGGATTGCCGCTTCCGTCACCCAGCCGTCATGCTGTTCCTGCGCGCGCCACAGGATCGCGATCACCGCCGACGCCTGACGGCCGGGCGGATAATGCGTGATCTGCTCCTTGGCCCAAGCCAGATTTTCCGGCGTAAAGGCGAACGAGACGGGCTGTACTTCTTTCGGGGCCAAGCGGCGGACGGACATGTCTAGTCTCTCAATGGGGTCGGCGCGACGCGCTCGCGTTCAGGCTGTTGATACGGTCGAGCCAGAACGCACTCGCCGTGCCGAACACGTTGTAGCCAACATGGGTCGACACCTTGATGCGGTCGAGAATCGATAGTTCGGTCACGGTCTCAAAACGGTTGCTAACGGGGTCATGCACGATCAGCTGCAGCGGCGTCTGATCGAGAATGAAACGCGAGACGGTGTGCTGCGGATCGTTGCCGTGCTCTTCGCACATGATGACCGAGTCGCCCTGCAACAATCGCGCGCCGCCCTTTATGGCTTCGATCTCGACGCCTTCGACGTCAAGCTTGATGAGATACTTGCGCGACAGCGACAGCCGGCCGTCGTCGAGCAGATTGTCAAGCGCCAGCACCGGCACTTCCTCGCCGCCTGCCGCATCGCCGGCAATGCTGAACGCCTCGTGCTTGGTGCCGCTCAAATGCGCCACGCCACGCTCGGAGCCGATCGCGCATTTGATGACTTCGAAACGGCTGCCGTTGATGGCGGCGTTATTGGCGAGCTTGGCGAAATTGTCGGCGGACGGCTCGATGGCGATCGCGCTGTGCGATCCGAACGGCGCGCTCGACACCAGCACCGACCAGTAGCCGTAATTGGCGCCGCAATCGAGCAGCGTGTAGTCGACGTCGACGGAGTTGCGGAACAGGAGCTCGAGCTCGTCCTCATACGAAAACGTGCGGTTGAGCAGCTTGCTCCAGTAGCCGTCGCCATAGGGAAACGCGAACAGCGCATTACTGTTGAGCTTCACCACGATGTCCCGCACCGGCAACGTCCTGCGCAGCAGATTGGCGCACATGTTGTAGCCGCGATGGGAGAACGACGACGAGATCTTCGAGCCCGCCATCAGCGCGAACGCCATCGCGCGCTCCCAGGGATTGGCTCCCTGCAGAACGCCCGACGCACGATCGAACTGAAGTGGCGGCGTCAGCGTCACCGATCGACCTCACCGAACACGATGTCGAGCGAGCCGAGAATGGCCGAAACGTCGGCCAGCAAATGGCCCTTGCACATGAAGTCCATCGCCTGCAGATGCGCGAAGCCCGGCGCGCGGACCTTGCACTTGTAGGGCTTGTTGGAGCCGTCCGACACCAGGAACACGCCGAACTCGCCCTTCGGCGCCTCGACGGCGACATAGACCTCGCCTTCCGGCACGCGAAAACCTTCGGTGTAGAGCTTGAAGTGATGGATCAGCGCTTCCATCGAGCGCTTCATCTCGCCGCGGCGCGGCGGAAACACCTTGTGGTCCTCGACGGCGACGGGGCCCTGCCCGTCCGGCGCCCGCAGTTTTGCGATGCACTGGCGCATGATGCGCACCGACTGCCGCATCTCTTCCATGCGGATGCAGTAGCGGTCGTAGCAGTCGCCATTCTTGCCGATGGGAATGTCGAATTCCATCTCGTCGTAGCACTCGTAGGGTTGCGACTTGCGCAGGTCCCAGGCGGCGCCCGATCCGCGCACCATGACGCCGGAGAAGCCCCACTTCCACGCATCCGCCAGCGAGATCACGCCGATGTCGACGTTGCGCTGCTTGAAGATGCGGTTGCCCGTGAGCAGCGTCTCGAGATCGGCGACGGTCTGCAGGAACGGATCGAACCAGGCGTCGATATCATCGATCAGCGCCGGCGGCAGATCCTGATGCACGCCGCCGACACGGAAGAACGCGGCATGCATGCGCGAGCCCGAAGCGCGCTCATAGAACACCATGAGCTTTTCGCGCTCTTCAAAACCCCACAGCGGCGGCGTCAGCGCGCCGACGTCCATCGCCTGCGTGGTGACGTTGAGCATGTGCGACAGGATGCGGCCGATCTCGCAATACAGCACGCGGATCAACTGCGCCCGGCGCGGCACCTTGATGCCCAGCAGCTTCTCGGTCGCCAGGCAGAAGGCGTGCTCCTGGTTCATCGGCGCGACGTAATCGAGCCGGTCGAAATAAGGAATCGCCTGCAGATAGGTCTTGGCCTCGATCAGCTTCTCGGTGCCGCGATGCAGGAGACCGATATGCGGATCGACGCGCTCGACGACTTCGCCGTCGAGCTCCAGCACCAGGCGCAGCACGCCGTGCGCGGCGGGATGCTGCGGGCCGAAATTGATGGTGAAATTACGCTGGTTCGGCTGTTCGGTCATGGTTTGACCCCCGCCTTTTCGTCGCCGGGAATGATGGGATAGTCAGCCCCTTCCCAGGGAGAGAGGAAATCGAACTTGCGGAATTCCTGGTTGAGCCGGACGGGCTCGTACAGCACGCGCTTCTCCTGGTCGTCGTAGCGAACCTCGACGAAGCCGGACAGCGGAAAGTCCTTGCGCAGCGGATGGCCGTCGAAGCCATAGTCGGTGAGCAGCCGGCGCATGTCGGGATGGCCGACGAAGATCACGCCGTAAAGATCATAGGCCTCGCGCTCGAACCAGTCGGCGCCGGGATAGACGTCGATGATCGACGGCACCTGGGTGGTCTCGGACGCCACGCCCTTGAGGCGAACGCGCGTGTTCAAGGTCGGCGACATCAGGTGATAGACGACGTCGAAGCGCTGCTCGCGGCCGGGATAGTCGATCGCCGTGATGTCGGTGAAGCTGACGAAGCGGCACCGCGGATCGTCACGCAGGAAGCGCGCGATTTCAACGATTTTTGCGACATCGACATGCAGGGTCAACTGGTCGAACGCGACCGACGCGCTTGTGACGGCACCAGGCAACGCGCCCTTGATGATGTCGCCCAGACCGGAAAGATCAGTCACTTGTGGGTCTCCAGATCGCTCAGTCGCCGCTCGAGCATGCTGAGCCGCTCTTCAAATTCGCCAGTCACAATCTTGCTGAGCCGACTGTCAGCGCTCAACGCATGACGGAATGTCACCAAGGTTTCGTCCATCTTATCCAAGCGCGCTTCAACTTTATCCAGGCGACCACCGATCCCCCCAAAGTTGGCAGCGCTCTCCCGGCGCATTTCGCGCAGCAGAGGAATGATCAAGTCCACAGGATCTGCCATTCCACCACTCCTCTCGTTAACGTTCGATCGTCCCCGTCCGTCGGATCTTCTTCTGCAGAAGCAGAATGCCATACAGCAGAGCTTCCGCCGTAGGCGGGCAGCCCGGAATGTAGATGTCGACCGGCACCACGCGGTCGCAGCCGCGAACGACTGCGTAGGAATAATGATAGTAGCCGCCGCCGTTGGCGCAGGAGCCCATGGAGATGACGTAGCGCGGCTCCGGCATCTGGTCGTAAACTTTGCGCAGCGCCGGGGCCATCTTGTTGGTCAGCGTGCCGGCGACAATCATGACGTCGGACTGCCGCGGCGACGCACGGGGTGCGGCGCCAAAACGCTCGACGTCGTAGCGCGGCATCGACACCTGCATCATCTCGACCGCGCAGCAAGCCAGACCGAAGGTCATCCACATCAGCGAGCCGGAGCGCGCCCAGTTGACCAGGTCATCGGCGGCCGCCACGAAGAAGCCCTTGTCGGACAGCTCGGCATTGACCTCGAGAAAATACGGATCGTTGGCGCCGACCGGCTTGCCGGTGGACGGATCGATGATGCCCTTGCCCGCCGGCGCGACCATCGGACTTCCGATCGACGGCGCGGCATTGGCGAGTTTGGCGGTGTGTGGGCTCAATCCCATTCGAGAGCGCCTTTCTTCCATTCATAGGCGAAGCCGATGGTGAGCACGCCGAGAAACACGATCATCGACCAAAAACCGGCAAGACCGATCTTGCCAAAGGCAACGGCCCACGGAAACAGGAACGCCACTTCGAGGTCGAAAATGATGAACAGGATCGCCACCAAGTAGAACCGCACGTCGAACTTCATGCGCGCGTCGTCAAAAGCGTTGAATCCGCATTCATAGGCGGACAATTTTTCCGGATCCGGCTGCTGGTAGGCGACCAGAAAAGGCGCGATCAGCAACACCAGACCGAGAATGCCGGCGATGCCGATGAAGACCACAAGGGGGAGATAATTCTGCAAGATGCCGTTCATCGGCGATCCTTACTCCTGCGGCCGAAAGTCCGCCACAGATTCGAAGATTGGAATGGTTCTGAGGCTTAGCGCAGCGCAACAAGCCATGCAAGACGAGCGGTGACGACAGTTCTCCTTCCCTGCCATGCATTTAGGGCCACTGGAAAATTGCTGCCAGCACCATGAAGGGATTCCAAAATGGCGATCGGTGTCGCAACCCGCCAGCCATCGGTGCCGTCCGCGCCCGACGCCGGATAAATATGCGGCCGCATCCGGACCTTGAGTGCTCGGCTGAATCGTAGAGGTACGGCTGACCCGATCATCCCGGCGATGAACCGCAAGCCACCGCTTGCTGCGTCGCCGCGACGAAAAATCATGCCCCGAGCGAACCTTCTGCCAGCAAAATCGTACTTTAATGACCAGCGCAGCGCTGGTTTCATTCTCGGGAGGTTCCATTGACGAAATTTTTGATCACGGCGGCCGCTTTTTCGGCCTTGGCCATCACCTCGGCGTCGGCAAAACCCATGATGGGATGCAGCGGCGACGGCATGATGAAGGTGAACGCCATGACCACCACCATGGCGGACGGCGAGCAGAAGATGATGATGGGCCGTGAGATCGCCATGGCCAACACGGCGATGTCCAAGGGCGATATGCGCGCCTGCAACATGCACATTGTGAAGGCGCAGAAGATCAGCATGATGAAGTCGAACGACAATATGGGCGGCGGCATGATGATGATGCCGATGATGGGCGACATGAAGAAGATGTAAGCCCGACCGACCGAGCCCGGATACCGCCGTGCCGGTCATCGGCCCGGCCGGCGGTCGCCAGCTGCCAGCCCACTCGTTGTCTGATCCCTGCCCGGCCCGGTCACGGGCCGAAGCAATCCTTCCAGCTCCACCCGCTTGCGCACCAGCAGGACCTCCGCCGCCGCATTGTCGAGGCCGGCCGTGCGCAATTGCGGATGGCGGCATTGAGCTCGGCGATCTGGCTGCGCAGACGCGCGATTCGCAGCGGCGCCGGCTCGTTCATGCCGCACGTGCCAGCCGGTCCCGCTCCTCGATGAGTTTTAGCAGATCACCCTGCATCCGGCACAGCCGCGCAGCAGCGTTGGCGCAGTCGATTCCGGCATTGGTCAGCTGCCGGATGTCGGACTGCACGCCCCGCATCTGATGGCGCAGCCGCGCGATCTTGAAATTCAGGTTGGCGAGCTTGGTCATATCGGATATAGAACAAACAAAGAACAAAGTGGCAAGCCACGGTTTGCCCAACGATACGGATTTCTGGAGGTTTTGATGAGCCACGCTTTGATGACCGAAGCTTTCGTTGCCGGTACTGCCCTGAGCCATATGCCACTGCCGCGCAGTGATGCTGCCGGCGCGATCAGGCCGGCGTCCTACGACGTCCTTCGGGACCGGTTGTCCGGCCCGATGACCCGCAGCCAGGCGCTGACGCTGAAGTCGCTGGCGATCGAGGCCTACCAGCCCAAGCAGTTCGAGAAGGATCTGACCCGGGCAGAGGCTGCACGCCGGATTGAGGCGCTGCGCGAGGAAATCGCGCTGGCGGATTCGTTCTAGATCAAGCCGGACCTGCCCGCGTCGGGCACGGCCCACGCGCGGGCGCATGAGACTTGCCAACCAATGCGTCGGACGCAGCAAGCTGCCTGTGCCGCATTACATGTCAAATTATGGGAATGGTCCGGGGGGACTTGAAGACTGACGTCACGCCATAAACTGGCGCGAGAGACGGGACTCGAACCCGCGACCTCTGCCGTGACAGGGCAGCGCTCTAACCAACTGAGCTACTCCCGCGTGGATCGTGCAATCCCGCAGTGGAGGTGGACATAAAGGGCTGCCGATTTGAAGTCAAGGACGTTGCGGACGACAGCGCGAAACAGTTTGTCCTGCAGCCGCCGCGTCGCTTCCGCCGGCACTCGTCGCCGACGAGATAACCGTGTCGGCCGAGCCTGGCGGCATCATGGTGACGGCGTGAGTCGATTTCTCTAAGCTGTCGCGGTCAGTCCTCGACCTCATGGTGATCCATTGCCCGCCTCACCTCTCGCTTTCGACCACGACGTGACAGCGCGCTTCCTGCGCTATGTGGTGATCGACACCCAGTCCGATCCGGCGTCGCCGACCTGTCCCTCCACCGCCAAACAGCTGGACCTTGGTGCCGTGCTGGTGCGCGAGCTGCTGGAGCTCGGCCTTGCCGACGCGCATATGGACGAATTCGGCTATGTCTATGCGACGGTCCCGGCGACAACCGACAAGGACGTGCCGGTGATCTGCTTCTGCTCGCACATGGACACCTCGCCGGATTGCAGCGGCAAGGACGTGCGGCCGAAGATCGTGCGCAATTACCAGGGCGGCGACATCGTGCTGCCGGCGGACCCGACGCAGGTGATCCGCGTCCGCGACAACCCCGCACTGGCCGACCAGATCGGCCATGACGTCATCACGTCGGACGGCACTACGCTGCTCGGTGCCGACAACAAGGCCGGGCTCGCCGAAATCATGGATGCCGCGCGCTTCCTCGTGACCCATCCCGAAATTCGCCACGGCACCATCAAGATCCTGTTCACGCCCGACGAGGAAATCGGCCGCGGCGTCGATATGGTCGACCTCGCAAAGCTCGGCGCTGACTTCGCCTACACCATGGACGGCGAAACCGCCGGCCATATCGAGGACGAGACCTTTTCGGCCGACGGTGCCGTCGTCACCATCGAGGGCGTGGCCACGCATCCCGGCTTTGCCAAGGGCAAGATGGAGCACGCCATCAAGATCGCCGCGGCGATCGTCGAACGGCTGCCCAAGGACACCTGCTCGCCGGAGACCACCGCGGGCAAAGACGGCTTCCTGCATCCGATCGGCATCAGCGGTGCGCTGGAAACGGCGACGCTGAGCCTGATCGTGCGCGACTTCACCGATGAAGGTCTCGCCGCCAAGGGCGCGCTGCTGCAGTCGATCGTCGACGACGTGATGGCCGGCTATCCGCATTCCACCGCGACGGTGGCGATCAAGCCGCAATACCGCAACATGAAGCAGGTGATCGACCGCTACCCCGATATCGTCGACTACGCCATCGAGGCGATCCAGAGGACCGGCCTCACGCCGGTCCGCGGCAGCATCCGCGGCGGCACCGACGGTTCGCGGCTGTCCTTCATGGGCCTGCCCTGCCCCAACATCTTCGCCGGCGAACACGCCTTCCACGGCCGCACCGAATGGGTGTCGGTGCAGGACATGGAGAAGGCCGCCGAAACCATCGTGCATCTGGCGATGGTGTGGGAAGAGCGGACATAGCGCTCCTGATGTCCGCGCCCGAGCTCGAGCAACCGGCACCGCCGCGGGCGGTCCTGCTGGTCGGCGCCACCGGTGCGTTCGGTGAACGGCTGGCCGAAGGCCTGGTGCGCAGCGGCATCGCCGTCATTGCCGTGGCGCGCAGCCGTCCGCCGCTGCTGCGTCTGGCCGAGCGGTTGGGGCCCCTGGTGACGATCGAACAGCGCACGCGGGACAGCATCGACGCGGCCTGTCTGCGGACATTGAGCGATCGGTTTCCAAACCTGTTCGCGGTGGCCGATGCCTCCGGTCCGTTCCAGACCAGCGATCATGCGTTGCCGCGCGCAGCCATCGCCGCCGGGCTCCACTACGTCGATCTGGCCGATGCCCGCCTGTTCGTTCGAAGCATTACCGCGCTCGACGGTGACGCCCGTGACGCCGATGTCGCTGTCATGTCCGGCGCCAGCTCCACGCCGGCGCTATCGCACGCGGTGCTCGACACGCTCGTCACCGATGTCCGCGGGATCATCGCCATCGATGTCAGCATTGCGCCGGGCAACCGCGCCCCTTGCGGCCTGAGCGTGGTGCGGTCGATCCTGTCGACCGTCGGCCAGCCGATCCGCGCCTTCTACGGCGGCCGGTGGACCGACATTCCCGGATGGACGCTGGGCAGGACGATCACTTTGCCGGGCGCCGGCGTCCGCCGTGTCACGCTGTGCGAGACGCCCGATCTCGACCTGCTGGTCTCGCGCTATCGTCCGGCGTCCGACGCCCTGTTTCGCGCCGGGCTTGAACTGCGTCTCCTGCAGGACGGCACGGCGGCGCTGGGCCTGCTGGTGCGATGCGGACTGATCCGCACCCTCGTGCCCTTGGCAGCTCCGCTGCGGGCAATGGCAGATCTGTTGAAGCCGTTCGGCTCCGACACCGGCGGCATGCAGGTCGCGGCGCTGGTCGAGCGCGCCGACGGCGCCGTGCTCCGACGGGTCTGGAGCCTAACGGCCACGGCAGGTGTCGGCCCCCACATTCCGACGCTGCCGGCCCTGGCCGCACTGAAGGCATTGGCTGACGGTACGCTGTCATGGCGCGGCGCAGCGCCGTGCGCGGGTCTGTTGCATTATAACGCGATCGCCCGCGAATTCGCGCCGCACGCCATCACCATCGACCGGCAAGAGACCACGATCCCGCCATCGCAAATGCAACGGTTGCTCGGTGCTCGCTACGACGCCCTGCCAAGCGTGCTGCGCCATGCGCATGACGTGCGCCATGTGAACGTGCTGGCGGGTCACGCCGATGTCACAGGCCCGCATGGCCTCGGGCCGCGCCTGGTGGCATGGCTGTTTCGCCTCCCGCGCCACGGCATCAACCTGCCGCTACGCGTCGAGATGAGGCGCGAGGAAAACGGGTCGGAGACCTGGTCGCGCATATACCCCGACGTGACGATGCGCTCGACACTACGCAACGCCGATCCGGATACACTGCAGCTCGACGAATGTTTCGGCCCGATATCCATTCGCCTGCAATGGCAGGCAACGGACAGCGGGCTGGCGCTGCAGGCCGTCGGCGCGCGTCTGTTCGGCATTCCGTTGCCGCGCTTTTTGCAGCCCCGGTCGCAAGCGACCGAAACCGTGGGCAGCAACGGGCAATTCCATTTCGACGTCGATATCGCGATGCCGTTGATCGGCCCGATCGTCAGCTACCGCGGAGATTTGTCGTTGCTAGAGACTTCGGACGACGGCGCACCTGCGATGTGATCGAGGTTTGCGATCAGGCGCGTGAGCAGGTTCACCAGTTGCCCGGCCTCCTTGTCAGTAAAGCCATTCAGCGCCTCGCGATTGCCTTGGAGCAGGACGGCAACGGCGTCCGGCAGGCGCCCCTTTGCGGCCTTCGTCAATGTGATCCGGCTGCTGCGGCCGTCGTCCGGATCGGGCGCGCGCTGGATCAGCCCGTCGCGCTCCATGCGCGCGAGCATCTGGGCCATCGGCGGCTGCTCGATCCTGGCAAACTGGGCGAGGTCGCGTTGCGTGCTGGCCTGGCCCTCGCGAAGCGCCACCAGCACCGGCAGATGTCCGACGCCAAACCCGAGCGGCTTGAGCCGGGCTTCGCTGAGACGGGCAAACCCGCGCGCTGCGAGACTGATCAGGTGCCCGGGCGTCGAAAGCACATCCAGATCCATCGCTCTTCATCCCTTGCATCGACCGAGGCCGATATATATACGTGCATATGTATCTTGTC
>JBEVEC010000208.1:0-5727 GCA_040512975.1 Tardiphaga sp. | reverse complement strand
CAGCGGCGCAGCCAACCCCTCCTTCAACGCATCGAACACGTTGCCTGCATCGCCGCCGACATTGAGGTTCTCGATCACCTTGCCCACCGACCCGACGGTATCGATCAGGCCCCAGAAGGTGCCGAGCAGGCCGAGAAACACCAGCAGGCCGGTCATGTAGCGCGAGATGTCGCGCGCTTCGTCGAGCCGCGTGGCGATCGAATCCAGCAGATGCCGCATGGTCTGCTGCGAGATCGACATCCGCCCGGTGCGCTCGCCGCCGAGGATCGCGGCCATCGGCGCCAGCAGCGTCGGCCGGCGGTCGAGCGCCAGGCCCGGGTCCGAGATGCGGAAATTATTGACCCAGGAGACCTCCGGATAGAGCCGGATCACTTGGCGGAACGACAGGATGATGCCGATCAGCAGCACCCCGCCGATCAGGGCATTGAGCCCGGGATTGGCGAAGAAGGCGGCGATGATCTGCTTGTAGAGCACGGTGCCGACCAGCGCGCACAGAACCAGGAACACAAGCATCCGGACCAGGAAGATGCGCGGCGATGAAAGCTTGCTGAGATCGTTTTCCATCGCGGAGATGGACTTGGAGCCTGGCGCCATGTGCGGTTCGTCACCCCTGCGGACTGTTCAGCGCGCAATATGGCACAGCTCAACGACAAAAAAAGATCGGATACCGCCGGATTTGCAGATGTCACCGGGAACTTCGGGTTGAAACCCGGCTTGACCCGCAGCGTAGTTGTAAAACGCGTGATGCGTGAGCTGTTTAACAGGATTTCCATGACGGTGACGTACCTGCTGGCCCTGCTGGCGATCGCAGTCTCGCTTTCGGTTCTCATGACCCTGGCCTGGATGGTGCAACAGCGCACCGGCAATTCCGGCTGGGTGGATACGATCTGGACGTTCTCGCTCGGCCTAGTCGGCGCGGGCAGTGCGCTATGGCCGATCGCTGGTGCTTCGCCCAATGCGCGGCAATGGCTGGTCGCGGCCCTGGTGGCGATCTGGTCGGTGAGGCTCGGGTCGCATATCGCGGCGCGGACCGTGCACATCACCGACGATCCGCGCTATGCCGCGATCGCCAAGGAGTGGGGCATCAACTCGCCGCGCAAGATGTTCTGGTTTCTGCAGAACCAGGGCTTCGGATCGATCCCGCTGGTATTCGCCATCTTCGTGGCGGCGCGTTTCCCGTCCGACGCGCTGCGGCTGCAGGACTATCTCGGCGCGCTGATCCTGTTTGCCGGCATCGCCGGCGAGGCTCTGGCCGACCGCGAGCTCAAGACCTTCCGCAGCGATCCGGCCAACAAGGGCAGGGTCTGCGACATCGGCCTGTGGGGCTGGTCGCGGCATCCAAACTACTTCTTCGAATGGTTCGGCTGGCTTGCCTATCCGGTGATCGCGCTGTCGCTGGATTATCCGTGGGGCTTTGCGACCTTGCTGGCGCCTCTGTTCATGTACTGGATTTTGCGCCACGTGACGGGCGTGCCGCCGCTCGAGGACCAGATGCTGAAGTCGCGCGGCGACCGCTATCGGGTGTATCAGTCGCGGACCAGCGTGTTCTTTCCATTGCCGCCCAAGAATATGTCGAAAGCCCGGGGAGCGCTGTCATGAGCTTCGTTTCACGTATCATCGGCACCGCGGAACGCGTGCCGCTGCCGGATATCGTTATCCGCACCGGCATCCAGCAGCTCTGCTCACGCACGGCAACACGGCTGGCGGACAGCAATGTCTCCACCGATGCGGCCTTCGCCCGCGAGATGGCGCAGCGGGCGGTGGCCGAGCATACGGCCGCTGCCAATGCACAGCATTACGAAGTCCCGGCGGCGTTCTTCGCGCTGGTATTGGGGCCGAACCGCAAATATTCGTCGTGCTTTTACAAGGAGCCGGAATCGACGTTGCAGGAGGCCGAGGAAGAGGCGCTGCGCCAGACCGTCGAGCACGCCGATCTCGCCGACGGCCAATCGATCCTCGAACTCGGCTGCGGCTGGGGTTCGCTATCCCTGTGGCTGGCGCGGCAGTTTCCCAACGCCCGGATTACCGCGGTGTCGAATTCGAACTCGCAGCGCGCCTATATCGAAGGCGAGGCCGCAGCGCGCGGGCTCACCAACCTGACGGTGATCACGCAGGACATGAACGACTTCGCGCCGGACGCGCGGTTCGATCGCATCGTCTCCGTCGAGATGTTCGAGCACATGATGAACTGGCGGGCGCTGATGACACGCGTGCGCTCCTGGCTGGCGCCGGACGGGCGCTTCTTCATGCACATCTTTACGCACCGCGCGGGCACCTATCTGTTCGACAGCACCGACAGCGAAGACTGGATCGGGCAGCACTTTTTTACTGGTGGCGTGATGCCAAGCCATCACCTGATCCGGCAGTATGGCGATATCTTCAGCGTCGAAAAGGAATGGCGCTGGAGCGGCGTCCATTACCAGCGCACCGCATTGAACTGGCTGACCAACTTCGACCGCCATCGCGACGCCATCGAGACCATCCTGAAGCCGGTCTATCGACAGGATACCGCGCTCTGGATGCGGCGCTGGCGCTGGTTTTTCCTCGCCACGGCCGGACTGTTCGGCTACGCCGACGGCAGCGAGTGGGGCATCAGCCACTACCGGATGACCGCTGCTGCTGAATAGGCTACCGATCTAAAAGATTCACGTTCGCGTGAGCTCGTAAAGCGTCAGTATCTTCAGTGCGATAAGGCGTGTGGCAATGAGCCGCCGCCACTAGCTGTTGCATTGCAGCAGGATGCTTTTACTCTGCCGTATCAAGTTTGAAATTGTCCGGTTGCTTTGCGAGGCAGTCGCCCGCGGCACCGTTGATGCTTGTTTGAACACAGCAGGGATACTGATCTCGATGACGATGTTGAATGCACGCGCTGCAGGCTTCGCGCTGCTGCTGGCGGCGCTCGCGCCTGTGCTGGCCGGATGCAACGAACCCAAGAATGCCGCGGCCTCCGCATCGCAACAGCCCACGGAGCCTGATGTCAGTGTGGTCTCGGCGACGCCGAAGCCGCACGCCGTCGTGCGTGAATTGCCGGGCCGCATCGCGCCGACGCGCGTCGCAGACGTTCGCGCGCGGGTCTCGGGCATCGTGATCGAGCGCGCGTTCCGTCAGGGCACCGAAGTCAAGGCGGGCGACACGCTGTACCGCATCGATCCGAAGCCGTTCGAAGTCGAACTGCAGTCGCAGCAGGCGGCATTGGCCAAGGCCGAGGCGGCCTCCGATCTGGCCGCCATGCAGGCCAAGCGTATCGCGACGCTGGCGTCGCAGAAGGCGGTCTCCGAAGCCGAGAACGAAAAGGCCTACGCCGCCATGCGCCAGGCCGAGGCGGAAATCGCCGGCCGCAAAGCCGACGTCGCGCGCGCGCGACTCAATCTCGACTACGCCACCATCCGCGCGCCGATCGACGGCATCGTCGGCGCGGCGCTGGTCACCGAGGGCGCGCTGGTCATCCAGAACGACAATACCAACCTCGCCACCATCCAGCAGCTCGATCCGATCTATGCCGACTTCACCCAGTCGGTCTCCGAGATGAACAACCTGCGCCGCGCCTTCGAGAGCGGCGACCTCGATCGCATCGCGCCGGGCGCCGCCAAGGTAAAGCTGGTGCTCGACGACGGCAGCGCCTATCCGCTGGCCGGCAAGCTGCTGTTCTCCGAGGCCAAGGTCGATGCCTTCACCGGCCAGGTGACGCTGCGCGGCCAGTTTCCGAACCCGAATCGTGAATTGCTGCCCGGCATGTATGTCCGCGTGCAGATCGAGCAGGGCATCGACACCGACGCCATTACCGTCCCGCAACAGGCCGTGCAGCGCAACGGCGCCGGCGGCAGCGAAGTGTTCGTGGTCAAGGACGACGGCCACGTCGCCGTTCAGGTCGTGCGCACCGGCGCGGTGCAGGATGGCCAATGGTTCATCACCGAGGGCCTCAAGGGCGGCGAGCGCGTGATCGTCGAAGGCTTCCAGAAGTTCGTCGCCGGCGACAAGGTCAAGCCCCAGAGTTACCAGGCTGCCGAAGCATCGCCCGGTGGCGACCGCGATCAGACCGCCCAAGCGAAACGCTGAGCGCCCGATATGCCGAGTTTCTTTATCGACAGGCCGATTTTCGCCTGGGTCGTCGCGCTGTTCATCTGTCTGTTCGGCGTTATTGCGATTCCGCAACTGCCGATCGCTCAGTATCCGATCATCGCGCCGCCCTCGATCTCGATCTCGACCAGCTATCCCGGTGCGTCGCCTGAAAACCTCTACAACAGTGTCACGCGGCTGATCGAGGAAGAGCTCAACGGCGCCCAAGGCATCCTGAATTTCGAGTCCACCAGCGACTCGCTCGGCGCCGTCGAAATCATCGCCAACTTCCAGCCCGGCACCGACACCAGCCAGGCTTCGGTGGAAGTGCAGAACCGCCTCAAGCGCGTCGAGGCGCGGCTGCCGCGCGCGGTGATCCAGCAGGGCATCCTGGTCGAGGAAGCCTCCGCCGCGGTGCTCAACATCATCACGCTGCGCTCCACCGACGGCAGCCTCGACGAGGTCGGCCTCGGCGACTTCATGATCCGCAACGTGCTCGGCGAAATCCGCCGTATTCCCGGCGTCGGCCGCGCATCGCTGTATTCGACCGAGCGCTCGCTGCGCGTCTGGGTCGATCCGGCCAAGCTGGTCGGCTACAATCTGACCTCGGACGACGTCAACAAGGCGATCACGGCGCAGAACGCCCAGGTCGCCTCGGGCAGCGTCGGCGCCGAGCCCAGCACCGCGACCACGCGGACCTCGTCGCTGGTGCTGGTGAAGGGCCAGTTGTCGACGCCGGAGGAATTCGGCGCCATCGTGCTGCGCGCCAATGCCGACGGCTCCACGGTGCGGCTGCGCGACGTCGCCCGCATCGAGGTCGGCGGCCTCAGCTATCAATTCAATACGCGGCTCAACGGCCAGCCGACGGCGGGCCTCTCGGTGCTGATGTCGCCGAAGGGCAATGCGCTGGCCACCGCCAGCGCCATCGAATCCAAGATGAAGGAGCGGTCGAACTTCTTCCCGGCCAATATCGCCTATGACATTCCCTACAACGTCACGCCGGTGGTCAAGGCGTCGATCGAGAAGGTCTTGATGACCCTGGTCGAAGCCATCGTGCTGGTCTTCGTCGTGATGTTCCTGTTCCTGCAGAACATCCGCTACACCATCATTCCGACCATCGTAGTGCCGGTGGCGCTGCTCGGGACCTGCGCGATGCTGATGCTGGCCGGCTACTCCATCAACATGCTGACCATGTTCGGCATGGTGCTGGCCGTCGGCATCCTCGTCGACGACGCCATCGTCGTGGTCGAAAACGTCGAGCGTATCATGGCCGAAGAGGGCCTGCCGCCGAAGGAAGCGACCCGCAAGGCGATGTCGCAGATCACCAGCGCCATCATCGGCATTACGCTGGTGCTGATGGCGGTGTTCGTGCCGATGGCGTTCTTCCCGGGATCGGTCGGCATCATCTACCGCCAGTTCTCGGTCACCATGATTTCGGCGATCGCCTTCTCCGCGCTGCTGGCGCTCTCGTTGACGCCGGCGCTGTGCGCGACGCTGCTGAAACCGGTCGAGGCCGGCCACGGCCATTCGCGCAAGGGCGTATTCGGCTGGTTCAACCGCGTGCTCGAGTCGAGCCGCAACGGCTATTCGCGCACCGTCACCGGTTCGCTGAAGCGCACCGGCCGGCTGATGCTGATCTACGGCGTGCTGTTGGTCGGGCTGGGCTGGGCC
>JBEVEC010000201.1:0-10332 GCA_040512975.1 Tardiphaga sp. | reverse complement strand
TACTATCAGCAGGCGGCCGAACGCGGCAACGCCAAGGCGATGCACAATCTTGCCGTGCTCGACGCCGACGGCGGTGCCCGAGGCGCCAACTACAAGAGCGCGTCGCTCTGGTTCCGCAAGGCCGCCGAGCGCGGTGTCGCCGACAGCCAGTTCAACCTCGGCATCCTCTATGCCCGCGGCATCGGCGTCGACCAGAACCTTGCCGAGAGCTTCAAGTGGTTCAGCCTTGCCGCCGCCCAGGGCGACGCCGACGCCGGCCGCAAGCGCGACGATGTCGTGAAGCGCCTGGACCCGCAGTCGCTGGCCGCCGCCAAGCTGGCGATCCAGACCTTCGTCCCCGAAGGCCAGCCGGAAGATGCCATCACCGTCGCCACCCCGGCCGGTGGTTGGGACGGGACAGCCGGCCAGGCCGCCCGGGCCGCGATCGGCAAGCGCGCGGCGCGGTAGGTTCGAACGAGCTAGAGTTGTAAGTTAAGCCCGACTTCAAGCGGCGATTGTCGCCGCCGACATCGACACCCGGTTCTTCACGCTGGGACGCTCCTGCATCTGCGCGTACCAGGCCTGCAGCGCATCGCAGGCCGCGGGGATCGGCAGTTCGACAAGCCCGGCGAAGATCAGGCCGGCGATCACAGTGATGTCGGCCATCGAGAAGAATTCACCGGCGACGAACGGCTGCTTGCGCACGATGCCGTCGAAGTAATGCATCCCTTTCAAGGCCTTGTCGCGCTGGCGCAATCCCCATTCGGCGTTCTGATAGATCTCGACGTCGGGTCCGAGACCCGGTGTGGCATGGTGGAAATACACGCTGATGGCGTCGAGCAGTTCCAGCTCGGCGCGCTTGCTCATCATATGGATGATGCCCTTTTCGCGCGGGGTCGTGCCGGTGAGGGTCGGCGGCCCGTCCACAGAGTCGAGATACTCGGTGATAGCCGTGCATTCGCCAATGAAGGTTCCGTCGGCAAGCTCGAGCACCGGCAGCGTGCCGGAATAATGCCGGGCGAGATGCTCGGCCTGCTTGTGCTCGCCCTTCCACAGATTGACCGTCACGAACGCAGTGCGCGATTGCAGGTTCTTCTCGGCGAGCGCGATGCGGACCCGCGCCGGGTAGGGGCCGGTGGGCCAGTCGAAGATCTTCAGTTCAGCCGGCTTTGTTGCTTGCAGATCCAACATCAGCATAAATTCCTCTACCTATCAGATGGTAGGCATGGTTAACGCTAGGCGTGCTGGCTGTCAACGACTATCTATCACTTGGTAGGCAGATTGGGTTGAGGGAGCATCATCATGAGTTCGAATGCCAAGGAAGCCATTCTTGCAGCCGCACGGCGCACCGCGCAGGCCCGTGGCTATGGTGGCTTGAATTTTCGCGATCTCGCGGCCGAGGTCGGCATCAAGGCGGCTAGCATCTACCATCACTTTCCCAGCAAGGCTGAACTCGGGGCTGCCGTGGCGAAGCGCTACCGGGAGGACACCGCGGCGGGCCTTGAGACGTTGCTGGCCGAGTCCCGGGATCCGCTGAGTGCGCTGAGGGACTATCCGGCGACGTTCCGGTGGGCGCTGGAAAGCGACAACCGCATCTGCCTTTGCAGCTTCATGGCCGCCGAATTCGACGACTTGCCGGAGCCGGTGAAGAACGAAGTGCAGGCCTTTGCCAATGTAAACGTGGCCTGGCTCGCCAAGGTGCTGTCCGCGGCGTCGGTGGTCAATCCCAACGACAGCGAGAAGCGCGGCCGTTCCATCTTCGCCGCCATCTCCGGCGCGCAGCTGATGGCAAGGAGCCGTGCGGACATCAAGCTGTATGACGCGTTGATCGCTGACTATCGCGCCGCTGGCCTGCTGCCGGCGTGAGTGCGCTAGGACAGGCACCGATCCCGCGCAAATTTACCAATGCAACAATTGCCATGTCTGCTTGCGGCAAAATCGGGGACGGCCAGGCATTCTTTAACCCCATCCGCCGGCGATATCGTCTAAGACGGGATGCGGCCGCGCTCCGCGCTGCCCATTGAGCTCCAGACCCATGCCGTGAGCGGTTTCGGCCCACTCAGGGCCAAATCTCGAAGCGAACGCGCGTGCAGCTTTATCTCCCGATCGCCGACATTCCGGTCAATGTGTTCCTCATCCTGGCGATGGGCGCGGCAGTCGGCTTCGTGTCGGGCATGTTCGGGATCGGCGGCGGCTTCCTGATGACGCCGCTGCTGATCTTCGTCGGCATCGCGCCGGCCGTGGCCGTGGCCTCGGTGGCCAGCCATATTGCGGCGTCGTCTTTTTCCGGGGCGCTGTCCTACTGGCGCCGGCGGGCCATCGATCCGGCGCTCGGCGCGGTGCTGTTGTGCGGCGGCGTGGTCGGTACCGCGCTGGGCGTCTACGTGTTCACCTTGCTGCGCAACCTCGGCCAGCTCGACCTGACCATCTCGCTGTCCTACGTCATTCTGCTCACCGCCGTGGGCGGGCTGATGTTCTGGGAGGGCCTGCGCGCGATGATGCGGCTGCGGCGTGGCGATCCGCTGACCTTCCGGCGCTCGGGCAGCCACAACTGGGTGCATGGCCTGCCGCTGAAGATGCGCTTCAAGCGCTCCAAGATCTATCTGTCGGTCATTCCGATCGTCGCTGTCGGCCTCCTGATCGGCTTCATCGGCGCGGTGATGGGGATCGGCGGCAGCTTCATCCTGATCCCGATCCTGATCTACTGGCTGCGCATCCCGACCTCGACGGTGATCGGCACCTCGATGATCCTGACCCTGGTCACCATGGTGATGGCCACGCTGCTGCATGCGGTCACCAACCACCTGGTCGATGCCGTGCTGGCGCTGATCCTGATGGTCGGCGGCGTCACCGGCGCGCAGTTCGGCGCGCGCGCCGGGCAGAAGATTCGCGGCGAGCATCTGCGGCTGCTGCTCGGCTTGCTGATTCTGGCAGTCGGCATGCGCTTTGCTGCGCAGTTGGTGATCCAGCCCGGCGATCTCTACACCATCCGCGAAACCGGGGGCGCAGCGCCATGACGCGGCAAGCGCTCCTGCTGATTGCGACGGTCGCGTTCTGCGGCGCAACGCCGGCGCGCGCCGAGCAGTTGATCGTCTCCGTCTCCAACCACCGCGTCACGGTGACGCCGAATTACGCCGGCGAGGAACTGGTGCTGTTCGGCTCGGTGGAGAAGGACGACAAGACGCTGCCCGGGCGCACATACAATCTCGTGGTCACCGTCAACGGCCCGCGCGCCGACCTGATGACGCGACGCAAGGAGCGGCGCTTCGGCATCTGGATCAACACCGACTATCGCCAGTTCCTGCAGGTGCCATCCTATCTCGCGGTGTTTTCCAACCGCCCGATGGACGCCATCGCATCGCCCGACGTGCAGCGCCGCCAGCAACTCGGCCTCACCAGCGTGTTGCTGACGCAGCGCATCGGCACCGACTATGCAGACGTGGTGGCAACCGACCCGTTCCGCAGCGCCTTCGTGCGGCTGCGCAAGGAACAGGGCCTGTATCGCGAGGAGACCTCGGCGATCACCTTCCTCACGCCGACGCTGTTTCGCACCAGTATCCCCCTGCCCGCCGAAGTGCCGATCGGCACCTACGATGTCGACGTCAAGCTGTTCGCCGACGGCGTGCTGCTGGGCAAGGCCGAGACGGCGTTCGACATCGTCAAGATCGGCTTCGAGCAATTCGTCGCCAACGCCGCGCGGCAGCACGGTTTTGTCTATGGCATCCTGACAGCGACCATGGCGCTGCTGTCGGGCTGGGCGGCGTCGATCGTGTTTCGCCGCGATTGAATCGTTAAAAAAACACGCCTACGCCCATCGCGATGACGCTCAAGCCCATTGCCGCCGTGGACAACCATCCAAGCCAGTACAGCGGTCCCTTGATGACGAATTCACCCATCACGTCCGACCGTCGCGACATCACCATCAGCAAAATCATCACCGGCACCGCCAGCACGCCGTTGATCACCGCGCTCCAGTACAGCGCCGAAATCGGATTGATCGATGTGAAATTGAGGCCGATGCCGATGGCCCCCGACAGCGCCAGCACCGAATAGAACGCGACGGCCTCGCGCGGCTTGCGGTCGAGGCCGACGAGCCAGCGCTGGCCCTCGCCGACCGCATAGGCCGTCGATCCGGCGAGCACCGGGATCGCCAGCAGGCCGGTACCGATGATGCCGAGGGCGAAGATCCATTCCGCCAGCGCGCCCGCGACGGGACGCAGCGCCTCGGCGGCCTGCGCCGAGCTCTGGATGTCGGTCTTGCCGGTGGCGTTCAGCGTCGCGGCGGCGGTGATGATGATGGAGATCGCGATCAGGTTGGAGAATGCCATGCCGGTGATCGTATCAGCGCGGATGCGCGAGAATTCCATCGATGCGCCGATCGGCTTTTCGATCAGCGGATCCTTGTCGGGATCGATGCGCTCTTCCTCGGCCTCCTGCGAGGCCTGCCAGAAGAACAGATAGGGCGAGATGGTGGTGCCGAGAATGGCGACCACCGTGGTCAGATAGTCCTCGCTCCAGGTGATGCGCGGGATCAGGATGCCCATCAGCGCTGCGCTCCAGTCGACCTTCACCACCGCGAGCGCGCCAACATAGGAGAACAGGCACAGCGTCAGCCATTTCAGCACCGAGACGTAGCGCTTGTAGTTCAGGAAGATCTGCGCCGTCACCGACAGCACGCCGAACAACACCACATAGGCGATGCCAGGCCCGCCGATCAGCAGTTTGGTCGCATCCGCCATGGCGCCGAGATCGGCGCCGATATTGATGACGTTGGCAATGAACAGCAACGACACGATGACATGCAGCAGCGTTGCCGGGTAATGCCGGCAGACATTTCCGGAAATGCCATGACCGGTGACGCGGCCGACGCGACCGGATATCTCCTGGATCGCCACCATCAGCGGGAAGGTCAGCAGCATGGTCCAGCCGATGCCGTAACCAAGCTGCGCGCCGGCCTGGCTGTAGGTGCCGATGCCGGACGGATCGTCGTCGGACGCCCCGGTGATCAGCCCGGGGCCGAGGGTCTTGAAGAAACCCTTCGGGCCGGTCTGTTGCGGACCTGCACCCTGGAGGACTGTTTCAGACGTCTGGGTGTCGTCGAGCTGCATCGTGCGATCGTCCGACATCCGTTCAGTCCACCATGCTCACGCGGCGTATTGCCCTGTCGCAGGTAACGGTCCGAATCAGGCGCTGGCAAGGATTAGATCGATGTCGGGACGCCGGGCTCAAGGATCCGCAGGCGTGCGCCGAAGCCGAGCGTATCGAACGATGCGCGCAGGTCAGCAGCGGTCTGCTTGAAATGCGCCCAGCCGTCGGTGTGCACGGGCACGATCAATGCGTCGGGAAATGCACGCGCGGTCTCAATGGTGTCGTTGGTGTCCATGGTGAGATGAAACGGACCCCGCGTCTGCGCCGCGCCGGCAAAGGGCAGCACCACGTCGACGTCGAAGCGCCGTGCGACCTCGGCGACGCCGTCGAACCAGACCGTATCGCCGGTGATGTAGACCACCCGGCCGTTGGGCTCGCTGGAACGGATGACGAAGCCGATGACATCGCCCGACAGCGGCTCAATGCCCGCCGGACCATGCCGCGCCGGCGTCGCTGTCACATTCAGCAATGCGCCGTCCGCGCCCACGAGATCGACGCTGGCCCAAGGCGCGAGCCCTTCCGCATCGCCGCCAAGACGTCCGGCGCCGGCTGCTGTGGTCAGCACGCGCGGCATCTGCTGAAGCAATCCGCGCCCGGACGTGTCGAGGTTGTCGGAATGCTGGTCGTGACTGAGAAGGACCGCGTCGATATGGCCGATCTGATCGATGGAGAGCGCCGGACCGACCAGCTTCTCGAGCGTAACGTGCGGAAGCTTGTACGCGCCGGGGTGATCGAATGTCGGATCGGTCAGCAGCCGGAAGCCGTCGATCTCGATGATGGCGGTAGGGCCGCCGACCAGGGTGATGGTGAGTGACATGGACTACTCCTGTGCGGATCGTGCCGGCGCTGCCGGACGGGTGACGAGATAGATGCCGAGGGCGACGGGAACGATGCCGAGTAGGTCACGCAGCTCGAGGTGCTCGCCGAGCACCATCCAGGCGAACAGCATGCCGAGCGGCGGCATCAGGAAGTGATAGGCGCTGGCGGCCGTGGCGCCACAGGTTTTCAGGAGATGAAACCACAGCACGTAAGCGAGCACTGAACCGCCCAGCGTCAGGAAAGCAAAGGCGCCGAGCAGGCGGGCGCTCGGAACAATGGCATGAATGTCCGAGAAGGTGAGAGCCACCGGAATCAGCACCACGCCGGCGACAATGTTCTGCACGCCATTGCCGAGCCACAGGCTGCCTTTGGGCGCGAGCACCTTGAACAGGATGGTGCCGCCGACGATGGAGGCCAGCGACGCCAGCGTAAAGACGATGCCGTGCGGGCTGTCGGTGCCGACCGACATGCGGTGCCAGACGATCGAGGCTACGCCCGCAATGCCCAGCAGCAGCCCGGCGATCTTTCGCAGCGTCAGCGGCTCGTTCAGCAGCAGCGCGGCCAGCACCGCGGTGAAGATCGGATTGGCACTGACGATCAGACCGCCAAGTCCTGCGGACACACTCTGCAATCCGGTGTAGCCGAGGCCGAGATACAGCGCGTTGTTGAACAGCCCGATGACGCCATAGGCGGCGACATCGCGCCATGACAGCTGCCAGCCGTCGCGGCGCAGCGCAGAGATGCCGAAGATCAGGAGGCCGGCGAGCGAGAACCGCGCCAGCAGGATCAGCGGCGGACAGTCGGTGACGCCGATCTTGCCGGCGACGAAGGCGAAGCTCCAGAGCAGGCAGAACACGACAATAACGAGCGGAAGCGTATTGAACGGCCGCGCGGTGACGGTGGGTGAGGCAACGGACATGAACCATACTCCTGTGCCGTTGTCCTAGGCCCTGGCGTTGCCAGTGAGAAATTAAATGATAGAATGGCCCCCAGTGGAAAAACGAATGGGCGCCTGATGTTTGACCTGGAGCTGCTGCGCAGTTTCGTCTCGGTGGTGGATGCCGGTGGCTTCACCCGTGCTGGTGAGCGTGTCCACCGCACGCAGTCCACGGTCAGCCAACAGATCAAGCGGCTGGAGGAGGACGTCGGCCGGCCGCTGCTGATCCGCAGCGGCAAGCAGGTGGTGCCGACCGAATGCGGTGAGAAACTGCTGTCCTATGCGCGCCGGCTGCTGACCCTCGCCGAGGAAGCGCGCGACGTGCTGGCGCAGCCCGACCACCAAGGCGCGGTGCGGCTCGGCATCCCCGAGGATTTCGCGGCCTATCGGCTGACCAAGCTGCTGGCGGGCTTTTCGCGCGCGCGGCCGGGGCTACGGCTCGACGTGCGTGCCGACCAGAGCGCCAACCTGGGCCGCGCGCTGGAGCGCGGCGACCTCGATCTGGCGCTGGTCAAGCGCGGCGCTGGCGGCAAAGGCGGCATCGCCGTCTGGCCCGAACGCATCCACTGGGTCACCAGCAAGGCGCATCCGGCGCACGCCACGACCGGTTCGCTGCCGCTGATCTTCTTTCCGGCCGGCTGCCTGTACCGGACCCGCGCCGTGCATGCCATCGAGACCGCCGGGCGCAGCTGGCACATGGCCTATACGAGTTCGAGCCTCGCCGGCATCCAAGCCGCGGTCGCCGCGGGCCTCGGCCTCAGCATCATGCCGGAGATCGCGGTGCAGGCCGAGCATCGCATCCTGACCGCCGCCGACGGCTTTGCGCCCATCGACGAGACCGAGATGGCGCTGGTGGCCGCGCCGGAGGCGAGCCCCGCCACGCTGCGGCTGGCAGATCGCCTCGCTGAATTCTGCACCGCGGTGACAGCAAAAGCCGCGTAGCAGGCGTCAGCAGCAGCGCGATGCGGCGATGGCGTGCATGCGGCGGTCGCCGAGCACATGGGCGACGAAGCCGAGGGTGCGGAAGATTTTTGTGAAAGCCGCGTCGCGAATGTTGAGGCCGCCGGTGAAGGCGCCGAAGGCCGGCATCACCGCGCAGGTGCCGTCGCTGGCGAAGCAGCGCCGCTCGAGGGAGCGGCCGCGCGTGCTGACGCGGGCTTTCGGATGCAGATGGCCGGCGATCTCGCCATGGGCGCCGGTCGGCTCGTGGCGGAAAGTGATGGCGCCGATGGTCATCTCGTCCATGATGCTGCCGCCGAGATCCGACGACAATTCCGGATCGTGATTGCCGGCAATCCAGATCCAGTCGCGACGCGCCTGCAATGCGGTGAGCACCTCGCGATTGGCCGGGGACAGCCGATCATGGGCGGAGCGATCGTGAAAACTGTCGCCGAGCGCGATCACCCGCCGCGGATCGTGCCGCGCGATCACCGCGCCAAGCCGGCCGAGGGTGGCGATGGTATCGTAGGGCGGCAACAGCACGCCGCGCGTGGCGTAGCTCGAGCCTTTTTCCAGATGCAGGTCGGAAACGACCAGAAGCCGCTCCTGCTCCCAGTACAGGGCGCCTGACAGGTCGGCGACGAGCGTCACGTCGGCGATGGTGACGGTGGAGGTTTCGGCAGGCGTCGATTCGGCAAACATGATTTCCTTGTAGCCCGGATGGAGCGAAGCGCAATCCGGGACCTGCAAGTCATGTGCGCGAGATTCCGGATTTCGCTTCGCTCCATCCGGGCTACGGAACTGCGGAACCGGAACTACTGTTCCATCGCTTCCCGCACGAGTTCATCCGCCGCTTCGGCCAGCAATTCATCCGACGCCTCGCCGAACACCTGCTCACGGCCGATCTCCAGCATCACCGGCACCGCCAGCGGCGATACACGTTCAAGTGCCCGATGCACGATGCGGCCCTTGATGCGCACCAGCATGTCGCTAAGCCGGCGAATGTCGAGCAGGCCCGTTGCGGCATCGTCACGCGCGGCGCGCAGCAGCACGTGGTCCGGCTGATGCTTGCGCAGCACGTCATAGATCAGGTCGGTCGAGAACAGCACCTGACGCTTGGATTTTTCCGCGCCCGTGAAGCGCGTGTGGATCAGGCCGCCGATGATCGCGCAATTGCGGAACGTGCGTTTCATCAGCGCGGACTCCGCGAGCCACGCCTCGAGATCGTCGCCGAGCATGTCCGGATCGAACAGCGCCGCGAGATCGAGCCGGCCCTGCTTGATCATGTGCGACATGTCGCCGAGGCTCCACACCGCCAGCGCATATTCATTGGCAACGAAGCCCAGCGGCCGCGCGCGGGCGCGCTCGAGCCGGCGCGTCAACAACATGCCCAACGTCTGATGCGCGAGGCGGCCTTCGAACGGATAGCAGACGATGTAATGTTTGTTGGCGCGCGGATACGTCTCGACCATCAACTCGCGCGTGCCTGGGACTTGCGAGACATGGGTCTGCAGCGTCAGCCATTCGCGAACCTGATCGGGAAGGCCGCGCCAGGCGCTCTCGTTGTCGAGCAGTTTGCGCACGCGTTCGGCGAGATAGGTCGACAGCGGAAACTTGCCGCCCATATAGGACGGCACGCGGGCGTTCTTGTCCTGCGCGCGCGAGACGTGGACCTGATCCTCGACCAGCGACTCGTAGCGCACGACTTCACCGCCGAACACAAACGTGTCGCCGATGACGAGGCCTTCGACGAAGCCCTCCTCGATCTGGCCAAGCACGCGACCGCCGCGCGCGAGCGCGCCTGAGCGGCCCTTGCCGCCACCGCGCACCAGCTTCACCTTCAGCATGGTCGCTTCGACGATGGTGCCGACATTCATGCGATACATCTGGCGCACGCGCGGATTGGTGACGCGCCACTTGCCCTGCTTGTCCTGCTTGATGCGCGCGAAACGCTCATAGGTCTTCAGTGCGTAACCGCCCGAGGCCACGAAATCCACGGTGTCGTTGAAATCGTCGCGCGAGAGCTCGCTGTACGGCGCCGCGGACCGCACCTCGTCGTAGAGATCGTCGGCAAGAAACGGCTCGCCGCAGGCGCAGCCGAGCACGTGCTGCGCCAGCACGTCCAGCGCGCCGGTGCGCAGCGGTGGCGTGTCCTGCGCGTTCTCGGCGACGGCATCGATGGCGACGCGGCACTCCAGCACCTCGAAGCGGTTGGCCGGCACCAGCACCGCGCGCGAGGCGACGTCGATGCGGTGGTTGGCGCGGCCGATGCGCTGCATCAGCCGCGACGCGCCCTTCGGCGCGCCGACATTGACGACAAGGTCGACGTCGCCCCAGTCGACACCGAGATCGAGCGACGAAGTACACACCACACCGCGCAGCTTGCCGGCGGACATCGCGTCCTCGACGCGCCGGCGCTGCGTGACGTCGAGCGATCCGTGGTGCAAGGCGATGGCGAGATTGTCGTCGTTCATCCGCCACAGATCCTGGAACAGCATCTCGGCCTGGCT
>JBEVEC010000174.1:0-8263 GCA_040512975.1 Tardiphaga sp. | reverse complement strand
GACCTGCTGACCCGCGCGGCGATCAAGGAAATGATCATCCCGTCGCTGCTGCCGGTGCTGTCACCGATCGTGGTCTACTTCCTGATCTACGCCATCGCCGGCGGCGGCGCCGCCGGCAAGTCGGCGGCGTTCTCCGCCGTCGGCGCCATGCTGCTCGGCGTCATCGTCACCGGCCTGTTCGTGGCGATCTCCATGACCTCGGGCGGCGGCGCCTGGGACAACGCCAAGAAATACATCGAGGACGGCCATTACGGCGGCAAGGGCTCCGACGCCCACAAGGCCGCGGTGACCGGCGACACCGTCGGCGATCCCTACAAGGACACGGCGGGGCCGGCGGTGAACCCGATGATCAAGATCACCAATATCGTGGCGCTGTTGCTGCTGGCGATCCTGGCGCACTAGGCGGGCCTGTGGCCCGGATCAAGCGTTGCAAATCCGGGCGATGGCTGGACGGTCATCTGGTCGAATACAAAATCCCGCGGCGCGAGCCGCGGGATTTCGTATGGTCATGAGGGCCGATGCCGGTGGTGACGCGCGGGCTTCGATTTTCCTCGAAAATATGGCACCAAGCACCGCACTTTGATGTCGGGCGGGATTGAACGATGACGGATGGATTTCGGCTGGATCGCTATCTGGCGCGGATCGGTTTCGACGGGCCGCTGGCGCCCGATCTGGCGACGCTGACAGGGCTTCTTGCGGCGCATGTGGACGCCATCCCGTTCGAAGGGATCAATCCGCTGCTGCGCCTGCCGGTGAAGCTCGACATGGCGTCGCTGCAGCACAAGCTGATCGACTCGCGGCGCGGCGGTTATTGCTACGAGCAGAATGCGGTGCTGCGCGCCGCGCTGCAGGCGATCGGTTTTAAGGTGACCGGGCTCGGCGCGCGCGTGCGCTGGAATGCGGCGCCGGATGCGCCGCTCGGGCCGAGAACGCATATGTTGCTCAAGGTCGACCTGCCGGATGGGACGTACCTCGCCGATACCGGTTTCGGTGCCTGCCTGCTCGACGCGCCGCTGCGGCTCGCCATGGGGATCGAGCAGGCCACGGCGATGGGGACCTATCGGCTCACCGAGGTCGATGGAGGATATCAGCTTGCGGCGCAGCGAGCAGGGGGCTGGCGGGCCATGTATGTGTTCGATCTCGTCACGCAGCTGCCGTCCGACTACGACCTCGGCAGCTGGTACACCTCCACGAGCCCGTTCGTGCCGATGACGTCCACCCTCATTGTCGAGCGCGTCAGCCGCGCGCGGCGCTTCAAGCTGGTCAATCGCCACTTTATCACCGAGGCGCGGGACGGCGCGCCGGTGGCGGAGCGCAGGCTCGCCGATGCAGCGGAGCTGCGGCAGGTGCTGGACGAGGTGTTCAACGTCGTGGCCCCGGTGCCCGCCGAGGACTTGTTCGCGGCCATCGACCGCGGTGTATAAATCACGACCCTCGAGAGGAATCATCCGATGTCGCTGTCATCCGCCAAGAACTTTGCCCTGCGCGCCGCCAAGTCGCAGGACCAGAAGGAGGCCACCGAGCTTCTGTCCAAGGCGATCATGGAATTGACGCTGGCGATCGAGGCGACGGACGCCAAGGTCAAGAAGATCAACCAGGGCAAATAGGGAGCCCAAGGCCGGGAACTTGGCCGGATCGGGATTGAACTTACCGGGGTCCTGCGGGTTATGTGTGCCTCAACTTGAAGGATCCCATCATGAGCGCTCTCAGCAACGTCAAAGAACACATGGAAGTCATCGGCGCCGACGGCGTGCATGTCGGCACGGTCGATCGCGTCGAAGGCAACCGCATCAAGCTGACCAAGAAGGACTCGGGCGAGGGCAGCCACAAGGGCCATCACCATTACATCGAAGGCGGCCTGATCGCCGAGGTCGAAGGCGACAAGGTGCGGCTGTCCGCCAATGGCGACGTTGCGGTCTCGATGGAAGAAGAGAAGTAAGCAGCTTTCTCCTCCCTCTCCCGCTTGCGGGGGAGGCCGGGGTGGGGCGCTCTATAACGCGGCGCTCCCGATGCGGCGGGCCCCCTCCCTACCCCGCCCCCGCAAGCGGGAGAGGGGACCGGCTGCGGTCGGTGGCTCGGCTTCAAAACCTTCGGTGACACCGAAAGCCCGCGGTCTCGGCCACGGGCTTCTTTGTTGTCACTTCACATCCATCTGCAGGCCTTCCTTGTCGATGATGCCCTTGAATTTCGCGGTTTCGGCTTCGACAAACGTCTGGAATTGCGCGGGCGTGCCGTAGTCTGGCACGGCGCCCATCGCGCCGATGCTCCGTTTGGTCGCGTCGGTGGCGAGCAAAATCTTGATCTGGATGTTGAGCGCCTCGACGGCCTCCGGCTTTGTGTCGCGGGGATAGAACACGCCGAACCATGACGAGACGTCGAATTTCGAAAGCTCCGGTGCGGTCTCGCGCATCGCCGGGACGCTGGGCGCCTGTGCGCTGCGCTCGGGCGTTGTGACGGCGAGGCCGGTGAGCTTGCCATCGAGCACCTGCGGCAGCGACGGATACAGATTGTCGAACAGGATCTGGACGTCGCCGGCGAGCGCGGCTTGCAAGGCAGGGCCGGCGCCCCGGAACGGGACGTGTTGCATCTTCAACCCGGTGAGCTGCAGCCACCACGCGCCGGTCAGATGCGGGCTCTGGCCCACCCCCGACGAGCCATAATTCAGCCTGTCGGGATTGGCCTTGATATAGGCGATCAGCTCCGGGATCGACTTGATCGGCAAGCTCGGATGCGCGCAGACGATGTTGGGAATCCGGATCATGTTGGAGACCGGCTGCAGCTGCTCGATCCGGTAGGGCAGGTTTTTGAAGATGCTGTAGGCGATGGCGTTGGGGCCGGGATTGCCGACCAGGATCGTGTGACCGTCGCCCTTCTGCCGTGCCACCTCCTGGGTGCCGATGGTGCCGCCGCCGCCGGAGCGGTTCTCCACCACGGCGGACTGTCCCCACACGCTCTGCAGATGCGCGGCGAGCATGCGGCCCATGACGTCGGTCGAGCCGCCGGCAGCGGCCGGCACGATGATGCGCACGGTTTCGCTCGGGCGCCATTCGCCGACGGCGCGGGCGTGGCGCGGCAACGCCGCGGTGGCCGTCAGCGAGGCGGCGGCAGACAGCACACTGCGGCGCGTAAGGAGACGAGGCATGAGTTCTTCCCTTGTGACTTTTCTTTTATGGACGGGAAGCGTAGGGGCGGCGGTCTTCAGCGGCAAGGCGGCGTTTGTCGCACCTTTGCGGCAGCGCAAACGAAAAGCCCCGCGGGGATGACCGCGGGGCCTTTGTCAGTAGCCCGGATGGAGCGAAGCGCAATCCGGGATCGAGGTCCCCGTGAGTGAGCCCGGAGTTCGCTTCGCTCCGTCCGGGCTACGGGCGGATCAGGCCTTCTTGATGCTGCGATAATCGAGCTGGCGGTGAAACCAGTAGGTGTAGCCGCTGATATTCTTCTGCATCGCGTCGTTGAGATAGGGCTGCACCAGCGGAATACGCGGGATGTCTTCCCAGGCGATGTCGATCATTTTCTTCACCGCGGTTTCGTAGCCGGCCTTGTCACCGCTTGCCGCCGTGGCGCGGGCGCCGTCGATCTCCTTGTCGAGCGCCGGGTTCTGGTAGCTCATGGTGTTGAAGATCGGATTCGAGCCGTGGTAGGTCAGGAAGAAGAAGTATTCGGGATAATCCAGCCAGCCCGAGAAGAAGTTGATCATGAAGGGCATGGTCTTCTTGGTCATCTCGCCGCGCCAGTTCGACCCCGGGATCTTGTCGATCCGTGCCTTGACGCCGATGGCCGCGAGGTTCTCCTGCATCAGCACGGCGATCGGCTCGGAAATGGTGCCTTGCCCGATGTCGAGGGAAATCACGGTCTCGAATCCGTCGGCCAAGCCGGCTTCGGCGAGCAGCGCCTTAGCCTTGGCGAGGTCGGTGGTGTAGCCGGTCGGGCAGGGCCACGCGGTGCTGTCGACTTTGTTTGATGCTGCGCCATAAAGCGGCTTGGCGGCGCCGTAGAACACCACGTCCATGATCTTTTGATACGGCACGGCATAGGCGACCGCCTGCCGGACCTTCACATTGTCGAAGGGCGGCTTGGTGACGTTCAGCTCGATGCAGAACATGCCGTTGGAGATCGGATTGGCGGCGACGTTGAACTTCTTCTCCTTCAGCTCCGCATAATCCTTCGCGGGCACTTCGAACGAGATGTCGGCATCGCCGCGCTCGACCAGCGCCCGGCGGTTGCCGGCGGTCGGCACCATGCGCCAGATCACGCGCTTGAGTGCCGGGAGAGGGCCGCATTTCCAGCTGTCGTTGCGGACATAGACGACCTCGGTGCCCGGCGTGTATTTCTCGACCTTGAAGGCGCCGCCGCCGGCCATGTTGTTCTTGACGAACTCCATGCCCCACGGATCTTTCTCGGTCGCGTTCTTCTTCACCAGCGCCGAATTGTAGACCGCCGGAATCAGCACCGCGATGTCTGGCAGGGTCAGCGCATCCGGCTTGACGAAGTCGACGCGGAAGGTGTGGTCGTCGATCGCCGTGAACTGTTCGGGCTTCAGCATGCTGCCCGCCGCCATCTGGCTCGTCGGGAAGCCGCCAACCGACACCGCGCGATCGAACGAATATTTGACGTCGGCAGCCTTCACCGGCGTGCCGTCGTGGAAGGTCGCGTCCTTGCGCAGATGGAAGGTCGCACCCTTGGCGTCGACCTCCCAGGTCTCGGCCAATTCCGGTGCCAGCTTGGTCTGGTCGTAGGACGTCGAGCCGTCCGGCATCGTCTTGGTGGCATAGGTCATCAATCGGTCGTAGCAATTCCACGACACCTCGTAGCCGGGCCGGTTTGTGCCGACGCCCTGGACGTCGAGGTTGTTGGGGCCGCCTTCGGAGACGATCAGCAGCGTTTCCTGCTTCGACTGTGCCTGCGCACGCGCCATCGGCGCCAGTGATGCAAAGCCGCCGACAATGGTGGCGGCGGTAGCGGAATGCAGGAATTCGCGACGGTTCATGTGCAAAGCTTCTCCAAATCGCATGTGCCTCGAAAATGCGAAGCATGCTGCGCAAGCGGAGCAAGCGACGTGCCAAGTCGGCTGGGCCGGGCGTGGTTGGTGAGGCGAACTGGAGCTTCAAAAAGATAAACCCCCGCGGCGTGGCCGCAGGGGTTTTCAACAGGGTCTCGTGGCGAGCGCCCTTGCGGGCGCGCGATCAGCGGAAGCTGATCAGCTTGAACAGCGGCGTCAGGTAGCTCATTTCCTGGCCCGAGGTCGGCGTCGTGCGGCTGATGAAGTCGAAGATCTTGCCGTCCTGCAGCCCGTAATTGGCGAGGCGGGTGACCTTGCGGTCCTTGTTGAAATAGATCGCGATGACCCGCTGATCGACCACCTTCTGCTGCATGAAGGCAACCGGTCGCGAGGCGCGCTGCGAGATGTAGTAGAACACCTCGCCGTTCAGGGTGGCGACGGTGGACGGCGTGCCCATCACGATCAGCACCTGATCCTGGCTGGCGCCGATCGGGATCTGCTCCAGGGCGCCCTGCGGAAGGATGTAGCCCTTCTGGAAATCCTCGGCGCAACCGCCAAGCGTGACACAAAGCGCCGCTGCCGCGATGACGCCGCGCCAGGCAAAACGGCGACGGCGGGCCGGCTGCTTCGGGGCGGTGATTGGGCTCGATACTGTCATGGCAGGCAAAATCTCATTCCCCTTGCGTTTCCCGGACGGCGCCGCCGGACGACGTCTCCGACCGGACTTGCATCCCCGGAGGACTTGCATCCCGGAAGGCGTTGACGTACCGGGCAGAACCTTCGAATGCAACAAGCGTGTGCCCGGTACAGCCTGGCCCGAAGGCCCGTCCGAGGAACCTGCGATGCTGTGGCCGTTCAGTCGATTCAGGAAGCCCCCGGCGCCGATGCGCGGCACCATTGAAGCGATCTATGGCATGATCGTGGCGCAGGCGAGAGAACCCTTGTTTTACCGGGATTTAGCGGTGCCCGACACAGTCGATGGCCGTTTCGACATGTTGCTGTTGCACCTCTGGCTAGTGCTGCGCCGGATGCCGCCGAAAGACGATGCACAGGGGGTGCTTCCGCAGGGACTCTTCGACCGGTTCTGCAGCGACATGGACGACAACCTGCGCGAACTCGGCACCAGCGACCTCAAGGTGCCCCGCAAGATGCAGGAGTTCGGCCGCGCCTTTTACGGGCGCACGGCCGCCTATGACGCCGCCCTCGGCCTGGGCGCTGAGGCATTGGCGGCGGCGCTGTCGAAGAATATCTATAACGGCCGCGACATCGAGAACGCACGTCGCCTGGCGGCCTATGTGGCGGCGGCGGACGCAGCATTGGCGGCTATCGGCGGTGAGACCCTTGCAACGGCTGCGTGGCGCTTCCCGTCACCCGAAACAACCTTGGAAACGACATGAGCACTCCCGATCGCAGCGCTGACCTGACACCCCCCTGGAGTGTACCCGTCCCGGTGATCCAGATTCCGGAGACCGGGCTTGCCCGCGATATCGAGGCAACCCCCGAGCAACGGCAGGGCATGGCCGTATTGGGCGGCATTCTCAGCGTCGACCGGGTTCGGGCCGAACTGCTGCTGGTCCCTGTGAAGGGCGGTACCGTGCATGTCACCGGGCGCGTGTTCGGTCGGTTGGCGCAAAGCTGCGTCGTCACCCTTGACCCGATCGAAAGCGATTTCGACGAACCCATCGACCTGATTTTTGCGCCGGCATCGCAGATCCGCGACCTCGCTGATTCGGTGGACGAGGATATCGAGGGCGAGGACGACACGCCGGACCCGCCGGAGCCGATCGAGAATGGCCTGATCGACCTCGGCAAACTGGCGACCGACGCCGTGTTTCTGGGTCTGGACCCGTATCCGCGCAAGCCCGATGCGGTGTTTGAGCCCCTGATCCAGCCTGTGGACCCGGAGGAACACCCGTTCGCCGCCCTGAAGGCGCTCCAGCTCAACCCCGGCAAGACGCCGAAAGGCAACTGAAGCGCCCAATGCCGGGAATCGCCCCGTTGCGGCGCGGCTGCCTCGGACTGACCATGTGCGGCCGCCGGGTCAAGATATTGTATCGGGTCAGGGAAACGCTATTGTCCGCTCCAAATCGGGGCTATTGCCTTTCCATCACCGCCTGCTGCTGATCGCGGCGGGCATCGTCGACGGCTCTGAGCGTAGGCCGTCCAATTCAGGTTTCCGGAACGTCATGCCGAAAAAGGTTCGCATCGCGCTAGACGCCATGGGTGGCGACTTCGGCGCATCGGTGGTCATTCCGGGCGCGGCGATTTCGCTAACCCGTCATCCCGACAGCGAATTCCTGCTGTTCGGCGACAGCGCGGTCATTGAGAAAGAGCTCGCCCATCATCCCGCCCTGAAAGCGGTGTCTAGGGTGATCCACACCGACGTCGCCGTCAGCATGCACGACAAGCCGAGCCAGGCGCTGCGCCGTGGCCGCAAGACGTCGTCGATGTGGCTGGCCATCGAGGCGGTGAAAAAGGACGAGGCCGACGTTGCCGTGTCCGCCGGCAACACCGGCGCGCTGATGGCGATGGCGCGGTTCTGCCTGCGTATGCTCGATGGCATCGAGCGCCCAGGCCTGGCCGCCATCTGGCCAACCACGCGCGGCGATTCGGTGGTGCTCGATCTCGGCGCCACCATCGGCGGCGACGCGCAGCATCTGAAGACGCTGGCGATGATGGGCAGCGCCATGGCCAGCGCGCTGTTCGACCTCGCGCGCCCGACTGTCGGCCTGCTCAATATCGGCGTCGAGGAAATCAAGGGCGGCGACGAGATTCGCGACGCCGCCGAACTGCTGCGCGCGGCTGACCTGCCGCAGCTCGAGTTCATCGGCTTCGTCGAAGGCGACGGCATCGGCCGCGGCGCCGCCGACGTGATCGTCACCGAGGGATTCAGCGGCAACATTGCGCTGAAGGCCGCGGAAGGCACGGCGCGTCAATTCGCCGAATACCTGCGCAACGCCATGGGGCGCACCTGGCGTTCGCGGATCGGGTATCTGTTTGCCAAAAACGCTTTCAAGGCCGTTCGCGACAAGGTCGACCCGAACAAATCCAACGGCGCCGTGTTTCTCGGTCTGCGCGGCATCGTGGTGAAGAGCCACGGCGGCACCAATGCTGATGGCTTCGCCTATGCCGTCGACGTCGGGTACGACATGGTTCGTTATGATCTGCTTACTAAAATCAACCTGATGCTCAATCGCACCGGCGACGCAATTCCTGCGAGCCCTGCCGCGCAGGAGGCTGTCTCGTGACTGCGATACGTTCGGT
>JBEVEC010000173.1:0-17159 GCA_040512975.1 Tardiphaga sp. | reverse complement strand
GCGACGACTGCGCGGCGATCCCCGACGGCGACGGTTATACGCTGTTCGCCATCGAAGGTTTCATGAATGAGTTCGTCGCCGGGGATCCCTGGTTCGCGGGCTGGTGCGGCGCGATGGTCAACATCTCCGACATCGCCGCCATGGGCGGCCGACCGACCGCCGTGGTCAACGCGATCTGGGCGGACGGCGAGGATAATGCTGCGCCGGTGCTGGCGGGGCTGAAGGCCGCGTCGGCGGCCTATGGCGTGCCTGTGGTCGGCGGCCACACCAATGTGCGCACCGACCGCAGCCAGTTCTCCGTCGCCATTCTCGGCCGTGCCAAAAAACTGTTGACCAGCTTCGACGCCGAGCCCGGTGATGTGCTGATCGCGGCGATCGACCTGCGCGGCCGCTACCGCGAACCGTTTTCCAACTGGGAAGCCGCCACCGACGCGCCGCCGGCGCGGCTGCGCGGCGACATCGAATTGCTGCCTGCCATCGCAGAAGCAGGGTTGTCCCGAGCCGCCAAGGACATCAGCCAGGGCGGCATCGTCGGCACCGCGGCAATGCTGGCGGAGTGCTCGAACGTGGCCATCGAGATCGACGTCGACGCCATCCCGAAACCGGATGGCGTCGCGCTGGAGCGCTGGCTGCTGACCTTCCCGAGCTTCGGCTATCTGCTGTCGGTCAAGCGCCAGCACGCCGGCGAGGTGATCGCGCGCTTCGCGGCGCGCGACATCGCCGCCGCAGCGGTCGGCCGTGTGTCCCACGGCAGCCGCGTCAGTATTAGCGACGGCGTTACATCCGAAACCATCTGGGACTTTGCCACGGCGCCGCTGATCGGCGCGGCACCGCATGCGGTCTTGCGCAAGGAGGCCGTGGCATGAGCGATCCCCATCGCCCGTTGCGCATCGCCATTCTCGCGCATTCTACCAATCCGCGCGGCGGCGTAGTTCATGCGCTCGAACTGGCCGACGGGCTCACGCGGCTCGGCCATCAGGCCGTGGTGCATGCGCCCGACGCTTCCGGCAAAGGTTTTTTCCGCGCACCGCTGACGCCTGCCGTGACCGTGATGGCGACGCCGGCCGGCCGCGATGTTGCCGCGATGGTGCAGGCGCGGATTGCGGATTACGTCCGCCACTTCGAGCAGCCGGCCAACCGCGCGTTCGACGTGTTCCACGCGCAGGACTCGATCTCGGGCAATGCGCTGGCGACGCTGAAGGCGCGCGGGTTGATCCCGCGCTTTGCCCGCACCGTCCATCACATCGACCGCTTCGCCGATGTCCGGTTGTCGGATTGGCAGACCCGCGCGATCGCCGAGGCCGACGAATTGTTTGTCGTCAGCCGGATGTGGCAGCAGGTGCTGCATGACGACTTCGGCCGCGCGACCACCGCGGTGGGCAATGGCGTCGATACCCGGCGGTTTACACCGGCGCGTGCGGCGGGCGATGCCGAACTGGCGGCGCGTTACGGCATCGGCGACGGTCCGGTGTATCTCGCCGTCGGCGGCGTCGAGGAGCGCAAGAATACGCTCGGCATCGTGGCCGCGTTTCAGCAGTTGCTGGCGGTGCATCCCGGCGCGCAACTGGTGATCGCCGGCGGCGCATCGCTGCTCGATCATGCTGCCTATCAGCATTCCTTCGATACGCTGATGCGCTCCCACCCGGCTCTCGAGCGCGCTGTGCTGCGCATCGGTCCCGTGATCGACAGCGACATGCCCGCGCTGTATCGCCTCGCTGATGCGCTGGTGTTTCCGTCGCTCAAGGAAGGTTTTGGCCTCGTGGTGCTGGAAGCGATGGCGTCGGGCACGCCGGTGGTGACGTCGCACATCGCGCCGTTCACAGAATATCTCGGCGATGACGATGTCGTCTGGTGCAACCCCCACAACGTCGCGTCGATCGCCAATGCCATGATGACTGCGGTGGCCGAGCCGTTGCGCGCGCGGCTCAGGCGCCGCGGCCTGCTGCTCGCGCATCGCCACGACTGGCAGCACACTGCCGAAGCGCATCTCCCGATCTATCGTCAACTCAAGGAGCTTCAGCATGCCTGAGATGCTGTTTCACATCCGCTGGCCCGATGGTGCCACCGAGCAATGCTATTCGCCGTCGCTGGTGATCAAAGATTACCTGACGCCGGGGCAGGACTATTCGCTCGGCGATTTCATGTGGCGCATCCGCGCCGCGCTGAAGATCGCCAGCGATCGTGTGCGCGAAAAATACGGTTTTGCCTGTTCGCAGGCCATGGGGCAGCTCGCCAGGCTCGAGGCCGGCGCCAAGCGTTTCGACACAGCACCAGGCGGCACCGTCACCGTCGTTTCATTTCAGGAATAGATTGGAGAGCAACATGAGCAGCGCCTCGATTTCGACCCCTGGCATTCCAGCCCATGTCAGCGTCGCCGTGATCGGCGGCGGCCAGGCCGGTCTGTCGGCGAGCTACCATCTCAAGCAGAACGGCATCGACCACGTTATCTTCGAGAAGAACACCATTGCCCATGCCTGGAAGACCCAGCGCTGGGACGCGTTCTGCCTGGTGACGCCGAACTGGCAGTGCCAACTGCCGGGCTTCCCCTATCAGGGCGACAATCCGAAGGGTTTTATGCTGCGCGATGACATCGTGAAATATGTGGAAGACTACGCCCGGCATATCGAGGCCCCGGTGTTCGAAGGCGTGGCCGTCACCGCGCTGAAGCGCGGCGCCGACGGCAGCTTCCTGCTTCACACCAGCGCAGGTGACGTGACGGCGGACGCCGTCGTGCTGGCGGTGTCGGGCTATCACGTGGCCAACACGCCGCGCATGGCCGAGCGGCTCGACGGCGAGCTCAACCAATTGCATTCCTCGGCCTATCGCCATCCCGGCCAGTTGCCGGAGGGCGGCGTGCTGGTGGTGGGCAGCGGCCAGTCCGGCTGTCAGATCGCCGAGGACCTGCATCTTGCCGGCCGCCAGGTGCATCTCGCCGTCGGCTCCGCGCCGCGCTGCCCGCGCGTCTATCGCGGCCGCGAAGCGGTGGAATGGCTCGACGAGCTCGGCCAGTACGACCTGCCGGTCGACCAGCACAGCCTGAAGGAAAAGGTCCGCAAGAACGCGAACCACTACCTCACCGGCCGCGACGGCGGCCGCGACATCGACCTGCGCAAATTCGCGACCGAAGGCATGACGCTGCACGGCCGGCTGCGCGACATCCAGAACGGACGGCTGATGTTCGCACCGGACCTTGCCGCCAATCTCGACAATGCCGACCGCGTCTATAACGGCATCTGCGGGCTGATCGACGGCTACATCGCCCGCAACGGGGTCGATGCGCCGGCGCAGGATCATTACACGCCGGTGTGGCGGCCCGGCGCGCCGCTGGCCGAGCTCGATCCGGTCGCGGCCGGCATCACCACGGTGATCTGGACCACCGGCTTTCGCTCGGACTGGTCATGGATCGAGCTGCCGATGTTCGACGGCAACGGCTATCCCACCCATACCCGCGGCGTCACCGCGGTGGACGGCGTCTACGTGATCGGCATGCCCTGGCTCTACACCTGGGGCTCCGGCCGCTTCGTCGGCGTCGGGCGCGATGCGGAGTTCGTGGTAAATGCGCTGAAGGCGCGGGCGGAGGGGAAAGACGAGCGACAGGCGGCGTAGGCTTCGGTCGTCCCCGAGAAGGCGGGGACCCATAACCCCTGAGGCCAGCGTTACGCTGCTGGACTACACCTCAAGGCAACAACCGCTGCCGCACTCACAACCCTCACAGCGTATGGGTCCCCGCGTTCGCGGGGACGACGCTTGGCGAGGTCGGCGCAATCGCGTCCTCTAATGGCTGCCGCTCCATCTCCTCGCCGTAATCGACCGGATGCAGCATGGCCTCATGCAGTTTGTGCGTATCCAACTCGCCTTCCCAGCGGCTGATCACGATGGTGGCGACGCCGTTGCCGATCAGGTTGGTCAGGGCGCGGCATTCGCTCATGAACTTGTCGATGCCGATGATCAGCGCCAGCGAGGTGATCGGGATATCGGGGATGATCGACAACGTCGCCGCGAGCGTGACGAAGCCGGCGCCGGTGACGCCGGAGGCGCCTTTCGAGGTCAGCATCGCCACCGCCAGCACGGTCGCATACTGGCCGATGGTCAAATGCGTGTTGGTCGCCTGGGCCAGGAACAGCGTGGCCAGCGTCATGTAGATATTGGTGCCGTCGAGGTTGAAACTGTAGCCGGTCGGGATCACCAGGCCGACCACGGATTTCGACGCGCCGAGCGCCTCCATCTTGGTGATCATGCGCGGCAGCACGGTTTCCGACGACGAGGTGCCGAGCACGATCAGCAACTCGTCCTTGATGTAGCCGATGAAGCGGATGATCGAGAAGCCGAAGGCGCGGGCGATGGCGCCGAGCACCAGGAGCACGAACAGCAGCGACGCCACGTAGAAGGTGACGATCAGGTAGCCGAGATTGACCAGTGCACCCAGGCCGAACGAGCCGATGGTGAAGGCCATGGCGCCGAAGGCGCCGATCGGTGCGACCTGCACGATCATGCCGATGATGCGGAAGAACATCTTGCCGGCGAGGTCAATGCCGTTGGCGATCTGCTCGCCGGCCTTGCCCATATGGGAAATGGCGAAGCCCGACAGGATCGCGACCAGCAGCACCTGCAGCAGGTCGCCTTTTGCCAAAGAGTCGAAATAGGAGTTCGGGATGATCGCCAGCAGGTGGCTGACAAAGCTCTCCTCCTTCGCGCGGCTGACATAGGTCGCCACCGATTTGGCATCCAGCGCGGCGGGATCGATGTTGAAGCCGGCGCCGGGATGCAGGAAGTGCCCGACCAGCAGGCCGATCACCAGGGCAACGGTGGACACCGCCTCGAAATACAGCAGCGTCTTGCCGCCGATGCGGCCGACCTTGCGCATGTCGCCGATGGAGGCGATGCCGTGCACCACGGTGCAGAAGATCGCCGGCGCGATCATCATCTTGATCAGCGCAATGAAGCCGTCACCGAGCGGCTTCATGGCCTTGCCGGCATCGGGATAAAGGTAACCGAGCAGGACGCCGATGATGATGGCGATGACGACTTGGATGTAGAGAATTCTGTACCAGGGCTGCTTGGCCATCGAGGCTCGTCCTTGTTCGGAAACGCTATGCACATGATAGCCGTTGGGCGCGGACGATAGGGGCCGCGTGCTGCCGGGTAAAGCCGCCGGGCGTCCGTGCCCGGCACCAAAGCGGGTTGCAGTGCGGCCATGCCGGGAACGCATGATGCTCTTGCAGGCGGTTCGGCGCCTCCCATCTCTTGTTGAAAGGAAAAACAGCCATGTTGGACTTCAGCACGCTTCCATTGAATGATGATGATCATGCTGTCCCGGCGGCGCCGGCCGCCGTGGACGATTCCACCCTGCTCGACGCCTATTCGAACGCCGTGATCGGCGTCACCGAGCGCGTCGGCCCGGCGGTGGTGCGCGTCGAGACCGGCTCGAAGGACCCGGCGCAGCGCGAGCGCGGCGGGCTCGGCTCCGGCATCGTGATCTCGCCGGACGGCCTCGTCCTCACCAACAGCCACGTGGTCGGCAATTCCAGGCATATCCGCCTGCGCGACGTCGAAGGCGTCGTCACCGAGGCGCGCGTGCTCGGGTCGGATCCCGACACCGACCTGGCCCTGCTGCGCGCCGACGGCGCCCGCGAGTTGCATTATGCGGGCCTGGGCAATTCCAAGAACCTGCGCCGTGGCCAACTGGTGGTGGCGATCGGCAATCCGCTGGGCTTCGAGTCGACGGTCACCGCCGGCGTGGTTTCGGCGCTCGGCCGTTCGATCCGGTCGGTGTCCGGGCGCTCGATCGAGGACGTGATCCAGACCGACGCCGCGCTCAACCCGGGCAATTCCGGCGGCGCGCTGGTGTCGTCGCGCGGCGAGGTGATCGGCATCAACACCGCCATCATCCAGGGCGCGCAGGGAATCTGTTTCGCGGTCGCCAGCAACACCGCGCAGTTCGTGCTGTCGGAGATCATCCGCCACGGCTATGTCCGGCGCGCCGTGATCGGCGTGTCCGGCCAGACCGTCCCGGTGCCGCGGCGCCATGCGGTGCTGGCGGGGGTCGAGAACGCCATGGGCGCGCTGCTGGACCAGATCGATCCGAGCGGTCCTGCCGGGCAGGCTGGTGTGCTGCCGGGTGACGTGGTGGTTTCGCTCGACCATGTGCCGGTCAATGGCGTCGATGACCTGATCAGGATCCTCGACCGGGACAGGATCGGCCGCACGCTGGAGATGGACGTGCTGCGGTTGGGCAGGTTGCGGGCAATCGATATTCGCCCGGTGGAGCGCAAGGCGGCGGCGCGGGCGGGCTGAGCCTCTCCGCCGTCGTCCCGCGAAGGCGGGGACGACCTGGGAGAGGCCGTCCTTTGCGGTTTACCCCAGCCCCGCCGCCGTCGCCAAGGCATAGGTGATCATGCTCGCCACATAGGCCAGCACAAACATGTAGGCGAACGTCACCACCATCCACGTCGTGCTGCCGGTCTCGCGGCGGATCACCGCCAGGGTCGAGGCGCATTGCGGGGCGAAGATGAACCAGGCGAGGAACGACAGCGCCGTGGCCATGCTCCATTTGCTGGCGAGTACCGTGCCGATGGCGTCGGCCGCTTCCTTGCCGCCTTCGATCGCGTAGACCGTGCCAAGCGCGGCCACGGAGACCTCGCGCGCGGCCATGCCGGGGATCAGCGCCACCGCGATCTGCCAGTTGAAGCCGAGCGGCCGCAGCAGCGGCTCCAGCGCGTGGCCGATCATCGCCGCCAGGCTGTAATTGATCGCCGGATCCGTGGCGCCCTCCGGCGGCTGCGGGAACGAGGCCAGGAACCAGATCAGGATCATCATCGACAGAATCGTGGTGCCGGCGCGGTGCAGGAACATCTTGGCGCGGGTGTAGACGCCGATGGCGATGCTCTTGAGGCGCGGCAGCTTGTAGTCCGGCAATTCCAGCATGAACGGCGCCGGCTGGTAGTCGCGCCACATGAAGAATTTGATGACAAAGGACGCCGCCAGCGCGCTGCCGATGCCGGCCACGTAGAGCCCGAACATCACCAGCCCCTGCAGGTTGATCCAGCCCCACACATTGGTGGCGGGGATAAAAGCCGAGATGATCAGCGTGTAGACCGGGATGCGCGCCGAGCAGGTCATCAGCGGCGCGATCAGGATGGTGGTGAGGCGGTCGCGGCGGTTGTCGATCACGCGCGTCGCCATGATGCCGGGAATGGCGCAGGCGAAGCTCGACAGCAGCGGGATGAAGGCGCGGCCGTGCAGCCCGGCGCCGCCCATGATGCGGTCCATCAGGAACGCCGCGCGCGCCATGTAGCCGAAGTCTTCCAGCAGCAGGATGAACAGGAAGATGATGACGATCTGCGGCAGGAACACCACCACGCTGCCGACGCCCGAGATCAGGCCGTTCTGCAAAAAGCTTTGTACCAGGCCCGGCGGCAGGATCTGCGCGATCAACTGCCCCAGCGCGTCGAAGCCGCCGGACAACAGGTCCATCAGCGGCTGCGCCCAGGAGAACACCGCCTGGAACATGAAGAACAGGATCAGCGACAGGATCACCAGTCCGCCCACCGGATGCAGCGCAATGGCGTCGACCCGGGTGGTCAGCGAGTCCGGCTTGGCGGGCAGCGAGACGGTGTCGCGGATGATCCGGTCGGCCTCGCGCTGCAACGCCTTCAGCTCGAAGATGCTGAGCGGCTTCCACGCATCGACGGCCGGCACCGCGGGCATGTTGGCGGCGAATTCGTCGGTGCGGCGGCGCAGATCCTCGACGCCGGCCTTCTTGATGGCCACCGAGGTGATCACCGGCACGCCGAGCGCGGCGGACAGCGCGGGGACATCGATGGAGACGCCGCGGCGCTGCGCGATGTCGAACATGTTCAGCACCACCAGCAGCGGCCGGCCGGTGCGCTTCAGTTCGAGGATCAGCCGGAAGGTGAGGCGCAGGTTGGTGGCGTCTGCGATGCACAGCACGAGGTCCGGCACGGTCTCGCCGGGGCGCTTGCCGAGCACCACGTCGCGGGTGATTTCTTCGTCAGGGCTGCGGCCGCGCAGCGAATAGGTGCCGGGCAGGTCGAGCAGCGTCACCTGGCGCCCGGCGGGGGTGACAAACGCGCCCGCCTTCCGCTCGACAGTGACGCCGGCATAGTTCGCGACCTTCTGGCGGCTGCCGGTCAGCGCGTTGAACAGCGAGGTCTTGCCACTGTTGGGGGCTCCCACCAGCGCCAGATGAAAGCGTTCATTGGTGACGTCGACGCTGGTCATTTCACCACCACGGCCATGGCTTCGCGGCGGCGGATCGCGATGGTGATGTTGTCGACCCGCACCGCGATCGGATCGCGCTGAATGGCGCCCTGATGCAGGATCTCAACCTGCGCGCCTTCGGTGAAACCCATCTCCAGAAGATGCTGCTCGAGATCGTGCGGCGTCTCTGCCGCGCCCGGGATATCCGGCTGCAGGGCCTGGATAATGCCGACAAAGCCGCGCGGCGCATTGCCGAGACGCAAGTCGGTCGAAAGAGGGGGCAGCGCGGACGGCAGGTCGGTCATCCCCGACCTTGTTGAGCAGCGGCGAATGCGGGTCAAGTCATACGCGCGCGAGGGGATTAGAACGATTGTAAAAAGCGTGCCGAGAAGGGATCGACAGTTGCGTGGTCGTCCCTGCGAACGCAGGGACGATACAACGGCCCTACACCCCCGCCGGCTGCTCGTTCAGCACCCGGTGCTGGACCTCGACCAGGCCGGCATAAACGCCGCCCTGCGCGATCAGCTCGTTATTGGAGCCTTGCTCGACTACCACGCCGTCTTTCAGCACGACGATCTTGTCGGCGTCGCGAATGGTGGACAGGCGGTGCGCGATCATGATTACGGTGCGGCCCTGCATCAGCCGCCGCAGCGCCTCGATTACCAGCGCTTCGGATTCCGGGTCGAGCGCCGCGGTCGGTTCGTCGAGGATCATGATCGGGCTGTTGCGCACCACCGCACGGGCAATGCCGATGCGCTGGCGCTGGCCGCCGGACAGGGTGTCGCCGCGCTCGCCCACCATGGAGTCGTAGCCGTGCGGCATGCGGCTGATGAAGTCATGGGCGTTGGCAACCTTGGCGGCGGCGATGATCTCGTCGTCGCTGGCGTCGGGCCGGCCATAGGCGATGTTGTCGCGCATGCTGCCGCGAAACAGGACCGTCTCTTGCAGCACGAAACCAACCTGCGCGCGCAGGGCGTCGAGCTTGTAGCGGGTGACATCGATGCCATCGATCAGCACGCGGCCGGCACTGGCGTCGTAAAACCGCGGGATCAGGCTCAGCACCGTGGATTTGCCGGAGCCGGTTGGACCGACCAAGCCGACGACCTGGCCCGGCGCGACCTCGAACGAGACGTCGTGCAGCACCGGGTCCTCGTCGCGATAGGCGAAGGCCACGTGCTCGAAGCTGATCGCGCCTTTGGTGCGGCCGGGATCGACGGCGTCGGGGGATTCCCCGACCACATCGTCGGCGGCCAGAATGGCCTGGATGCGTTCCAGCGCCACGGTGGTCTGAGCGATGGTGCTGGTCATGCTGGCGAGGTCCTTCACAGGCTTGAAGAACTGCGCGAGATAAGCGAGGTACACCGTCAGCGCGCCGGCGGTCATGGTGCCGGCCACGATCAGCGCCGTGCCTTTCCACAATACGATCGCCATGCACAGCGCCACCACGACGCTGACCACCGGCGACAATAGCGATTTGACGCGCCGCGCCTTGAGCGCCGCCTCCACGGTGGCGTGGCTGGCGGCCTCGAGGCGGGCGAGTTCGAGGTCCTGACGGCCGAATGCCTTGACCGCGCGCACCGAGCCCAGCCCTTCCTGAACCACGGCGACAATCTCGCTCTGGCGCTGTCGCACCGTGCGGGTCACCTCCTTCAGCGCCTTCTTGAAGTGGAACACGAACACCAACAGGAACGGCGTGATGCCGAGCGCGATCAGCGTGAAATCCCAGTCGAGCCAGAACATCAGGCCGACCATGAACACGATGGTGATCAGGTCGAGCAGGATATCCAGCGTCGACGACGAGGCGAAGTTCTGCAGCGTGGTAACGTCGGAGGTGATGGTCGACATCAGCGCGCCGGTCTTGGCCTGGTCGTAATAGCGCAGCGACAGCCGGTGCAGATGAGCATAGATGCGGATGCGCAGGTCGTTGGCGACCCACTGGCCGACTAAGGTCGAATAGGTGTTGTCGACATAGGTAGCGATCGCGCCGAGCACGGCGATCAGCAGCGTGGCAATGCCGGCAAACAGCGCGACGCCAAGGGTGTGGCGGCCGATGCCGTAGTCATGTGCCCAGGCCAGCCAGTCCGGCAGGTGGTGGTTGCCGAGGGCGTCGTCGAGCACCAATTTCAGCGGCCAGGGCGCGGCCAGGCTCGCAGCGATCTCGACCAGCATGGCGACGAACACGATCGCGAGCCAGCCGCGATAGGGCTTCAAGAGGTCGAGCACCAGGCGGGTCATCGGTTCGGTCTCCTCACAGCCCGGACCGGACGGCGGGCACGTCATTGTTCGGCGATTTTAACAAGATGATAGGCAAGCGGTAATATCCTGTTACCGACCTTGCCTCGCCGAGAGCCGACCATGCCAACCCGTCCCACCGCCTTCCCGTTTTGGGGCAGGGTCCTGCTACTGGCCGGTATTGTCGGACTGGTGGCGGGCGGGGGCCTCCTGGCCTACCGGCTGTTCGAGCGGCCGACCACGCTGACCCTCGCTATAGGATCGCTCGACGGCGGCGCATCCAAATCCGCCGAGATCATCGCCAGCCGCTTCGCCAAAAAGACGTCGCCGATCCTTCTGACGGTCGAAAAAACCGGCAGCCTGGTGGACGCAGCCCAGGCGTTTGCCGCAGGCAAGGCCGATCTTGCCGCCGTCCGCGCAGATGTCGGTGACCTCGCAGACGCGCGCAGCGTCGTCGTGCTCGACAAGGGCGTCGTCATGCTGATGGCGCTGCCGGACTCACACCTCGCCACCATGGAGGGCCTGCGTGGCCATACGGTCGGCGTGGTTGGTGGGGACGTCAATCGCCGGCTGGTAGGCGCGTTGACCCGGCAATACGACCTCGCCCGGGCTGATGTGACGTTCAAGGATATCGCTGAAGCCGACGTCCGCCGCGCCGTCGAGGCCCGCGACGTCGCCGCGCTGCTGATTGTGGCGCCGCTGACCGACAAATATCTGAGCTATCTGCGCAGCCTGTTCAAAGGCGCGATGCCGACGCTGATCCCGATTGACTCCGCCGGCGCCATTGCCGACGCCGACGGCGCCTATGAAAGCTACGACATTCCCAAAGGCACGCTGCGCGGCGCGCCGGCCGCGCCGGCGGATGACGTGACGACGCTGCGGGTCGGCTACTATCTGGTCGCCAACAAGAAGCTGCCTGCGTCGCTGGTCGCCAGACTGACCGAGCGGATCATTGCTGTCCGGCGCAATCTGGTTGCCGAGCGGCCGCAGCTTGCCGGTATTGCCGCCGCCGACACCGATCCCGATGCCTACATCCCCGTGCATCTCGGCGCCGCCGAATACTACAACGGCACCGAGCAGAGCTTCATGGACCGATATGGCGACGACATCTACCTCGCGCCGATGATCTTCGGCGCGCTGGCGTCGCTTCTCGCGGCGGCCTGGCGCTTCCTCGGGTTGCGGCTGCCCGATCAGCGCGAGGCCACGCTCGACGCGCTCACCGCCTTGCCGCGCCGGATCCGGCGCGCGGTCGATCCGGCTGCGCTCGATGCCCTGGAAGAGGAAGCCGATGCGATGATCGGCGGACAACTCGCTTTGGCGCTGCGCGGCGATGCCGGCGCGCTCGACGTGCCGACTTTGGTGTCGGCAGCGCAGCGGCTCGACAATCTGATCCACCACCGGCGGCTGGCCGTCGCCCGCGAATTCGCTCCGGGCCCAGGCTGAGGCCATGGACGAACGGATGCATCAGTCCCTGTTTCGCAAGAGAGCAAGATCATGTCGCATCGTTTGATCGTGTTTCCCGACGATACCGCGCAGGCCATCATCGACCCGATCCGGGCCGCGAAGCGCAGCCTCAATATCCGCATGTTCCTGTTCACCGACCCGGCGCTGCTCGACGAGGTCATTGCCGCCAAAGGGCGCGGAGTCCATGTGCGGGTGATGCTCAATCCCGCGCGCCGAAGCGGTGAATGCGACAACGACGAGACCGCCGCCGCCCTCGGTGCTGCCGGCATCGAGGTGCGCGACAGCAATCCGGCCTTCGCGCTGACGCACCAGAAGTCGATGGTGATCGACGACAAGATCGGCTTCGTGGAGTCGCTGAACTGGGAGACGCGCGATCTCACCGAAACCCGCGATTATGCGGTGACCACGACCAAGCGTCTGGAGATCACCGAGATGGTGGATTGCTTCGACGCCGACTGGGCCAAGCAAAGCTTCGTGCCGAACCCGGACTCGCAACTGATCTGGTGCCCCGACAACGGCCGCGAGCGGATCGGCGCCTTCATCGATGCAGCACGCGACACGCTGTGGATCCAGAACGAGCGCTATCAGGACACGGATATCATCGAGCGGCTGGTGCGCGCGGTGACGCGTGGCGTCAAGGTCCACCTCATGGCGCGGCAGCCGCACAAGTTGAAGAGGAACAAGCTGATCGAAGGCATCGGCGGCCTGCGCATCATGCACGACGTTGGCGCCAAGGTGCACCGGCTCGATCACCTGAAGCTGCACGGCAAGTTGCTGCTGGCCGACGACGCGCGCGCCATTGTCGGCTCGATCAACCTGACGCCGGGCAGTTTCGACGATCGCCGTGAGCTTGCCATCGAAACCGATGCCGGCCACGTGGTGCAACGCCTGATCCATATCGCACAGCACGACTGGAAGCACTCGCGCAAGCTGGACCTGTCCGACGAGGCGGTGAAGGCCGATCTGGAGAAGCACGGCGTGCGGGCGTAGCGCCCGGGTCTTGCTAGACGCGGTCCCGACGCCGCGAGCGCCGCGCGGGCGCGGGCTTGACCTCCGCGCGGCGCGCATATTCGCCGGCAAGCGTCTTCAGGCGCTCGCGGATCGCAGGGTCATCGACCTCCTGCGCCATCTTCTCGCAGCGCTCGGCCTGCTCCTTGAAGTAGGCGGCTTCGTCAGGCAACTTTTTCACTCTCTTGCGGCGTTGCGTTGAGGAAAAGCGATGAGAGCTGATTCTTGATGTCGAGGATGCGCGTCGATCGCACTCCGGGGCGGATGCACAGCAGCGTCTTGATCGTCGGCAGATCGGGCAAATAGTATTCCTTGGCCCAGACCAGCGACGACGGAATCATCCGGCTGGGCATGGCCGACAGGCCGACACCGGCTTCGACGGCGGCACGCTTGGCATCGTGGTCCTGGCTGCTGAAGGCGATGCGATAGGACAGGCTGTGGCGCGTCAGCGTCTGGATTACCCAGTCATCATTGGCCCAGGTGACGATGGGGATCGGTGCGCCCGGGCTGAGCACGAAGGATTTGGAGCGAACCCAGACCAGCCGGTCCTCGAACTCGTCGACCACAAGGGATGCCAGTTCGGGCTCGATATCACCGCGCAGGTGGAAGAAGCAGGCCATGTCGGTGTGGCCCTCGATCAGCGCGGCCGCGATCTCCTGTGAGTTGCCCGCATGGATTTGCACATCGCCAAAGCCATTGGGCATCTGACCCATCATGAAACGGCGCGCGAACACGCTGCTGAGGCCGAGGCGCAGCCGGTCCGAACCGCTATTGGTCCCGCCGAGTGCGAGCACCTGGTCATTGGCCTCGATGATCTTGCGCGCCTGCGACAACACCAGCCGGCCGAGATCGGTCGGGATGCTTCCGTTCGGCGTTTTCGAGAACAGTGATCCGCCGACGATCTGTTCGAGGCGTTTGATCTGCGAACTCACAGCCGGCTGACTCAACCCCAGTTGCTCGGCGGCCTTGGTCAGGCTGCCGGTTTCGGAAATCGCCACCACGGTGCGAACGATCTCGATCGGAATGTTAAGATGCCGTCGTTGCATAAGGGACGTACCTCACAATTGAGCCACTCGTAAGTCTGAGTCTTGCCTCGATTCCCTATCAGTCAAATATCCGTAATTAGTATAAGCTATATGCTTGAAACTTATGGATATTCTGACTTTTATGAACCAATCAAAATCGATCGGCATGCGGCGAACCGAATGCCAATTCGATCGATATGAGGGTCGTCGCGACGCTTGGCCCGACAATCAGTGACGGAACAAGTGCGTCGAAGAGCAAAGTATCATTCGTTGTTAAAGTTTCGTAATGCGCCACCGATTGCGCGTTCAATTTGCCGGTTTGGACAAACAGCAGTCGAACGCCTGTCGTGGAAAATCGCTGCGGGGCCGCGAGATCGAAGCGTTCGACATACGCCCGCACCAGGCCGCGGCGCACCATGACGTTTAGATCAACGATCGCTCCGTCAACCAGTCTGGCTGACGTCGTGGCGTCGCCAGCAAATGCATAGGGCGGGGAAGCTTGGGTCAGTGTGGCTGGAGGCTGACCGTCCACCTCGAGCACCATTCCCTGACCGGCTAGCACCAGCAGGGTGCGGTCGATGTCCGGAAACGACGAGAACGGACCATCGCTAGAAACCTGCGCCATACTGACGCGCCAGGCGAAATTGTCGAGCCCATCGCTTTCCGGCGAGACCGCAATCTCCGTCGTTGCCCCCAGGCCGTTCTTCCACGGCATCACCTTGTAATCGGTCGCGCGCAGGATCCGCATGGATCGTCAGCCTGTTGAATTCAGCGACGGCAGATCAAGCTGGTATTCTTCGGCGCAGGCGATGGCGTCCTCGTAGCCTGCGTCGGCGTGGCGCATCACACCGGTGGCCGGGTCGTTCCATAGCACGCGCTCGATGCGCCTGGCGGCCTCCGGTGTGCCGTCGCAGACGATAACCATGCCGGAATGCTGCGAGAAGCCCATGCCGACGCCGCCGCCATGATGCAGCGACACCCAGGTCGCGCCCGAGGCGCAGTTCAGAAGCGCGTTGAGCAGCGGCCAGTCGGAGACGGCATCCGAGCCGTCCTTCATTGCCTCGGTCTCGCGGTTCGGGCTTGCCACCGAGCCGGAGTCGAGATGATCGCGCCCGATCACGATCGGTGCCTTCAACTCGCCGGAGGCCACCATCTCGTTGAAGGCGAGGCCGAGGCGATGGCGGTCGCCGAGGCCGACCCAGCAGATCCGCGCCGGCAGGCCCTGAAACTGGATGCGCTCGCGCGCCATGTCGAGCCAGTTCACCAGCGCCTTGTTGTGACCGAGGATCTCCTTGACCTTGGCGTCGGTCTTGTAGATGTCCTCGGGATCGCCCGACAGCGCGACCCAGCGGAACGGGCCGATGCCGCGGCAGAACAGCGGGCGGATATAGGCCGGCACGAAGCCCGGAAAATCGAACGCGTCGGCGACGCCTTCTTCCTTGGCCATCTGACGGATGTTGTTGCCGTAGTCGACGGTGGGCACGCCCATCTTCTGGAAGTCCAGCATGGCGCGGACGTGCTCGCCTATGGAACTGCGCGACGCCTTTTCCACCGCCTGCGGATCGCTGCTGCGCCTGGTCTCCCAGTCGCTCAGGCTCCAGCCCTTCGGCAGATAACCGTTGACCGGATCATGCGCCGAGGTCTGATCGGTAACAACGTCGGGCCGTACGCCGCGGCGCACCAGTTCGGGGAAGATGTCGGCGGCGTTGCCGAGCACGCCCACCGAGATCGGCTTTTTGTCATGCTTGGCCTGTTCGATAATCGCGAGCGCGTCGTCGAGATCCTTCGCCTGGACGTCGAGATAGCGGCTCTTCAACCGCATCTCGATGCGGCTTGGCTGGCACTCCACCGCAAGGCACGATGCGCCGGCCATGGTCGCCGCCAGCGGCTGCGCGCCGCCCATGCCGCCGAGGCCCGCGGTCAGGATCCATTTGCCCGCGAGGTCGCCGTTGTAATGCTGGCGACCGATCTCGACGAAGGTCTCGTAGGTGCCCTGCACGATGCCCTGCGAGCCGATATAGATCCACGACCCCGCGGTCATCTGGCCGTCCATCATCAGGCCCTTGCGATCGAGCTCGTTGAAATGCTCCCAGGTGGCCCAGCGCGGCACCAGGTTGGAATTGGCGATCAGCACCCGCGGCGCATCGGCGTGGGTCCGGAACACGCCGACCGGCTTGCCGGACTGAACCAGCAGCGTCTCGTCGCTGTTGAGGTTGCGCAGTGATGCCGTGATCTGGTCGAACGCCTCCCAGCTCCGCGCCGCACGGCCGATGCCACCATAGACCACGAGCTCGTTGGGGTTTTCCGCGACCTCGGGATCGAGGTTGTTCATCAGCATGCGCAGCGGCGCTTCGGTGAGCCAGTCCTTGGCGGAGATCTCGGTGCCGCGCGGGCTGCGCACGATGCGGGCGTTCTTGCTGCGATCCATGACGGGGTCCTTAGCGAATTGTGGCGGTCCGGCCATGCCAGACGCGGGCATGCAGCGGATTGAAACCGACGCGGTAGACGAGTTCGGCAGGAGTCTCGATGTCCCAGATCGCAAGGTCGCAGGCCTTGCCGGCTTCCAGCGTGCCGGTCTCGTTGAGCCGGCCGAGCGCGCGCGCGGCTTCGCGGGTGACGCCGAGCAGGCATTCGTCAACCGTCATGCGAAACAGCGTCGCGCCCATGTTCATGGTCAGCAGCAGCGAGGTCAGCGGCGAGGTGCCGGGATTGCTATCGGTCGCCAGCGCCAGATGCGTGCCGTGCTTGCGGAACAGCGCGATCGGCGGCGCCTGGGTTTCGCGCAGGGTGTAGTAGGCGCCCGGCAGCACGACGGCCACGGTTCCGGCTTGGGTCAGCGCGACCACGCCGTCCTCGTCGGTGTGCTCGAGATGGTCGGCGGACAGCGCGCCGTGTTCGGCGGCCAGTCGGGCGCCTTGCAGATTGGACAACTGGTCCGCGTGCAGTTTGACCGGCAGGCCGTAGGCTTTGGCGGCCTTAAACACCCGCGCGGTCTGCTCCGGCGAAAAGGCGATGCCTTCGCAGAACGCGTCCACCGCATCGGCCAGTTGCAGCTCGGCGATGGCCGGCAGCATCTCGGCGATGACGGTGTCGATATAGACGTCCTTGTCGCCGTCGGCCTCGGGCGGCAACGCGTGCGCGCCGAGGAACGTCGTCGTGACCGAGATCGGGCGCTGGGTGGCGAGCGCGCGGGCGGCGCGCAGCTGCCGG
>JBEVEC010000121.1:0-8722 GCA_040512975.1 Tardiphaga sp. | reverse complement strand
GATGCGGTGACGTCGAGCGGCGCGATCCGCGTGGCATCGAACCGGTCGCGGGCGGTGATCTCCCAGGCGTCGATCCAGGCGCGGAACGGTGTTGCGGTCACCCCGGCCTGACCGACGCCACCGCGGGCAAACGTCTCGGCGGAATGATGCGTGGCGGCCGAGGTCACCGCGGCATGGCCCATCCAGATCTGCGGCGTCGCCCAGCCGTCGCCTTGCGCGCCCGCGGCCATGGCCTCGCGAAACAGCGTCCACTGCACGCCATAGGCCTGGCCTGCGACGTCGGTGAGGTTCGCGGTGAGATACCACCACTCGATGCGGTAGTCCGGATGCGGGCCGTGATCGGCAGGGAAGGTCAACGCGCGGCCAGGGACGACGGCGGCAAATCCTTCCGCGTCGCGGCCGAGCCCGGCAAAGCCCTGCGCAACGGCGCGCGATCCGCCGAGGCCGATCCAGGCGAGGGCGCCGGCAAAGCCGCGGCGCGTGATGTCGTTAGCGCTCATTGGCGAACACCTTCACCAGTTCGGCGGGCTGCATCCGCAGCAATCGCAGGATCGGCAGCAATGCGGCGAGCAGCGACGCCAGCATGGCGACGCCGAGCAGCTGCACCAGCTGCATCGGAAAGACGTGGAACGGCAGCCGCCAGCCGAACGCCTTCACATTGACGATGGCGATCAGGCACCATGCCACCAGCAATCCCAGCGGCAGCGCCAGCAGCGCGGTGATGAGCGCGACCGACAGCGTCTTCATCAGCTCGACCACGGCCAGCCTGCGCCGCGTCAGGCCGATCGCCCACAACGGCGCCAATTGCGGCAGCCGCGAATTGCTCAGCGTCAGCAGGCTGGTCAGCAGCGCCACGCCGGCGACGCCGAGGGTGAAGGCGTTCAGCGCGGCGGTCACGGCAAACGTGCGGTTGAAGATCGCCAGCGATTCCGTCTTCACGGTGGTCTGGTCGGCGAGGTTGCGGCCATCGAGGCCGAAACGGGCGCGGATGGCGTCGAGCAGCGCCGGCACCGCGGCGGGCGCCGCGCGCACGCCCATGCGGGTCCGGGCGATGTCCGGAAAGTATTTCACCAAGGCATCGACATTGACGCCGAACTGGCCTCTCGGGTTGCCGTAGTCCGCATAGATCGCGACGACCTGAAGCGGCCAGGTTCCGGTCGGCGTCGGGATATCGACATGGTCGCCGATCTTCACATTCATCCGCCGCGACAGCTGCTCCGACACCAGCGCACCATCGCCGCTGCGCACGCGGTCCCAGGCGTCGCGTGTGGTCTCCAGCAACGGCCATTGATCGCGGTAGGTGGCATGGTCGGCGAAGCCCAACAATTCGATCGGCATGGTCTTGAACTGCACGTCGGTGCGCGCGCCCGGCAGCACCGCCTGCACGTCCGGCCGCGTCCCGAGCCATGCCTTGATCTCCGTCGCCTGTGTCTCGCTTGCGGCGTTGAGATAGATCTCCGACGCCAGGCGTCCGTCGAGCCAGCCGGTGAAGGTGCGGCTGAAACTCTCCACCATGGTGCCGACGCCGACATTGACCGCGAGCGCCAGCAGCAGCGCCATCAGCGCCAGCGACAGCCCAGACAGCTGCAGGCGGCTGTCGGCCCAGAACCAGGTCAACAATGGCCGCCGCGTGCTGCGTTCACCGGCGGCAAGTACGATGCCGAGGATAACGGGCAACGCCAGCGCCGCGCCGAGCAGCAGGGCGGCGAGCACCACGAAGCCCGCGATCAAACTGTCGCCGAGCCACAGCACCAGGCCGGCGGCGATGAACACCAGCGCTGCAGCGATGCCCTGCAAGGTCAGCCAGCGCTGTTGCGCCTGTTGCCAGGCATAAGGCTGCGCCGAGGCGAGCAGCGGCAGCCGGACGGCCTTCAGCAGGCTCGATGTCGCCGCCAGCAACGCGCCGATCACCGAGATGGCGAGGCCGGCGAGCCACCATTCGGGCTTCAGGGTGAGCTGGCCGGGGATCTGCGCGCCGTAGAGCCCGCGCAGGCTGGCGGCCACATTGGGCAGCAGCGACGCCGCGATGAAGTAGCCGCAGACCAGGCCGATGATGCCGGCGAGCAGCGCAATGCTGACGAGTTCGACGATCAGCACGGCGTTGAGCTGGCGCGCCGAGACGCCGCAGGCGCGCAGCGTGCGCAGCATCGGCAGCCGCTGCTCGAAGCCGAGGCCGATGGCGGAATTGACGATGAACAGCCCGACAAAGAACGACAGCAGCCCGAAGGCGGTGAGATTGAGATGAAAGCTGTCGGTGAGCCGTTCGAGATCCGTCTCCGCATCGGGCTGTACCTGCCGCAGACGGTCGCCGGTGACGCTCTGCAACGAGGCCTGCGGCCCTTTTGCCTTACCGATCAGCAGCCGGGAAACCTGGTCGGGCATGGCGAGCAGTTTCTGCGCCATGCCGATGTCGACCACCAGCACGCCGGGCGCAAGCTGCGGCTGCACGGCGAGCGGCGGCAATGTCGCGCCGTCATTGAGCACGGGCGCCGTCCCCGCCTTGAGGCCGAGGTCGGCGAGCGTCTCCGGCGCGATCAGCGCGAGGCCCGGCGGCGACAAAAAGGCCTGCGCGCCGGTCTTGCTGAGTTCGGCGCTGCTGCTGGCTTCGGCCGGCAGCGTCACCGGCTCGATGCCGAGCAGGCGCACCGAGCGCCCGCCGATCTGCACGCGGCCCTCGACCACCGGCGACACCGGCCAACCGCCGCGGCGCAGGTCGACGAACAGGCTTTGCGGAAACGCACCGCCGTCATTGGCCACCAGCATCGCCGTACGCGCGCCGCCGAATGCCGCAGCGGCGCGGTCGTAGCTGGTGCGGGCCTGCTGGTTCAGCGCCTGCACACCGCTCCACAGCGCGGTGGCGGCGATCAAGCCGATCAGCAGCGTCGCAAATTGCATCGGATGCCGCCGCCAATGGCTCAGCAGCACCGCGAGCACCCACAGCGCGCGCCTCATGCGATCAGCCCGGCACGGAGATGGACATGGCGGTCCAGCATCGCCGCCAGGCGCTGGCTGTGGGTGACCATCAGGAAACCGCAGCCGGTGGACGCCACAAGGTCGCGCGCGAGCCGCAGCACCTCGTCGGCGGTGTCCTCGTCGAGATTACCGGTCGGCTCGTCGGCGAGCAGCAGCAACGGCTTCGAGGCCAGCGCGCGGCCGATGGCGACGCGCTGCTGCTGGCCGCCGGAGAGCTGCTCGGGATAGCGCTTCAGCAGCGCGCCGAGGCCGAGGCGTTCGGTGAGTTCGCGCTGCCACGTCGCATCATGCTTGCCGGCGACGCGCGCCTGGAATGCGAGGTTATCACCGACGGTCAGCGACGGGATCAGGTTGAATTGCTGAAACACCAGGCCGAGCCGGTCGCGGCGCAGGGCAGCACGCGCGGCGTCGGGCAGGCCGGTGACGACGGTGTCGTCGAGCCTGATTTCGCCGCCGTCGACATCGTCGAGCCCGGCGATCAGATGCAGCAGCGTGCTCTTGCCGCTGCCGGACTCGCCGGTTAGCGCCACGCTTTCGCCGGCGTCGATATCGAGATCGACGCCGCGCAGCACGGCGACCTGTTCCTGGGCAGAGCGATAGGATTTTGTGAGATGGCGAACGGTGAGCATGTCGGGAGACTATACCCCAATCTCTCCCCGTCGTTCCCCCTCCGCGGGGAGTTTCGCTAGCGCCGGGATTCCGACACCAGCGCCAGAAGCACCGTCAAAGCCATGAAAAAGGCCGATGCGCCGAACACCCAGTGCGGCAGCGCGTGGTCCATGAACCAGCCGAACAGCAGCGGGCTGACGATGCCGCCGAAATTGAAGCCGGTGGACACGATGCCGAAGGCGCGGCCGGCGGCGCCGGGCGGCGCGGCATCGCGCACCAGCATGTCGCGCGATGGCGTGATCACGCCGCCGAGGAACCCGGCCGCGGCCATCGCCGCGATCAGCGCCGGCGTCGGCAGCGCCAGTCCGGCGATGGCGAGAATAATCACGGTATTGATGGCGAAGCACACCGCGGCGACCCGGCTGTGATGCACGGTGCGATCCGCCAGCACGCCGCCGGCCAGCACGCCGATGGCGCTGGCTGCCAGGAATGCGGTGAGCGCGATATTCGCCGACGACAGCGAGACGCCGTAGCCCGACATCAGCGACACGATGCCGAAACTGTTGATGCCGTTCTGCGACAGGCTGAGCAGCGTGAAGAAGGCCGTCAGCATCAGGATGGCCGGCGTCATCATGCTGACCTTCGCCGGCGCATCCTCGCTACCGTCATGCATCGCCCCGGCGTCGGGAAGGCCGACCACGATCAGCACCAATGCGATCGCAAGACCGATCGCGCCGGCGGCGATCAGCGCGCCCTGACCGCCGACGCCGGCCAGAAGCAGCGCCACCAAAGCGGGCGCCGCCGCGCCGCCGACATAGCCCGCGAAGGTATGGACCGCGAAGGCACGGCCCATTTTGGCTTCGTCCATATGCGCGGCGAGAATGGCATAGTCCGCGGGATGATAAACGCTGTTGGCAAGGCCGAGCAGCGCCGCGCAGACGATCAGCGCCGGATAGCTCAGGAACAGGCCGAGCCCGACAAAGGCCACTCCGCCGAGCGTCACGCCGAGGATCAGGATTTTTCGCGCGCCGACGCGGTCGACGAGATAACCGATCGGCGCCTGGGTCAGGCCGGAGACCACCGCAAAAATGGTCAGCGCAACGCCGAGTTCGATGTAGCCGACACCGAGCCGGTCCTTGAGGAACGGAAACAGCATCGGCAGCACGAACATGTGGAAGTGGCTGACCCAATGCGCGGTCGAGATCGCTCCCAGCGTACGCCCCGAGGGGGAGCCGAGGCTGGACGGCAGATGCGCGGTTGTGGTCGGGATGTCGACCATGGCAGTTTCCACCGGGAGTATTGTGATGCGCCGCTTGCCGCGCCGCTTGAAAACGGTCTGCATGCCTAAGGCTGCGGAGGCCGGCTGTCCACAAGCGCTGCGGCATCTGGGGGTTGCTTGCGTCGTAGGACAAGCGATCAAAAACTAATCATGCAAAGGCTTTGAGCATGACGGTGCGCCCCCTAGGTCCAAAGCCGTTGCGGATTCTGCTGTCGGAAGGCGGCAGCACGTCGGCGCGCGAGGCCGTGACCTTGCTCGGACGCGGCGGGCATCATGTCGAAGTCTGCGATCCCGCGCCTTGGGGCCTGGCGCGGTTTTCGCGCTATGTCCGCGCCTGGCATCGCTGTCCAGGCCTGCGCGACGATCCACAGGTCTATCTTGCTGCCGTCGAGCGGCTGCTCGATCGTGGTTTCGACGTGCTGCTGCCGATTCATGAGCAGGGCTATCTGTTCGCCAGGGTTCAGTGCCGCTTCGGCGGCCGGACCAACATCGCACTGCCATCCTTCGCGAGCTACCACAGTGCCGTCAGTAAAACCGGCTTCAGCCGCGTGCTGTCTGAAGTTGGCCTGCCACAGCCAACAACCACGATCGTGTACTCCGCAGACGAGTTGCGCCGCGTCGCGATGCTGCCCTGTGTCATCAAGACGGCGATCGGCACCGCCAGCCGCGGCGTCTGGATGGTGCGCGATGGCGCTGCGCTGGAGCGGGCGCTGTCCGAACTGGAGGCCGCCGGAGGCTTTGCCGGCGAGGTTCTTCTGCAGGCGCTGATCGCCGGCTTCACCGAAAAGGCGCAGGGCGTGTTTTGTCGTGGCGAACTGGTCGGCTTTCATGCTTATCGGCAGATCGCCGAAGGCGCCGGCGGCGGTGACGCCATCAAGCGCAGCGTGCGCCGCGATGGCATTCGCGCCGGTCTGGCAAGGATCGGCCGGCATCTCGGCTGGCACGGCGCGCTGTCGGTCGACTGCATCATGCCGGACGACGGCAGCGGGCCGTTTTATATCGACTGCAATCCGCGACTGGTGGAGCCGATGGCGGCCGCGCTCGCCGGCACCGATCTGATCGACCTCCTGCTGCAGGTGTCACTCGGCGAAACGCCGGCAGCCGTGCCCGATGGCCACGCGGATGTCGTGACGCATCAGGCGATCCAGGTGCTGCTGGGATGCGCCCTGCGCGGCGGCACGCGCCGCGATCTTGTACGCCTGTGCCGCGATCTCGTCCTTCGGCGCGGTGCTTTTGCCGGCAGCGTCGAGGAACTGACTCCAGTCAGGCTCGATATGCTCAGCGCCATTCCGCTGGCGATGACGGCGCTTCTCTTGCTGATATCCCCGAAGCTCGCGGAGGGGTTGGCGCGGCGCGGCTGGGGCGCGCATCTCCTCAACCGCCGCAGCATCGCACTGATCGAGCGCATCGGCTGACCGGTGCAGCCATGCCTTTCAGCGGGTAGGCCATGGATGTCCCGCGCTGGCTTTGCCGTGGCCCACAACGCATAATGCGGAACGCTTCTTGCAGGCTGTTGCGATCCCTGCGGCCGCCGTGCCGCGCAGAAAAAAGCGATGTTCGATGTATGATGTGATCGTTGTCGGCGGCGGTTCTGCCGGCGCCGCGGTGGCGGCAAGGCTGTCCGAAAACCCCGCCACGCGCGTGCTGCTGCTGGAAGCCGGGCTCGACTGGCGCGCCGCGGAGGCGCCGTGGGAGGTCACCACGGCAAACCCGATCCCGATCATCCATCAGCGCGAATACCAGGAAAAATGGCAGTGGCCGCAGCTGCATTCGCGCCGCGTCGCCGGGCAGGACCAGCGCTTCTACTGGCGCGGCAAGGGCCTCGGCGGCTCCTCGATGATGAACGGCCAGATCGCCATCCGCGGCGTCGCCGACGCCTTCGACGAATGGGCGGCAATGGGCTGCACCGGCTGGTCGGCCAGGGAGATCATGCCGTTGTTCTCGGTGATCGAGGACGACCTTGATTTCGGCGATCGTCCCGGACACGGCCGCGGCGGACCGCTACCGGTTTATCGCGCGCCGCCGGAGACCTGGGGGCCGATCGACAAGGGCCTGCGCGATGCCGCGCTGGCCACGGGCTATCCGTGGTGCGACGACGTCAACGGGCCGGACGGCGAGGGCGTCGCCTGCTACCCGATCAACAGCCGAAATCTCAAGCGGATCTCCACCAACGAGGCCTATCTCGAGCCGGCACGCGGCCGCGCCAATCTCGAGATCCGCGGCCACGCGCTGGTCGATCGTCTCGTCATCAAGGACGGCCGCGCCACCGGCGTCATCGTGCATATCGACGGGCAGGGCACCCAGGAGATCAGCGCGCGCGAGATCGTGCTGTCGGGCGGGTCGATCCACAGCCCGGCGATCCTGATGCGGTCCGGCATCGGCCCTGCGGACGAACTCAAGGCGATGGGCATCGAGGTTCAGCGCGACCTGCCGGTCGGGCAGGAATTCTTCGACCACCCGCTATTCCGCACCACCATCAAGCTGCACGACGACATCGAGCCGACCGACAAGGACACACGCCACACCAATTGCTGCGTCACCTATTCGTCGGGCCTCGACGACGGCCGCCGCGACATGATCCTGATTGCCTTCAATCACCGCGGCATCGGCAAGCCCGGCGCCATTGGCGCGGGGCTCTACCGCGCCTATTCACGCGGCACGCTGAAGCTGACGTCGCAGGACGCGTCGATCGATCCGGTGGTCGAAGAGAACATGCTGGCCGACCCGCGCGACATGGCGCGCATGGTCGACGCCGTGAAGCGCTTGGCCGTCATCACCGCGCAACCGCCGCTGGCCGGCATCGCCGACTGGATCCGCCTTACCGATACTGATTTGACATTGCCGCAGGCCGCGGCCTTGCCGCTGCACGAACTGGAAGCCGTGCTGCGCCGTGACACCGGCGACATCCAGCACGCCGCCGGTACCTGCAAGATGACGGGCTTCAACGACGCCAGCGGCGTCGTCAATCCGGACGGCACCGTGAAGGGCTTCAAGGGCCTGCGCGTCGCCGACGCGTCCATCATGCCGTCCGACTGCCGCGCCAACACGCATTTCACCACGGTGGTGATCGGCGAGGCGATCGCAAGAATGATGATGAAGAAGCCGGCGACCACCGCGACGCCTGCCGCCGCCATGGCCACATAGATCCCGCTACGCTTCGCGGGCGTAGTCGGCGAGCTTCGCCTGCAGGAGGGCGACCACACGCTCGCGCAGTTGGTCGCGCGTCCCGCGCAGCCAGGCCGCCGCCAGCGGCAGCCGGTTCATCTCCGACATCGCCAGCGGCACGTAGCAGACGCCGCGTGCCGCCATGCGCTGGATCCAGCGCGGCACGATGGCGATTCCGATGTCGGCGGCGACGAGGTTGACGATGGTCTGCTTCTCGTCGGCGATCTGGACCACGTTCGCCTCCAGCCCGGCCTCGGCGAACAGCTTCATCGTCAGGTCGTGGCTATGCGGCCGCGATCGCCGCTCCGGCACGATCAGCGGCTCATCGGCGATCTCGGCGATACTGAGACGTGAGCGTGTCGCCAGATGGTGCCGCTCCGACAACGCCACCACTGCGGTCTCGTGAAACAGCGGCATGAATTCGATCCGCGCGTCGGCGCCGCTGGGCGGGCGCACAAAGGCGAGATCGAGACGGCCCGACAGCAGCCGCGGCAGCAGGCGGATGGTCTTGTCCTCGACCAGGCTGACGGTGACACCGGGATGCCGGTCGCGGATATCATGCAGCAGTGCCGGCAGCAGGCCCGCGGCGGCGCTGTCGATGGCGCCGATGCGAATGGTCGATGCGCGGGCACGCACGCGCTCGCGAAACGAAGCGGCGAGGTCGTCGGCGCGGCCGAGCAGATCCCGCGCCTGTTT
>JBEVEC010000323.1:0-12838 GCA_040512975.1 Tardiphaga sp. | reverse complement strand
AGGTTGGACTTGCCGCAGCCGTTGGGGCCGACGACGCCGGTCAGGCCCGGCTCGATCATGAAATCGGTCGGCTCGACGAACGACTTGAATCCGTGCAGGCGCAGGCGCGTAAGTTTCATGGAACCGGTACTCTGGAATGGCCGAACAACCGGCCGAGCGCGAATCCCCTTGCGCGAACAATAGCATAAATGCACGTGCCACGCCGGCGGAGACTCGCTGACGCGGCCCTCATCACGCCGGACAATGGCGAGACGAGGGCATCGGGGCAACCGGCGGGGCAGGCTTGTCCCAAGGGTTTTGCAGGGGAAAGGTCGGCGCTAGCGCGAAAAAGAGCTTGTTTTGCGAGGGATGCGTGTAGACGGCCAACGCCGCCTTCTTCCGCGATCCTGTCAGTTCTTTCGCGCTTTCAACTCCGCCAAGTAATCCCTCAGTAGCGCCGCGCGTCGCGGTCGGAAGCTGGTGCCCGGAGTCTGCAGTTCGACGATGCGCTCCAGCCGAAACATCCGGAAGGCCTCGCGCAGGCAGCACCACGCAAGGACGACCAGCACGCGTTCGGCATAGACCAAGGCCAGCGGAAAGATGGTCCGTTCGGTGACCGCGCCGGCTTTGTCGGCATAGCGGATGGTCAGCGCCTGCTCGCGCCAGCAGGCCTGCCGGATCGCCTCCATGTCGGGCGCCGGCACCTCCGGGACGTTCGGGCGATATACTTGCGAGATGGCATGAAACAGATGTTGCTCGCGGTCATCGGGCAAAGTGGCGGCGACTTTGGCAAGCACCGAAGTGGCCGCTGTTGCCAGCGCCGCGTCACCCATCTGCCTGACCGCGGCCAGCCCCAGCGCAATCGCCTCGATCTCGATGCGGTCAAACGTCTGCGGCGGCAGGGCGTAGTCTTCGGTCAGGCGATAGCCATAGCCGCGCTCGCCGTCGATGCGGGCGCCGGCGGCGCGCAGGCTGTCGATGTCGCGGTACAGCGAACGCAGGGATACGCCGGTCTCTGCGGCAAGCCGCGCCGCCGTGATCGGTGCGGGCAGTACGCGCATGGCCTGCAGCAGCCTGAACAAACGATCGGAGCGTGCCATCATCCAACTGCCGGAAACTGTCAGGAGGGCAGGGATATAGCGGGTCTTGTCTCTCGATCAAACAAGGAGCCCGTGATGGCCGTTCAAACTGTGACCCACCTGAATTTCCGCGGCGATGCCCGTGCGGCCCTGGCCTTTTACCAGTCCGTCTTCGGCGGTGACCTGATCGTGGTCAGCTACAAGGATGCAGGTGCAGCTCAAAATCCGGGGGAGGCCGATTGGGTCATGTGGGGTCAGGTCACGGCGGCCAGCGGATTTCGCGTCATGGCCTTCGACGTCCCGTCCCAACGGGCATGGCATCCCGGCGAGGTCCCGTTTTTCGTGTCGGTGCGCGGCGACGTGGCACAGGACATCCGCGGCTACTGGGAAGGCCTGTGTGCCGGCGGCACGGTGCTGCAGCCGCTCGGGCCGTCGAACTGGGCGCCGCTCCACGGCATGGTGAAAGACCGTTTCGGGATCACCTGGATTGTGGATGTCGATGGCGCGGCTGCCGCATCCTGATCAAGCCAAGGCAGCAAGCGGGCGATCGTGCCTGCTCGACCTCACACGTCCCGTGCGTAGCCGCTCGGCGGACGGCGTTGCGGGGCGCCGAGGACGGCGATGCACAGGCCGAGAAAGGCCAGGCCGATAATCTCGAATATGAAATTTTCAAACATGCCTTGCCCCTTTCACAATGGGGCAAGGATGCGGGTTCCATTGTTAAGCAGCCGTTAACGTGCGTCGCCAACCGGGATCAGCGTTAATCCGGCAACGCAGAATTCGTTAAAGTCGCTGCGTGGGGCCAGGCGATTTCACCGCGCCCTTGCAGCGGCCCCTGCAATCGGGATCGGCGCCTTCAGCGCGGCCTCACCATGTGGCGTAATGCGATAGCGAGCGGTGCCGGGCTGGGCAGCAATCCAGCCTTTCTGCACCATGTTGGCGAGCGTCTTCTGGCCGGCCGGCATCAGGTGGGTGGCAGGCAATTCGATCACAGCGCGCAGTTTCTGCAACGCGGTGCGTTCGACGTAATGCGGCAGGTGGCTCGGGCGTGATGGCATGCGGAACTCGTTTGACAATGGATCGCGGTGATGGCGGCCCTGTTACAAGTGAACGCCGCCACGTGCCGGCAGTTTCAGGTCCGTTCCCGATAAGGTTAAATCAAATCTGAAGCGATTTTTTGGCAACAGGTCACGAATGTCGTCACATGCGGCGGCGCAGATTTAGGCGCCCAAACGCCAATGGCCGGGACGAGCCCGGCCATTCCTTAATCATCGAGACGCAGAGCGCCGCGCTCAGCTCTTCAGCAGCGGATTGATCTTCTTCGAGAACTCTTCGAACGACGTCTCGCCGGTCAGCTTGTCGCCGTTGATGAAGAAGGTCGGCGTTGAATTCACCTTCAGGATGTCGTTGGCGTATTTCTGGTCGGCGGCGATCTTGTCGAGCAGCGCCTGGTCCTTCAGGCAGTCCTCGACTTCCTTCTGGCTCAGGCCGGCCTGCTTGCCGATCCGGGTCAGCGACGCCGCGGTGTCCTTCACAACCCAGTCTTCCTGCGACTTGAACAGCAGCTCGGTGACGGCGAAATATTTGGCCGAGTCGTCCTTGGCGATGCAGCGCGACAGCATCGAGCCGGCGGCTGCCTTGATGTCGAGCGGGAATTCCCGGAATACAAAGCGGATCTTGCCGGTGTCGATGAAGGCTTCCTTGATCTTCGGGAAGACGTCCTTGGTGAAAGCGGCGCAATGCGGGCAGGTCATCGAGGCGAATTCGGTGACGGTCACCGCGGCGTCCTTGGGACCCAGCACCATGTCGGGTAGCGACACCGGCTTGGCCACATCGGAGGCGCTCTGCGCGAACGCTTCGCCGATCAGCTGCAGCGGCGAGAAGCCGACCGCAGCGGCGACGCCGGTCAGGGCAAGGGCGGCGGTAAAATCACGGCGCGTGATGTTCAAGGCAATGCTCCTAAGCGGCGCCGTGCGCCGGGGACAGGTCTCGTTCGCTAACGTGAAACCACAAATGTGGCAAGCGCACACCGCGGCACGCCATGGCCGGAGGCGTCAACTTCGCTTGATTGAGGCGCCGAGCCGCGCCAGCGCCTCGCGTAGCGCGTCGTCCTCGACCGCGGGGAGGGTTTCCGCGACTTTCTCCACCATTTTGGGATCGATCGGCTTGGGCATCCGCCGCGGCATCGGGCGTGACAGCGGCGCCTGGCGCAGCGCGATCTTGCCGACCGCGTTCCAGCCGAAGAACCGGTTGACCCGTTGCAAAATAGCGTCCGAGGAATGCTGGATCTCCAGCGCCATCGGGCCCTCGACGCGCAGGATCAGGGTTGCGGGCTCCTGCTGCTGGCCCTCGACCGGCCGCGGCCACTGGATCTTCAGCGGCTCGGAAAAATTCGCCACCTGCTGGCCGGCGATCTCCGCCCAGCGCGTCACCAGTTCGCGCGACGCAAAGCCCTGCTTGGCATAGGCCTCGGCAAACACCCCGCCGAGCAGGACGGAGAGCGGTCGGGCAGAAATCGGGCCGGGCTTGTTCATGGTCGGGCGTTTTGAATACATGTCGGCATGAGTCTATCAGCCACCGCGACTGGACGAAAGAAACCTCCGCCAAAGGATAGCGGGGAAAGCGCCACCGACCGCCCGGCGCTGCTGCTGGCTTGGTATGACCGGCATCGCCGGCGGCTGCCGTGGCGGCCGCTGCCGGGGGAGGGGATCGATCCGTACCGGGTGTGGCTCTCGGAGATCATGCTGCAGCAGACCACCGTGCAGGCGGTCGGGCCCTATTTCATGAAATTTCTGGCGCGCTGGCCGACGGTGTCGGATCTCGGCCAGGCGTCGCAGGATGACGTGCTGCGGATGTGGGCCGGGCTCGGCTATTATTCGCGCGCGCGCAATCTGCACGCCTGTGCGGTCGCCGTGCTGCGCGACCATGGCGGGGCGTTTCCCGACACCGAGGAGGGGCTGCGTAAGCTGCCCGGGATCGGGCCGTATACCGCATCGGCCATCGCCGCGATCGCATTCGGCAGGCAGTGCATGCCGGTGGACGGCAATATCGAGCGGGTAACCTCACGGCTCTATGCGGTCGAAGAACCGCTGCCGAAATCAAAGCCCGAAATCGTCGCGCTGGCGGCCACGCTGCTCGGCCCGAGCCGCGCCGGCGACAGTGCGCAGGCGCTGATGGATCTGGGCTCGACCATCTGCACGCCGAAAAAGCCCGCTTGCGCGCTTTGTCCGATCAATGACGACTGCGCGGCGCGCGGACGCGGCGACCAGGAAACGTTTCCGCGCAAGGCGCCGAAGAAGACCGGCATCTTGCGGCGCGGCGCGGCCTTTGTAGTGACGCGGGGCGCCGAGCTGCTGGTGCGGACGCGGGCCGAGAAGGGGCTGCTCGGCGGCATGACCGAGGTGCCGTCATCGGACTGGCTACCCGATCACGACGAGAATGCGGCGCTGTTGCAGGCGCCGGTGCTGAAAGGCGCGGCGTGGCACCGCAAGGTCGGCACCGTCAGCCATGTGTTCACGCATTTTCCGCTGGAGCTTGCGGTCTATACCGCGCACGTCCCCGCAACCTGCCGCGCGCCCGACGGCATGCGCTGGGTGCCGATCGCGACGTTGACGGACGAGGCGCTACCCAATGTGATGCGCAAGGTCATTGCGCATGGGTTGGGTACGTAGGGCTGCGGTTACGCCGCACGAACGGTGCGGTCTTCGCTGGCCGGCATGAAGAAGCAGCGGTTGCGGCCGGTGTTCTTGGCGACGTAGAGGCCCTGATCGGCGCGCTCGATGACGTCCTGGACGTCGCGGTCGCTGTCGGCGATCAGCGCAACGCCGATCGATACCGTGGCCGCGATGCCCGTATCGCCTTCGCCGATGACGGCGAGCTCGATGGCCTTGCGCAGGCGCTCGGCCAGCGACTTGGCGCCCATCGCATCGGCCTCGCGCAGCAGCACCACGAACTCCTCACCGCCGAACCGCGCGGCGCGGTCAGTGCTCTTGATGTTGGTGGAGATCACTTCCGCGATCTTCTTGATGGCGATGTCGCCGATATGGTGGCCGTGGGTGTCGTTGATCTTCTTGAAATGATCGATGTCGATCATCAACGTGGCGATGTTGCGCTTGTAACGGCGCGCAAATTCCATCGCGTCGTCGGCCGCGGCAAGGAACGCGCGGCGGTTCATCAGGTCGGTGAGATAGTCGGTGTCCGCAAGACGCCGCAGCTTGGTGAGATCGTCCTTGAACTGCATGGCATTCTCGGTGGCGCGCGCCTCGGCCTCCTTGGTGCGCTCCTCGGCAAAGCCGATGCGGCGCAGCAGCGAGCGCAACGCGCGCGTCAATTGCACCACCTCCAGCGAACCGCTCTGGCGCGGCAGCATGGTCGGCCCCGAGGCGCGGCCGATGCGATCGGCCTCCAGGGTGATGGCGTGGATCGGCCGGGCGATCTGCCGCGCGATGAAGAAGGCCATAACGATGCCGATCAGGCCGGCAACGGCCCCGATCGCGAGGATGGTCTTGGCCGTCTGCACGGCCGCGGCGAGCGCGATGCTGGCCGGCTGGCTCGCGGTGATGATCCAGTTCAGCCCCTGGTATTCGAGATGACCGCGGCTAACGAAAAACGCGGTCAGCAGCGACTCCTGGCCGGGCTGTTCGCTGAAGGCGCCGACGCGCGTTGCCAGCATGTCGCCGAGGCGGTCACTGGCATAGCGCATGCTGTTCATGCCGGGGCCGAGCAGCACGGTGCCGGTCTTCGACAGCACCGACATCGTGGTGTCGGTGTCGCCGTCATTGGCTTCGGCGCTGGCGATGATGTTGCGTGCCCAGTCCCAGTTCAGATGTGCGCCGAGCACGCCAAGCAGGTTGCCACCGGCGTCGCGCACGGGCAGGGCGATATCGACAAAGCGATACGGCTCGCCGTCCGCGCGTTTTGCCAGCAGCGACGCCAGCAAGGCCGCCTCGTGGACATCGCCGATGCTGGAATCATGGAGGCCGGTGCGAAACCACGGACGTTCCGACACCGATCGGCCCTGCAGCAGGCCGCCGGTCGAGGCGGCGACGGTGCCGTCGGGCAGGGCGAAGCCGATCCAGGCGAAATCGGTGAACGAACTCTGCAGCTGTTCAAGCGACTTGCGCAGCGTGTCCGGATCGCCTTTCCACAGCGGGCGCAGCGATTCCAGCTGCGAGAACAAGCGTATTTCCTGCTGGCGCACGGCCATGAAGCGATCCAGCCGCTCGGCGGTGGTCGATGCGACGCTTGCCAGGCGGGTGCTGACCAGGGCTGCTGTGTTGCGATAGCTGACAAAAGCCGCGCCGGCGGCAAGCGCGCCGACCAGCAGGATCACCGTGGTGGTGATCGCTGCGATGATCTGCGCCTGCACGGACAGGCGGTCCTGGATCGCGTGCAGATGATCGCGAAGCTTATGAAAGAAATTGCGCATTGCGTGGCCTTGCATGGGTCGAGGCCCATTTCTGCCATGCGCCCGCTTGCCAATCCCTAACGGTACGAAACTGCCGTGGTATCATGTTGAATCCCCGATGAATCCCTGCCGCAAAAGCGGCGTTAAGGTCCGGGTCTCTGTTTCATGTACGGGGGAGCGTGCAGCCGGTTGCGACACAAATTGTCGCGGCGCGCAGGCGAGCTATCTACCTGCGATGTGATCGAAGTCACGGCACACGCCGGATGCCATTCAATCGGGCCAAATAGACCCCGCTGCAATCAGACCTTGATGTCGGTGAAAAAGCCGCCGGCGCTCTGGCCTTTTTCGAGCTGCTTCTGCGCGGCCTGCTTGAGTTGCTCTTCGATCCGCTGTTCGATCATCTTCTGCTGCTCCGGCGACATGGCCTTGAGCTGATCTTCCGTCAGGCCCATCCCCGCCAGCATCTGCGCCCGCATGCGGTCGGCCGGCGACATCTTGGCAAAGGCGAGAAACTTGTCTTCGGAGGATTGCGGCTTGCTCGAAGACAGGACCGGAGCGGCGGCCGTTTTCTGCGCCGCCGCTTTCAGCTTTAGAGCCGAAGGCGACGAGATCAGGGTCGAGATGATGGATTCGGACATTGTAATCTCCGGAGGCACGGTCGATGCCAACGGAGCAAATTACAGGCCATAGAAATATTCAGACATTAGAAGGAGTTGGATCGACGCGGGCAGGGCTGTTGTCACAGCCCGGCAATCCTTGCCGGTAGATTTGACCGGTCGGGGTCTAAACCGCGCCCATTTCCGTGCGGATCTCGGCGCGCAGCTCGTCAATCAGCCGCAGGCCCTTTTTGGTTTCGACGTGCCAGAACGTCCAGCCGTTGCAGGCGGCGGAGCCCTGCGCCACGGCGCCCATGCGATGGATCGAGCCGACCTTATCGCCGAACAGGATGGCGCCGTCGGCGCGCACCAGCGCGCCATGGCGCTTCTTGCCGTCGAACAGTTTTGTGCCGGGCGAGATCATGCCGCGCTCGACCAGTTCGGAGAACGCGACGCGGGGCGCCGAGCGCGCCGTCATGAACGGCGCCAGCGTGGCGTCCGGCAGCGGCTCGATGGCGGCGATGCGGGCTTCGGCTGCCGCGGCGTAGTCGCGGTCGCGCTCGAAGCCGATATAATTGCGGCCGAGGCGCTTGGCGACGGCGCCGGTGGTGCCGGTGCCGTTGAACGGGTCGATCACCAGATCGCCGGGCTTCGACGACGACAGCAGCACGCGGGCCAGCAGGCCTTCGGGCTTCTGCGTCGGATGCACCTTCTTGCCGTCGGCGCCCTTCAGGCGCTCGTCGCCGGTGCAGAGCGGAATCAGCCAGTCGGAGCGCGCCTGGACGTCCTCGTTGGCGGCCTTGAGCGCCTCGTAATTGAAGGTGTATCCCTTGGCGTTCTCATCGCGCGCGGCCCAGATCATGGTCTCGTGCGCATTGGTGAAGCGACGGCCGCGGAAATTCGGCATCGGGTTCGACTTGCGCCACACGATGTCGTTGAGAACCCAGAAGCCGAGGTCCTGCATGATCGCGCCGACGCGGAAAATGTTGTGATACGAGCCGATCACCCACAACGTCGCCGACGGCTTCATGATGCGGCGCGCGGCCAGCAGCCAGGCGCGCGTGAAATCGTCATAGGCGGCAAAGGACGAGAACTTGTCCCAGTCGTTGTTCACCGCATCGACATGCGATTCGTCAGGGCGCTTGAGATCGCCCTTCAGTTGCAGGTTGTACGGCGGATCGGCGAAGACCAGATCGACCGAGGCCGACGGAAGCTTCGACATCTCAGCGACGCAATCGCCAATGACGATTCGGCTGCTGGGTGTGGTTTCGAAGTGGGTGCGGGGCGCCCTTGCAGACGCCCCGCGACGCGAAACAACCATGACTCAATTACTCTGACTCAGGTGACGCTGTCGGCGACGCGGGACTAAACAACCGACAGGCGAGACATTGACCCGGCAAAGTAAAAATCGACTTAATTGAGAGAGAGTTCGAACTAGGCAAGATTTGCCTGGCGAGATAATGCTTAATGCCGAGGAAATTTTTGGAAATTTTACGCCGCAAGCGCGTTGTGTGTTCGCCCTATTGGGCGCAATTGCCGCAAAGCCGCTTGAACTGAAGGAATTCACCCGATGCGTTACGATGACTTCCGTCGCAGCGACGATATCGACGACCGTCGCGACGATTCCGGCGGTGGCGGGGGAGGCGGCGGCTTCGGCATTCCGATGGGCGGCGGCGGGCTCGGCATCGGGACGGTGATCGTGCTCGGCCTCGTCGGCTGGGCGTTCGGCATCGACCCGCGCATCCTGATCGGTGGTGCCGAGATTCTCACCGGCGGCCAGCAGTCGCCGTCTTATCAGACCGATCGGCGCTCGACGCCGACCAAATCCGGCGCGCCGACCGACGAAATGGGCAGCATGATCTCCGGCGGGCTCGGCGAGATCGACGACCGCTGGAACGAAATTTTTTCCGCTGACGGCAAGACCTATAAGGGCCCGCGCATCGTGCTGTTTCGCAACGCCACCAATGGCGGCCGTTGCGGCATGGCGCAGTCGGCGATGGGACCGTTCTATTGCCCGCCGGACAAGCAGATCTTCCTTGACACCAATTTCTTCCGCCAGGTCGAGACGCGCTTCCATGGCTGTTCGGGCAATGCCTGCAAGTTCACGGCCGCCTACATCATCGCCCATGAAGCCGGCCACCACATCCAGAACCTGCTCGGCATCCTGCCCAAGGTGACGCAGCTGCAGGAGCAGGCCGGCAGCAAGGCGGAATCCAACGCGTTGCAGGTCAAGGTCGAGTTGCAGGCCGACTGCCTGTCGGGCGTCTGGGTCAATCGCGAAGAGAAGAAGCGGCCCGGCTTCCTGGAGCAGGGCGATATCGATGCCGCGCTGAACACCGCCTCTGCGATCGGCGATGACACGCTGCAGAAGCAGGCCACCGGCCGCGTGGTGCCTGACTCTTTCACCCATGGTTCTGCCGAGCAGCGCAAGCGCTGGTTCATGAACGGCTATCAGCAGGGCACCGTGCAGGCCTGCAACACGTTCGGAGCGCAGCGCCTGTAACGGCCATGGCGTTCGGGACAGCAGAGGCGATGTGATGCCGATCGATGAGACCAAGGACTTCGTGCCGCTGAACATCGCGGTGCTGACCATCTCCGACACGCGGTCGCGCGACGACGACAAGTCGGGCGCGACGCTGGCGGAGCGGTTGACGGCGGCCGGTCACCAACTGGCGCAGCGCGAGATCGTGACCGACGATATCGAGGCAATCCGCGCTGTCGTCAAACGCTGGATCGCCGACCCCGGCATCGATGCGGTCATCACCACCGGCGGCACCGGCTTCACCGGGCGTGACGTGACGCCGGAAGCGATCGAGCCGTTGTTCGAGAAACGCATGGACGGCTTTTCCATCGCCTTCCACATGCTGAGCCACGCCAAGATCGGCGCCTCGACGATCCAGAGCCGCGCCACCGCGGGCACCGCCGGCGCGACCTTCATCTTCTGCCTGCCGGGCTCCCCTGGCGCCTGCCGCGACGGCTGGGACGGCATCCTGGCGGCGCAGCTCGATTACCGCACGCGGCCGTGCAATTTCGTCGAGATCATGCCGCGGCTGGACGAGCATCTGCGCCGGCCCAAGGCCAAGGGCGCGGCGGTGTAAATCTCGTAGCCCGGGTTGCGCTGCGCTTTACCCGGGCGACAGGTTCAACACCAATTCCCACGTCTCACCCATCAACTCCGGGCCGAAGCTGCGGTGCGGTTTGCTGTCGACCAGCACGAATCCGGCGTCCCGATAGATCTGCCGCGCGGCGAGCAGGATGCTGTGGGTCCAGAGCTTGATCTTGCGGTAGCCGCACTGCCGGGCAAAGCAGATGCATTCCAGCACCAGCCGCCGGCCGAGGCCTTGGCCGCGCCCGGCGGGATCGACCAGCAGCAGACGCAGCCTGGCGACATCGTCGGTTTCCCGCACCAGAAACACCGAACCGACCGGGGCACCGTCGCGCTCCGCGATCCAGCAGCGCTCGCGCGCGGCGTCGAACGATTTCGCGAACCCCGCCACGATGTCCGCGACCAGTCCTTCGAAGGCCACGCCGAATCCATACTCGGCCGCATAGACCGCAGCATGGCTCTGCACCACCCAGCCGAGGTCGCCGGGCTGCGGCGCCCGCAATGTCGCGGCGGTGGGTGGTGTATCATCGCCGAGCAGGCGACGGATCGCGGTCATCGCGTACACCATGCGATCGGCCTGCGCCGGCCCCAGCGTCGCCAGCATCGACGCCACGTCGTTATGCGACACCTGGTTGAGCCTGCCGAAGGCGAGGCGTCCCTTGGCGGTCAGGGTCAGCAGATATTGCCGCCGGTCGGCGGGCGCGGGCCGGCGGGTGACAAGCCCTTTGTCGGTGAAGGTCTGCACAATACGGCTGAGATAGCCGGGGTCGAGCCCGAGCGCGGTGGCGATGTCCTTGGCCGACGGCGTCGACCGCAAGGCCAGTTCGTAGAGCACCCGTGCCTCGGTGAGCGAATAGGGGCTCTTCATCACCTGCTGGTCCAGCACGCCGAGCCGCCTCGTATAAAAGCGGTTGAAGGCGCGGACGCCGGCGATGGCCTGCTGCGAAACGGGTTCGGTCATAGCGCACCTCGATCGTTGCCATCGTCAACCATTTAGTTGACGATGGCAAGTACTCTCAGGCGACGATGATGCGGCTGCGCAGCAGCGTGCGCGAGGAGCGGCCGAGCTGGCGCAGCAGCCGCGCTTCCGCGCGGCCGGCATCGGCATAGCCGCCGAGCCGGTCGTAGTGATCGCGCGCGATCAGAAGGCCCTGATCGGCTTTCGGGCCCGTGAGGCTCCGCAGCAGATGCTTCACGCCATCGCGCAGGCCGGTCTCGTCATAAGGCGAGCGTGCATAGCGGAAGATGCCGGCGCGCGGCCGGTCGCCGAGCGAGACGCGCTGGATGAATTGCGAGGTCTCATCGATCCAGCCGGCGTCGAGAACTGCGCCGGCGTGTAGAAACATCAGCCAGGGCGAGCGAGCTTGCCGCGCGCCCACAGCCATCGCGGCCGCCCGTGACCCTTCGAACGGCAGATAGTCACAGCCGGCGACATCGGCGACGCGCTCGATCACGTCCGAGGCGGCGCGGTCGACCAGCAGCACCTCACGGATCACGCCGGCAGCCGCGCCCGGCACCAGCGCCGCCAGGGTGGCGACCGCCGGCTGCTCGAGGCCTTCGGTGGGAATGATGACGCTTAACATAGCGGCGGATATTACCTAAACTTGCGCGAGCGCGGGGTTTATCATTTCGTCATGGTGAAAACAGCCACCATTCGCAACGCGCCCACCCGCCGGATGCCCATAATTGCGCAGTGTATCAGCATTTATGTTCTTGATTTGTTCCATGGGGCGGCTATCTTGATGGCATGAGTCGCAAGATCGCCGCCCTCAAACTCCCGCCGGCCCCTGTGCCCACCGTTCAACCGGCGGGTGTGATCTCTCCATTCCCCGAAATTGCCGTGGCGATCGACCGCCAGCGGCGGCGTGGTCGCGGCGCCCAGTCCAACGACAGCGGGCGCTTCGAGGCCGAGGCGCGGGTCGCGTTCGACGACGGATGGCAGAGCCTCGACGAATTGCCGCCGTTCAAGACCATCGTCGCCACCGACACGGCGCGCAAGGTCATCACCCGCAACGAGTCGCCAGATATCGGCTTCGACCGCTCGATCAACCCCTATCGCGGCTGCGAGCACGGCTGCGTGTACTGCTTTGCGCGACCGACCCACGCCTATCTCGGCCTGTCGCCGGGGCTGGATTTCGAGTCCCGTCTGTTCGTGAAGCCGGACGCGCCGGGGCTGCTGGAGAAGGAACTGGCAGCGGCGGAATACGAGCCGAAAATGATCGCGATCGGCACCAACACCGATCCGTACCAGCCGATCGAGCGCGAGCGCAAAATCATGCGCGGCATTCTCGAGGTGCTTGAAAAGACCGGCCATCCGGTCGGCATCGTCACCAAGTCGGCGCTGGTGACGCGCGACATCGATATCCTTGCGCGGATGGCGAAGCGCAACCTGGCCAAGGTCGCGATCTCGGTGACGACGCTGGACCCGAAGCTGGCGCGCACCATGGAGCCGCGTGCCTCGACGCCGGCGAAGCGGCTGGAGGCGCTGCGGCAGTTGACGGAGGCCGGCATTCCGACCTCCGTGCTGGTGGCGCCGGTGATCCCCGCGCTGAACGACAGCGAGATCGAACGCATTCTGGATGCCGGCGCCCATGCCGGCGTCAAGGAAGCCAGCTACGTGCTGCTGCGGCTGCCGCTGGAGGTGCGCGACCTGTTCCGCGAATGGCTGATC
>JBEVEC010000322.1:0-9781 GCA_040512975.1 Tardiphaga sp. | reverse complement strand
GTCGCCGGCGCCAGATACGGCGACGAGCCGCAATAGGTGGCGTAACGGCCGAACAGTTGCCGCAGCCGCGGATCGTGAAAGTATTTTGCCAGCGCCGACGCCATGGTCGAGAACGGCTTGATCTCCGGCAATTCGAACAGCCCGCGAAACCCGTTGGCGCCGAGCAGCGCGCCCATGCTTGGCCGGTCCGCGCGCAGGAACGGCGTCTCGAGGATGTCGTAGATGCGTTTGGTATCGCGGCAGAAGGCGCGATAACGCGCAGCTTCCGCGGCGCCCGCAAAACCGCCGATCGCCGCCACGGATCGCTCCTCGTCGGCGAACAGGTCGAGCCGCGATGTCGCATCCCAGGCATGGCGCGCAAGGATATCGAGCGGCTGCAGCCGGACCTGATCGGTGAATGTGAGGCCGGCCTGCGCGAACAGTTCGTCGAACACCCAGCGCATGGTGAACACTGTCGGTCCGCTGTCGATCTGACGATCGTCGATGCTGATTTGCCTCAATTTGCCGCCGGGCGTCTCGCAGCGTTCGAGCACGGTGACATCGACGCCCTGGGCAGCAAGGGTGACAGCCGAGGCCAGACCCGCCACACCCGCACCGACGATAACCACGCGAGAATTCGACATGATCAGGTGTCAACTTTTCCAGACTGCCCATATGTAAATATACATTGACACTTCTAGCCGGCATGTCAAATTGACACCAAACCGCCGTCACGGGAGATCGCCATGGATGTCGCCAACCGGATCGAGCAAGCCCTTATCGCCGCGATTGCCAGGGCAGAACTGCCGGGATGTCCGCCACGGTTGGCTGTGGCCATGCGTCATGCCGTGTTTCCGAGGGGCGCGCGCATCCGGCCGCGGCTATGCCACAGCGTCGCTGCCGCCTGCGGCGAGGACAATCCCGCCGCCACTGACGCCGCCGGTGCAGCGCTCGAGCTTCTGCATTGTGCGTCCCTCGTTCATGACGACCTGCCGTGCTTCGACGCTGCCGATGTCAGACGGGGGCGTCCCTCCGTGCACAAGGCGTTTGGCGAGCCGCTTGCGGTGCTCGCCGGCGACGCGCTGATCGTGCTGGCGTTTCAGACCCTGGCACGCAGTCCCTGCGCGCCGGACAGGTTGGCCGCGCTGACGAGCACGATCGCAAGTTCGGTCGGCGTGCCTTCGGGCATCGTGGCGGGGCAGGCGTGGGAATGCGAGACGGAGATCGACCTCGTGCATTATCATCGCGCCAAGACCGGCGCGTTGTTCGCCGCGGCGTCCGTGGCCGGCGCAGCAGCGGCCGGCGTCGATGCGGAGCCGTGGCGCATGCTCGGTGAGAAACTTGGCGAGGCCTATCAGGTCGCCGACGATATCCGCGATGCCGCCGCCGACGAAGACGAGATCGGCAAGCCCGTCGGGCAGGACGTTGCGCATGGACGGCCGAGCGCGGTGATCGCCCATGGCCTCGACGGCGCCGTGCACCTGCTGCACCAGCTCGTGCGCGACGCCATCGATGCGATGCCGCCTTGTGCCAATGCCGGCGAATTGCGCGCGCTGATGCTGTCGGAGGCGCGCCGTCTGGTGCCGGCCAGGCTGGCGCAATTCGCGGCCTGATGCCATGGCCGGCGTCGCGCATCGCGTGGCGTCCGACTCGTCTACAGGCGACAGCGGCGAAGCTGCGATGTCGCGCACTCGACCCGGGAAGCAGTCAGCGTTATCGTGGCGCGATCGGCTGCTGGGATGGCGTGACCAAATGCTGTCCAATGCGGGATTCCAGCGATTTGCCGGCAGTTTTGCGCTGACGCGGCCGATCGCCCGCCGCCGCGCCAACGCATTGTTCGATCTCTGCGCCGGCTTTGTCTATTCGCAAATCCTGTTCGCGTGCGTGAAACTCGACGTCTTTAACCAGCTCGCACAAATGCCACGCAGCGTGGATGAACTAGCTGAACGGATCGGCCTGTCCGTCGAATCCACACGGCTGCTGCTGGATGCCGCGGTGTCGCTGCAACTGGCGCAGAAACGCAGCCGCGATCGCTATGGCCTGGGGTCGCGCGGCGCGGCGCTGCTCGGCAACCCCGGCGTCATAGCGATGATCCAGCATCATGCCATGCTCTATGATGATCTCAGGGATCCCGTCGCCTTGCTGCGAGGTGAGCCGGGCGGTGGCCGGCTCGCCGGCTTCTGGCCCTATGCCGGCACTGCCAGACCCTCCGATCTGATTCCGGATGCCGTCACGCCCTATACCGATCTGATGGCGCAGTCGCAGCCGATGATCGCGCATCAGGTGCTGTCGCGTGACGCATTCAACGGACGTCGCTGCTTGCTCGATATCGGCGGCGGCAACGGCGCCTTTCTGTCGCTGGTCGCGCGACGCTATCCGAAGCTGCGTTGCGTCCTGTTCGATCTGCCCGCCGTCGCCGATCAGGCCTGCGCGCGCTTTCAGGACGAAGGCCTGTCGGCACGGGCGGTCGCCATTGGCGGCAGCTTCATCCACGATCCCTTGCCGGAAGGCGCCGACATCGTCTCGCTGATCCGTATCCTGCACGATCACAATGATGACGTGGTGGTGCACCTGCTGCGCGCCATCCACGCCGTTCTCCCGGCCGATGGCACGCTGCTGATCGCCGAACCGCTCGCCGGCAGCCGCGGCTCCGAGCCGATCGGCGATGCCTATTTCGCTTTCTATCTACGGGCGATGGGCAGCGGACGTCCACGGACTTTCGCGCGGCTGCACGAGATGCTGACAGAGGCAGGGTTTGCGGCCATCGCGCTGCAGCCGGCGGACATGCCGATGCTCACCAGCGTCGTCACCGCGCGCAAAATGTCAGCTGAGATCGAGACGGAGTATGTTAATCAAGCTTGACACCTCGGATAGTCAGCGTAACTTGACACTTGAAGGGCGCAACAAGCGCCTGCCGTGACCGGGAGTTAGCGATGGACATCATCGCCGTCGTTCTCAAGCAGCCGGAGCAGATCGCGCTCCAGACGCTCGCTTTGTCCGAACCGGTCGCTGGCGACGTTGTCGTCGATGTCGAGTTCAGCGGCGTCTCGACCGGCACCGAACGGCTGCTGTGGTCCGGCAAGATGCCGTCCTTCCCGGGCATGGGATATCCGCTGGTCCCCGGATATGAGTCCGTGGGTCGCATCGTCGAGGTTCTAGGCGAAACCGGATTGCATGTCGGCGACACCGTGTTCGTGCCGGGCGCAAAATGCTTCGGCGAGGTGCGCGGCCTGTTCGGCGCATCGGCGTCGCGCCTCGTGGTGCCGGCGCAGCGCGTGATGGCGCTGGATCCGCAGATCGGCGAGCGTGGCATTCTGCTGGCGCTGGCAGCCACCGCGTATCACGCCATCGCGACCGGCGCGGTGCCACCGCAATGTATCATCGGCCACGGCGTGCTCGGCCGTCTGCTGGCGCGCATCGCCATCGCGCTGGGATATCCACCGCCCGTGGTGTGGGAAAACAACCCCGCGCGCGCCCACGGCGCGCTTGGTTACGAAGTCCTGGATCCCGCGGCAGATGAACGCCACGACTATCGCTGCATCGTGGATGTCTCCGGCGCCGGCAATCTGCTCGATAAGCTGATCGGTCGCCTTGCGCCGTCCGGCGAGATCGTGCTCGCCGGTTTCTACAGCACGCCGCTCTCCTTTGCCTTCGCGCCGGCCTTCATGCGCGAGGCCCGTCTGCGCGTCGCCGCGCAGTGGCAGCCGGCCGATCTCGCGGCCACGCGGACGCTGATCGAAACCGGCAAATTGTCGCTCGATGGCCTCATCACACATCATCGCGAAGCGCGGGACGCAGCGGACGCCTATCGCACGGCGTTCGAGGATTCCAATTGCCTCAAAATGGCTCTGACCTGGAGGTCGCCCTCATGAACGCCGTCCCCACCATCAGCATGCAGGATGCCCTCCGCGTCGAAGCCGCGATCGAGCCGGATGCGCCGGTCACCGGCGAGGTGACCAAGGACACCCAGATCATCGCGATCTACGGCAAGGGCGGCATCGGCAAGAGTTTTACGCTGGCCAACCTCAGCTACATGATGGCGCAGCAGGGCAAGAAGGTTCTGTTGATTGGTTGCGACCCGAAGAGCGACACCACGTCGCTGCTGTTCGGCGGCCGTGCGTGCCCGACCATCATCGAGACCTCGTCGAAAAAGAAACTCGCCGGCGAGGACGTCAAGATCGGCGATGTCTGCTTCAAGCGCGACGGCGTCTTCGCCATGGAGCTCGGCGGCCCCGAGGTCGGCCGCGGCTGCGGCGGCCGCGGCATCATCCATGGCTTCGAGCTATTGGAGAAGCTCGGCTTCCACGAATGGGGTTTTGACTACGTGCTGCTCGACTTCCTTGGCGACGTGGTGTGCGGCGGCTTCGGCCTGCCGATTGCACGCGACATGTGCCAGAAGGTCATCGTCGTCGGCTCGAACGATCTGCAGTCGCTGTACGTCGCCAACAATGTCTGCTCGGCGGTGGAGTATTTCCGCAAGCTCGGCGGCAATGTCGGCGTCGCCGGCATGGTGATCAACAAGGATGATGGCAGCGGCGAGGCCGCGGCCTTCGCCAAGTCGGTGGGCATTCCGGTGCTCGCCGCGATCCCGGCCGATGACGACATCCGCAAGAAATCTGCCAACTACGAGATCATCGGCCTGCCGGGTGGCGAATGGGCGTCGCTGTTCGAAACGTTGGCCGAGAATGTCGGCCTGGCCCCGCCGGTGCGGCCGACGCCACTGAGCACGGACGGCCTGCTCGGCCTGTTCGCCGGCGAGGTCGTGGGGCGCGGCGTGGTGCTGGAGCCCGCGACCATGGAAGACATGTGCGGCAAGACGCTGGTCGACAAGCCGTCCCTCGAAGTCGTCTACGACGCGGCATAGGGGCGAGGCATGAACGCGATCCTTCCTCGCTACAGCGGCACGATCGGCGAATCGGTTGCGCATGACGCTGTCGAGGTCGAGATCACGGTCGATGACGCGGTGGCGACGCCTGCCGCGCCGGTCATCAATGCGGCTGCGACGAAGACGGATGGCCTCGGCTGTCACGCCGGCAAGACCGAGCTCGCCGCGGCGGCAAACGCCGCGGGCAAGAGCGAGATCCTGGATCGCTACGCCACCGACTATCCCAAGGGCCCGCACGACCAGCCGCAGAGCATGTGCCCGGCCTTCGGATCGCTACGCGTCGGCCTGCGGATGCGGCGCACAGCGACGGTGCTGTCGGGCTCGGCCTGCTGCGTCTATGGCCTGACCTTCACCTCGCATTTCTACGGCGCGCGGCGGTCGGTCGGCTACGTGCCATTCAATTCCGAGACGCTGGTGACCGGAAAACTGTTCGAGGACATCCGCGAGGCGGTGTTCAAGCTCGCCGATCCTGCGCTGTACGACACCATCATCGTCACCAATCTCTGCGTGCCGACGGCCTCGGGCGTGCCGCTCGATCTGCTGCCGGACGAAATCAACGGCGTGCGCATCATCGGCATCGACGTGCCCGGTTTCGGCGTGCCGACCCATGCCGAGGCCAAGGACGTGCTGGCGGCGGCGATGCTGGAATATGCGCGCAAGGAAGTGGAGCAGGGCCCGGTGCAGGCGCCGCGTGGCGGCCGCAGCGAACGGCCGACGGTGGCGCTGGTCGGCGAGATGTTTCCCGCGGATCCCGTCGGCATCGGCATGATGCTGGAGCCGCTGGGCCTCGCCGCGGGGCCGGTGGTGCCGACGCGCGAATGGCGCGAGCTCTACGCCGCGCTGGATTGCGCGGTGGTGGCGGCCGTCCATCCGTTCTACACCGCGAGCTTCCGCCAATTCGATCTTGCCGGTCGCACCATCGTGGGCTCGGCGCCCGTGGGCTATGACGGCACGGCGGCCTGGCTCGAGGCCATCGGCAACGCGTGCAACGTTGGGCGTGACAAGATCGATGCAGCCCAGAACAAGTATCTGCCGGCGATCAGGGGCGCTTTAGCCGCCAAGCCCGTCGAGGCGCGCATCACCGTATCCGGCTATGAGGGCTCGGAGCTGCTGGTTGCGCGGCTGCTGATCGAGAGCGGGGCCACGGTGCCCTATGTCGGCACGGCCTGTCCGCGCACGCCGTGGTCCGATCCCGACCGCGAATGGCTGGAGGCTGAAGGGACGCGCGTGCAATATCGCGCGTCGCTGGAAATGGATCTCGCCGCGGTCGGCGAGTTCAGGCCGGACCTCGCCATCGGCACCACGCCGATCGTGCAAAAAGCAAAGCAGCTCGCGATCCCCGCTTTGTATTTCACCAATCTGATTTCGGCGCGGCCGCTGTTCGGCGCCGCTGGCGCGGGATCGCTGGCACAGGTGGTCAATGCGGCGCTGGCCAATCAAGGCCGCTTCGATGAGATGCGCGATTTCTTCGGCGATGTCGGCGAAGGCGACAATGCGGGCGTCTGGGAAGACATGCCGAAGCCGAACGCGGCCTTCCGGGAAAAATACAAAAAGCAGATCGACGCCGCGGCCAAGAAGCGCAAAGCCGAGGAGATGATCTGATGCTGGTATTGGATCATGATCGGGCGGGTGGCTACTGGGGCGCGGTCTATGCCTTCACCGCGGTGAAGGGCTTGCAGGTCATCATCGACGGCCCCGTCGGCTGCGAGAACCTGCCGGTGACCTCGGTGCTGCATTACACCGACGCGCTGCCGCCGCATGAACTGCCCATCGTGGTCACGGGGCTGGGCGAGGAAGAACTCGGCCAGACCGGCACCGAGGGCGCGATGAAGCGCGCGCACAAGGCGCTCGATCCGTATCTGCCGGCGGTGGTGGTCACCGGCTCGATCGCCGAGATGATCGGCGGCGGCGTCACGCCCGAGGGCACCAATATCAAGCGCTTCCTGCCGCGCACCATCGACGAGGACCAGTGGCAGAGCGCCGACCGCGCCATCGTCTGGCTATGGAAGGAATACGGCCCGAAAAAGATCCCGGAGCGCAAGCCGCTGTCGCCGGATGTCAGGCCGCGGGTCAACATCATCGGGCCGATCTACGGCACCTTCAACATGCCGAGCGATCTCGCCGAGGTCCGGCGTCTGGTCGAGGGCATCGGCGCCGACGTCAACATGGTGTTCCCGCTCGGCAGCCATCTGGCCGACATCCCGAAACTGGTGAATGCCGACGTCAATGTCTGCCTGTACCGCGAATTCGGCCGGCAATTATGCGAGGCGCTGGAGCGGCCCTATCTGCAGGCGCCGATCGGGCTGCATTCCACCACGCGCTTCTTGCGCAAGCTCGGCGAGTTGCTCGGCCTCGATCCGGAGCCGTTCATCGCGCGCGAGAAGCACACCACCATCAAGCCGCTGTGGGACCTGTGGCGCTCGGTGACGCAGGACTTTTTCGGCACCGCGAGCTTTGCCATCGTCGCCAACGAGACCTATGCACGCGGCGTGCGACAATTTCTCGAGACCGAGATGGGTCTGCCCTGCACCTTCTCCTTTGCGCGCAAGCCCGGCGTGAAGCCGGACAACGACGCGGTTCGCTCGGCTGTGCGCAGCACGCCGCCGCTGATCCTGTTCGGCAGCTATAACGAGCGGATGTATCTCGCCGAGTCCGGCGGCCGGGCGATCTATATTCCGGCGTCGTTTCCGGGCGCCGTGATCCGCCGCCATCTGGGCACGCCCTTCATGGGGTATTCCGGCGCGACCTATCTGGTGCAGGAGGTCTGCAACGCGCTGTTCGATGCGCTGTTCGGCATCCTGCCGCTGGCCTCCGACATGGACCGCGTCGATCCGACGCCGGCCCGGCTGCATGAAGAGATCCTTTGGAGCGACGAGGCCAAGGCGCTGCTCGACGAGGTCCTCGAGGCCCATCCGGTCCTGGTGCGGATTTCTGCCGCCAAGCGTCTGCGCGATGCCGCCGAGAGCGGCGCGCGGCGCGCCGGCGAAACGCTTGTGACGTCCGATTTCGTGGTGAGTGCGCGGGCTGCGCTGAAGGACGGGCAGCCCGCTTGAGGTGATGCGTCAAAATCCGGTGAGCGCTCGCAACAGCGCCACCTATGCGGAGGAACTGTCGATGTCAGACTACGCGCATGGCGTGCCTCGCTCCAAGATGTTGCTGCCGCATCGCTCCATCGAGTGCCGCGCGCTCTATGGCGCCTGCTACCTGCTGTTTCTCGGCCGCGCCGTGATCAAGCGTGTCGCGCCGTGGCGCCGAACTTCGGCCTTCGGCGACAACCTTCGGCGCGAGTCCATCTTCAGCGAGGCGTCCACCGCGGCCAGCGTCATCGTGAGTTCGTCCTTCATGGGACTGTAGATATCGAATTCGTCCGGCAGTGCCGGGCGGACACCTGCCGGATCACAGACACCCGGCATTCGCTGTCGCCCTCGCTCGGGTGGCAAAGGGCCGCAAGGCTATCATCAGGAGGAATACCAAATGAAGGACGGTTCCATATCGGGGCTATCCGAAGCCGAAGCCAAGGAATTCCACTCGATCTTCATGACGAGCTTCCTGCTCTTCACGGCGATTGCGGTGGTGGCTCACATCCTTGCCTGGATGTGGCGTCCGTGGCTTCCCGGCCCGGGTGGCTACAAGACGGCGCTGGAGGGTGTGCAGCACCTCGCCAGCGTTTCCATGTCCTATCTGACCTGACGGAGATCCAACATGTGGCGAATCTGGCTTCTGTTCGATCCGCGCCGGGCGCTGATCCTGCTGTTCACGTTCCTGTTCGGATTGGCGATCGTGATCCACTTCATCCTGCTCAGCACGGATCGGTTCAACTGGCTCGACGGCCCGCGCAAGGGACCGCCGAAGGCGGCGGAGATGTCTCTGCCTTATGCACCACCGGTGATGCCGTCCTGACGGCATGACCTGGTGACGCCATGCATCCCGGAACGGACGACCGCGGCATGAGCAACCGCATCGCCCGCTCCGGATGCGACAAAACGCAGATTGATACGTGACGTGACCATTCGCACGCGGAGGAACCATCGATGGCGATGCTCAGCTTTGAAAAGAAATACCGCGTTCGCGGCGGCACGCTGATCGGCGGCGACCTGTTCGACTTCTGGGCCGGGCCGTTCTATGTCGGCTTCTTCGGCGTCACCACGGCGTTCTTCGCGCTGGTCGGCATCGCCATGATCCTGTGGTCGGCGGCCCTGGGCCCGACCTGGAATCTTTGGCAGATCTCGATCAACCCGCCGGACGTCGCCTATGGCCTGACCTTCGCGCCGTTGCAGGAGGGTGGCATCTGGCAAATCGTCACGGTCTGCGCGCTCGGCGCCTTCGGGTCATGGGCGCTGCGCGAGGTCGAGATCTGCCGCAAGCTCGGCATCGGCTACCCCGTGCCGTTCGCCTTCGGCTTTGCGATCCTCGCTTATTTCACGCTGGTGGTGATCCGGCCGGTGCTGATGGGGTCGTGGAGCTACGGCTTCCCCTACGGCATCATCACCCATCTCGATTGGGTGTCGAACACCGGATACCAATACGGCAACTTCCATTACAATCCCGCGCATATGATCGCCATCACGTTCTTCTTCACGACGTGCCTGGCGCTGTCGCTGCATGGCGGCCTGATCCTGTCATCGACCAATCCCGACAGGGGCGAACCGGTGAAGTCGCCGGAGCATGAGAACACCATGTTCCGCGACCTGATCGGCTATTCCGTCGGCACCATCGGCATCCACCGCCTCGGCCTGTTCGTGGCGCTGTCCGCAACCTTCTTCAGCGCCGTCTGCATCGTGATCTCCGGACCTTTGTGGTCGGAAGGCCAGGCCTGGTCGGAATGGTGGAACTGGTGGCGCAACCTGCCGATCTGGTCGGCGAACTGATCCGAGCCGATCGCCGACGTCTGTGAAGCCAAAGCCCAGAGAGCAAAGC
>JBEVEC010000060.1:0-8985 GCA_040512975.1 Tardiphaga sp. | reverse complement strand
TGGGGCTGGGGGGGGGGGGGCGCCCCGCCCCCCCCCCCCCCGAGCCCGCGGCGTGGCCCGCGCCCCGCTCGGGGGGGGGCCCCCCCCCCCTCTTCGTTGTGTGGCTCCCCTCTCCCCAGCCCTCCCCCCGAGGGGGAGGGGGCAAGCAGTGCCTGCCGCAGCGTGGTGCCTTACGGCCGTTCCATCTTGCAGGTTGTGGGCAACATGGTCTGCGGGGTGTCGACCTTGGCGGCGATCTTCCAGCCCCAGCCAGTCTTTTCCTCGTCAAAACCAGCCTTGTCCTTCAGCTCGCCGAACTCGGCGATGTACATCGGCTGGAAGAACTGGTGGTCGTCCTTGCGCATGATGCTCTTGCCGCCGTTGAGCACGTCGAACTCGAGACCCTCGAGGGCCGCTGCGACCTTCACCGGGTCGACCGATTTGGCTTTTTCCGCCGCCGCAGCAAACATGCGCATCTCGTTCACCGCGCGCGGATAGGTCAGGGTCTGGCCGTCGAACTTGGCGCGGAAGGCCTTTTCGAAGGTGGCGGCCTCGGGCGAGGTGCCGTTCGGAATGCCCTCGACGATGCCGTAGACCTGGTCGTTGAGGTTGGCCTGCTTGATCGCGGTCGGGCCGCCGGCGCCGCCCGCATAATAGGTGTACCAGTTCACCTTGAGGCCGGAATCAGCCGCGGCCTTCAGCAGCAGCGCGATGTCCTGGCCCCAGTTGCCGGTGACGACGCTGTCGGCGCCCGAGGCCTTGATCTTGGCGACATAGGGCGCGAAGTCGGTGATCTTCAGGAGCGGATGCAGCTCGTCGCCGACGATCTCGACATCCGGCCGTTTCGTCTTCAGCATCGCGCGGGCCTGGGTACGCACCGACTGGCCGAACGAATAGTCCTGGTTGATCAGATAGAGTTTCTTGATGGTCGGCACGCCCTTCATGTAGTTGGTGAGCGCCTCCATCTTGATGTCGGAGTTCGCATCCCAGCGAAAGTGCCAATAGCTGCATTTCTCGTTGGTGAGCACCGGATCCACCGCGGCATAGTTGAAGAACAGCACTTCCTTGCCGGGATTGCGGTCGTTGAATTTGGTGACGAAATCGGACAGCGCGGCGGCGACGGCCGAGCCGTTGCCCTGGGTCAGGTAGCGCACGCCCGAGTCGATCGCCTTCTGCGCCTGGATCAGGCTCTCCTGCGGATTGGTCTTGTTGTCGAGGGGCACGATCTCGACCTTCTTGCCGAGAATGCCGCCCTTGGCGTTCAATTCCTCGGCCATGTACTGGAAGGTCTTGAGGCCGACCTCGCCGACGCTGGCGCCGCCGCCGGACAGAGGATCGATGTAGCCGATCTTGACGGTTTCCTGCGCCATCGCGGTCGTGCCGAATAACGACAGGGCCGCGCTGAGCGGCAACGCAATGGACGCAAGCAGTGCGAGACGACGCATGATGTTTTCTCCCTGAGAATGTTTTGATTGCCGTTGGCGCCATGTCAGATCTTTTGATCCATTCATGGCCGGCTTTGGATGATGCGAGTGTGTGCCAAGGCGTCAGAAGCCGCAAGCATCACTTAGGCTTAGGCCCAGCTTTCGCTTTCTTCGAGACCGCCGCGTCGCCGATGATTTCCGCGGCGCGCAATTCCTCGATCTCGGCGGTACCCAGCCCCAGCACGTCGCGCAGGACCTCCGCGTTGTGTTGGCCGAGGGTCGGCGCCAGACGCGTGATCGGGTAGGGCATCTTTGCGTCGCCCTCGCGATAGGCCACCGACGGCAGCAAATGCGGGCCCATCAGGCGCTTGGCCACCGGTTGCCAGTGGCCGACGGACAGCAGATGCGGATCGCCGGCAAGATCCATCGGCGCGCGCGCCGTGCCCGCGGGGACGCCAGCATCCTGCAGCGTCACCATCGCCAAATCAGGCCTCACGCTGGAGGTCCAGTGCCGGACCGCCACCTCGACGCGATCCTCCTCGGCGCGGCGGCCGTCGGCCGTGGCCAGCGCAGGATCATCGGCGAGGTCCGGGCGATGCATTACCCGGCAGAGCGCCTGCCATTCGGCATCGCTCCGCACGGCGATGGTGACCCACTGGTCCTCGCCGAGACAGGGGAAGCAGCCGTTCGGCACGAAGCGGGGATGCCGGTTGCCGATGCGCGGGCCGGAGGCGCCGGTGATGGACTGCTCGATCACCGACGGCGCCACCAGCGGCAGCAGCGCTTCGGTGGCGCTGAGGTCGATATGCTGGCCTTCGCCGGTGGTCTTCTGATGCATGAAGCCGAGCAGCAGCGCTGCCGCGGCGCTGACGCCGCCGAACGGATCGCCGAGCGCGGCATGCAGCATGGTCGGAGGATCGCCTTCGCGGCCGGTCACTGAGGGCAGCCCGGAAGCCTGCTCCAGCGTCGAACCATAGGCGCGCACGCCACTCCACGGCCCGCTCATGCCGAAGGCCGGCATGGTGACGACCACGAGGCGCGGATTGATCGCGCGCATCGCGGCGGCATCGAGCCCCATGCGCGGCAGCACGTCGGCGGCATAATTGTCGATCACGGCATCGGCGCCGGCCAGCAACTGCTTGAGCAGCGCCATGCCGCGCGGCTGAGTGAGGTCCAGCGTGATGCCGCGCTTGTTGCGGTTCATCTGCTGGTACCAATAGACCTTCTCATAGGTCCGCTCGGGATGGTACGGCCCACGCGGATCGGTGCCGCGAAACCAGTCGGGATACTGGCACGACTCGATCTTGATGACGTCGGCGCCGAGATCGCCCATCTGCCGCGTCGCGTGCGGCCCGGCCCAGCCCATGGTGAGGTCGACGATGCGCAGGCCCTTCAGCGGCTGCGGATCGTCCGGCGTGGCCTGACGCGTTGCCACGCGCTTGCGCGCGGAGAACGCGGCGATGTCATCCTCGCCGGCGAACGGCGCGCGGCCATTGGGCAGCGGCCGCGACGCGGTGAGATGCTGCGGCAGCACCGGCGCTTCGAACGACGCGGTGCCGATCTCGACTTGCGCAAAGGCGCCGCGGTCGCGGTAGTACGGCTGCGTCAAGAGCGTCGCCATGTCGGGCACCACGGCGAGCGGGATGCGCAGTGCGATGCCGCGCTCGAACCAGTGCTGCGCGCTCTGATGCATCAGGATCGGCTGGAAGATGGCGAGCAGCTCGGCGGAATGGTTTGAGCGTGCGAGGCTGTCGATGAAATGCGGCTCGGTCTCCAGTTCGGGCAGGCCAAGCATGACGCAGAACGCTGCCCATTGCGCCGGTGTCACCACGGTGATGCCGAGCCAGCCGTCCTTGGTCGGGAAGGTGCCGACCGGATAGCCGCGGCCGAAGCGGTTGATCGCCATGCGCGGGCGCGTGAACCCGGACTCCAGCGCCAGTCCGGTATCGAATTCGCTGATATGCAGCATCGCTGCATGGGCGCTGACGGCGAAGCGCCGCGCGCCGGTGGCGCGGTCGTATAATCCGGCGAGTGTCGGAATGAAGGCCGTCAGCCCGGCCATCACGGCAATCTGGCCGTCGCGCGGCAACACCGGCGGACCTTCGGCCGGGCCGACCAGTTTTACGCTGCCGGCCAAGCTGCGGCAGACGGAGTCGGTGGCCTGGTAACCGCTGTAGAGTCCGTGCTCGCCGAACCACGAGATGGCGGTGATCGCGAGCCCCGGCTGTTCCTTTTGCAAATCATCATGCGCCAGCAATGAAGCTGGAATCTCGGCAGGTAGGCGCGCATCGAGCAACAGGTCGCAGGTGTCCAGCAAGGCGCGGATCTTCGCGACGTCTGCGGCGTCCGTCAGATCGGCGATGACGCTGCGCTTGTTGGTGTTGAGCCAGGCGAAATAGCCGCTTTCCCGGCGACCGCCGCCGGCATCGACGACGGGCGCGTGATTCCGTCCCGGATCGCCGCCGGGCGGCTCGATCTTGATGACCTCGGCGCCGAAATCGGAAAACAGCTTGCCGCAATAATCCAGCGTGTCGCCGGATCCGATTTCGACGACGCGCAATCCCGCGAGAGGCAAGTGTGGCATTTCCACCCGATCATCTTGTTCGTTGCGCGCATCATGTCGCAGGCCAAGCGGGCGTCAAGTCAGCTCATGCGCATACGTGGGGCGATCTTGCCAAGGGAGACCGACATGGCCGAGATCAGCGGCTTCATGAAGAAGGCGTCGTTGGCGGGATAGATGTCGGTGTGGAAACCGCAGGCCGTCAGTTCGTCGGACACCACGGGACCCACCGACGCGATCGGCGTTTTGGCCAGTGCCGCGCGCAGCTGTTCGTCGCGGCCATGGGCATGCGCGGCATCGACCAGCCGCCGCACCTGGCCCGAACTGGTCAGCGCGATGGCGTCGACGCGGCCCGCTGCCATCTCGTCGATCGCCGCCACGATACTGGCATCGGCCGCCTTGCTGTCGTAGGCATAGGGCAGCACCGGATCGACCTCGGCGCCGAGCGCGGCGATGGCGGCGATCAGCACGCCGTGATCTTTTTCCGGATAGAGCTGCAGGCCGACGCGGCGGCCCTTGAGGTCCTGCCGAGCCAGCATCTCGGCGACCCCCTCCGAGGTCGGCTTCTCGGTGGTGACATGGGCCTCCAGCCCGATCTCGCGCAGCGCACGGCCGGGTTTCGGTCCGCGCGCGAATGTGCGGGCGTGGCCGATCGCCGCCACGAAATCCGCGTCGACCCCGCGCCGCTTTGCCAGTTTCATCATCCGCCGCAGGCCTTCGCCGGTCATCAGCACCAGGTCGTCGAACGGCCGGGCGATGAAGCGCTGCATCCAGGCCTCGACCGGGGCAGGATCCGGGGCGTCCTCGATGGTGAACATCGGGCATTGCAGCACGTCGGCGCCCTGTTCGCCGAGCAGGCGGGAGAACTGCGCCTCCTCGCGGGTCTCCAGGATCAGGATGCGGTATCCGCTGAGCTTTTCGGCCATGGCTGCTTCCTGTTTGTGCGGCTTAGTGCCAGCGACGACGCCCATATTGCAGCGCCCAATTGGATTGGCGCAAGGTCGCGCCGGGTGATAGAGCAGGGGCCAAATCCGGTCCCCACCTCGAAGCAGATCACCCGCCGCCATGTCCGAGCCCACCGTGCCCCATTACGTCCTGACCCTGTCCTGTCCCGATCGTCCGGGCATCGTCTCGGCGGTGTCGACCTTCCTGGCCCATAACGGCCAGAACATCCTCGACGCCCAGCAGTTCAACGACGTCGAAACCGGGCATTTCTTCATGCGCGTGGTGTTCACCGCTGCCGACGTCAATGTCGATCTGACGGCGCTGCAGACCGGCTTCGGCGCTATCGCCGAACGCTTCCAGATGGACTGGCAGATGCGCGACCGGGCGACCCGGCGCCGCGTCATGATCCTGGCCTCGAAGTCGGACCATTGCCTGGTCGACCTGTTGTATCGCTGGCGCACCGGTGAACTCGACATGATCCCGACCGCGATCGTCTCCAATCATCCGCGCGAGACCTACAAGGATCTCGATTTCGGCGACATCCCGTTCCACCACATGCCGATCACCAAGGAAACCAAGCGCGAGCAGGAACAGGCGATCTTCGACCTGGTCGGCTCGACCGGGACCGAACTCGTGGTGCTGGCGCGCTACATGCAGATCCTGTCGGACGAGATGTCGGCAAAACTGTCCGGCAAATGCATCAACATCCACCACTCGTTCCTGCCGGGCTTCAAGGGCGCGCGGCCCTATCACCAAGCCCATGCCCGCGGCGTCAAGCTAATCGGCGCCACCGCCCACTACGTGACCTCCGATCTCGACGAAGGCCCGATCATCGACCAGGACGTCGAGCGCATCAGCCACCGCGACACGCCCGAGGATCTCGTGCGCAAGGGCCGCGACATCGAGCGCCGCGTGCTGGCCCGCGGCGTGCGCTATCACCTCGAGGACCGCGTCATCCTTAACGGCAAGAAGACCGTCGTTTTCGTGAACTGAGCTTTGCGCGTCGTCGGGCGCTTCACTGAACGGCTTTGGCCGACGGCGACATTGCCGGATCAGCGCCGGGCTGGCCCTGCGACGGCAGCTGCTTCTGCGCCTCGCGCTGCTTCACATAGGCATCGTATTCGGCCGTGCCGGGCCGCGGCGGCGCGTCCGCCGGCAGGCCGCCGGCCCATGCCGGGATCAGGTCGGCCATTCCGCCGGCGAGAAACGAACTGACCGAACCGCAGCCGCCGAGGCTGCAGGACAGCAGCATCAGGCCAAGCAGGGCAGGGAGACGGTGGCGGAAGGTCGGCATTGGCAGGACCGGCTATCAATTAGGGTTTCTTACCAGAGGTTGCATAAAGTTTGCCGGGAATTGAAGGCAATCTCAAGGTCGATTGCGGTCGGCGATGTGAAAACGGGCCGCGTGCCGGACCGCCCCGTTCGTTTGGTAAACAGATTACTCACCGGCTGGGTACGCCCGGCGGTTGCAGAAATCAAAGTCGCAGCGGAACGGCTCGTGCGCGGTGGAGATCTCCTGCAACCATCTCCTCCACGATCGTCTCAAGCGGGACCTGCGGGACCCACTGGAGTTCGGCGGCGGCTTTGCCTGCATCTCCGATCAGGAGGTCTACCTCGGACGGGCGGTAGAACGCCTCGTCAACACAGACCACTTCGCGACCGGTTTTCCGGCAGATGGCCCGCTCGCTCGAACCGGTGCCGTCCCATTCGAGATCGATCGCCTGCGTCGCGTAAGCCATCTCGACCAGCCGGCGAACCGACTCGGTCCGGCCTGTCGCCAGCACGAAAGCGTCCGAAGACGGCGCCTGCAGGATGCGCCACATCCCGTCGACATATTCTCGTGCGGATCCCCAGTCGCGCTGCGCGGACAAATTGCCGAGGCGTAACGGCCCACGTCCATTCACCACGAAATCGGCAACGCTCGATGTAATCTTGCGCGTCACATATTCGGACGATCGCAGCGGAGACTCGTGATTGAAGAGAATGACGTTGGAGGCAAACAATCCGTAGGCCTCGGCGTAATTCACGGTGAGGCTGTAGGCGTACAATTTCGCTGCGCCATAGGGGCTGCGCGGCTTGAAAGGGGTCGTTTCACTCTGCGGCGAGATCTTGGTGTTGCCGAACAGTTCGGACGACGATGCCTGAAGAAATTTTGCTTCAGGCGCGACCCGTCGCATGGCTTCCAGCATATGCAGGGTGCCGAGGCCGGTGATCATCGCCGTTGCATAAGGCGTCTCGAACGACCGGCCGACATGCGCCTGCGCCGCGAGATGGTAGATTTCGTCCGGTCTGCTCGCTTCGATCAGCTTCACCGCGGCATTCGGATCGATCGCGTCGTATTCCATCAATTGCAGGTTGGGATGGTCGCGAACGCCCAATGCCTCGAGGCGCCACAAGTCAGCAGCATCCATGCGACGGCACCCGCCGACAACGCTGTAGCCCTTGGCAATGAGATGGCGGGCCAGGTGCGAGCCGCCTTGCCCGGTGATGCCGGTGATCGTTGCGCTTTTCTCCTACGGCCGGCTCCCATCTTTGATCGCGTTGCAGTGGTTCTCCCAGTGCTGCCTCACGGTCTGTTCGAATTCACGGCAGAAGCGATCCGTACCGAACTATTCGGCGCGGCTCGAAGCCGGCAACCGCTACGCCACGCCGTGGCTTGGCCTTGCACTGACGCCCTATGCCGCGGTCCAGGTGACCTATCTCGACCTGCCATCCTATGCGGAGGCCGCCGGGGCAGGTACCAGCAGCTTTGCGCTGGCCTATGCGGCCAAAGGCATCGCCTCGCCGCGGACCGAACTCGGCCTCCGCAGCGACAGGTCGTTCGCCGTTGTCGACGCATTGCTCACCTTGCGCGGCCGTGCGGCCTGGGCCCACGACACCAACACCGAGCGGTCGATCGCAGCCACGTTCCAGTCGTTGCCCGGCGCGTCCTTCGTCGTCAACGGCGCCCGGCCGGCGAGCGACGCGGCGCTGACCACCGCCGAGGCCGAATTGCGTTTTGTCAGCGGCATCTCAATCGGCGCAACCTTCGAAGGCGAGTTCTCCGACGTCACGCGCAGCTATGCCGGCAAGGGCGTGGTGCGTTACGCCTGGTGAAGCGAGGCGGGGGGGAGGACAGGATCAGGCTGGGGTCTTGCGCTTCGCCGTCGCTCCCGGCTTCCGGGTCTGCACCGCGTTGACCGCCTGCGTTTGTGCCAGCAGGCGGCGCAGCATGTTGATCAGGAGGTCGACCTCGCCGGCCTCCAGGCAGCCAAGCAGCACGTGCTCTCGGTCCAGCGCAAGCTCGATGATGCGGTCATGCAGGGCGCGGCCGGCCTTGGTCAGCGCCACGGCGCGCCTGTTGTCGCCCGCCTGATCCGACACCGTCACACTGCCGTTGCTGGCGAGCGATTTGATCGTGCGGCTGACGAGCCCCTTGTCCAGATCGAAATACTGGGAAATCTGTTGTGCGGTGCACGCGTCTTCGCTCGCCAGCAGGGACAACACCCGCCATTCTGTGACGCCGACGCCGAACTCCCGCCGATAGGCGCCGGACGCCCCGGTCGCCAGCTTGTTGGACAGGAAGTTGATCAGGGCCGGGACGTATCGCTCGTGGTTGATCACCGGCTTGGCCATGTCGATACGATCCGGTCGGGGAAATGAGGTTGAAATGAGCGCAGCCGACGCTTGGTTACACTTTCACAGCGTGCCACGATGCGACCGAGCACCGCAGTTCACCAGACCAAGTCGGGTTGTCAACCCGGCCGCCGTTGACAGGTCAACAAGGCTTCGATATCGCGACGTGCTGCGTCTATGAGCTTTCGGTCGTGAAGAGCCGACATCACGCACAGAGGAGGGGTTGATGCTGAGGAAAGTGCTTTCCACCACCATGGCCGTCGCCGGCCTGCTATCCCTGAGCGCCGTTGCGCGGGCGCAAGAGACCGTCAAGATCGGCCTGATCGTGCCGATGACCGGCGGCCAGTCGTCGACCGGCCAGCAGATCAACAATGCCGTCAAGCTGTATCAGCAGAAATTCGGCGACACCGTCGCCGGCAAGAAGGTCGAGGTCATCCTTAAGGACGACGCGACGCTGCCCGA
>JBEVEC010000049.1:0-20533 GCA_040512975.1 Tardiphaga sp. | reverse complement strand
CTCAAGGGCTTGCTGCAGCGGCTGTGCCGCGACCTTTCAGCCGCCGAGCCGGATTTGGAAAAGCCATGACCGACATACCCGCGATCTCAGATCATCAGCCCGTCATGACGCCGCTGCGCACCGCCGTGATCGGCGCACTGATCGTCGCCATCGGCCCCATGAGCCTGTCGCTCTACAGCCCGGCAATGCCGGCGCTGGTCAAGGTGTTCGGCACCACGCCGTCGATGCTTAATCTGACCATGACGACGTATTTCTTCGGCTATGCATTCTCGCAGCTGGTGTGCGGGCCGCTGTCCGATGCCTATGGCCGCCGCTCGGTGGCGCTTGCCTTCTTCACGTTTTACCTTCTCGGCAGCGTGATCGCGATCGTCGCGCCGAACATCGAGATTCTGCTCGCGGCGCGCATCATCCAGGGCATCGGCGTGGCCGCGGGTGCGGCGGTGTCGCGCGCGCTGGTGCGCGATCAGTTCAGCGGCCTCAGCGCCACCAAGATCATGAACCTGATTGCGTTGATGCTGGCGGTGGGGCCTGCGGTGTCGCCGATGCTGGGCGGCATGATCCTCGGCGCGTTCGGCTGGCACTGGATTTTCCTGGCGATGGCGCTGTATGGCGTCGTGGTTCTGCTGACGCTTGGCTTTGCCACCGGTGAGACCAACCGCGCGCCGGATCCGGCCCGGGCGCGGCCCGCGCAGGTGTTGCGCAACTATGCGAGCCTGATCGGCAACCGCTCCTATATCGCACCGGTGGTGCTGCTGGGCTGCACCGTCGGCGCGATCTACACGCTGTCGCCGCTGATGCCCTTCCTGCTGATCGACCGGCTCGGCCTCTCCAGCACCGGTTTCGGTTTCGCCATGATCGCACAGACCGGGTCCTATGCGCTGGGCAGCTTCTGCACCGCGTGGCTGCTGAAGCTGGTGCACGAAAGGACCGTGGTGCGGATCGGCATCGGTTTCGTGCTGGTGGCGGCGCTGGGGTTCGCGGTCGGCCCGCGCCTCCTTCCGCTATCGGTGCCGGTGATCGTCGTTCCCGTCTCGCTGCTCGCCTTCGGCATGGCGCTGATCAATCCCTCCACCACCATGAAGGCGCTGTCGGGCGTGGCCGCGCTGGCCGGCGCCGCATCGGCCTTCATGGGCTTCATGCAGATCGGCGGCGGACTGCTCGGCTCCGGCGTGTCGGCGCTGCTGTTTCGCGATCCGGTGACGGCCTATGCCACGGTGGTCCCGATCATGCTCGGCATCGCGCTGCTGACCGCGGTCACGATGCGATCACCGCAGCCTCAGGTGAGCGCAGCGGCGGGCGACGCCCACCTGGAAGACCTCGAACTCGCCCTCGATCCCGCCGGCGTCATCGGTGCCAGCGGCGACCAGATCGAGGCGCGCCTGAAAGCGAAGTCAAACTTGTAGTCCGTGATACGGCGTTGCAGATTGCCGCCGTCGCTTACCATCAGCATCATTGCCCGGCTTGACCGGACGACCTCGTAACCGCGACATTACGTTCATCGCAAGGCCCTTGAACACTGGGCTGCCCGTTTTCGCAGGTGTTGACAGCTCTTGACGAGGACCGGCCACGGTCTACTTCGTCGGCCGCACCACCGTGCCGGGCGAATTGTAGTCCAGCAACCGGATCGCTTCGTCGGCGGCCTGCACCATGTCCGCCATCAGCTTGCGGGTCCGCTCGAAATCCGCGGCCGACATTGCGCGAAACAGCATATCGTTGACGGGGCGCTGGACCGGCGCCAGCTCGTTGAGCAGCGCCCGCGCCTTTGCCGTGATGGTGAGAATCACCCGCCGCCGGTCGTGCTCGTCGGTGTCCTTCTCGACCAATCCGCTGGTAACCAGCTTGTTAATTTCAATGGTGATGAAAGCGCCGCTGAAATGCAAATGCTCGGCAACCTGATTCACGCCGACTTTGTCTTCGATGCCGCTCAGGTGAGCAATAGCGATCAATACGGTATATTGCGTACCTGACAGGCCGATCACGGCGCCGAGCTGCCCGCGCACGGCCTGCAGCCGCGCTGAAAATGCCAGCGTGTCATGCACGAACTGACGGAATGCAGCGTCAGAACCGTCGACCATCAACTGCGGCCGCGAAATCGTCGGTTCGATCTTTGGTTTTCGCGATTTTCTTCTGGTTGCCATGAGGTCCCCACACACCCGACCTATAGCTGGCAGCCTACTCACAAACAAGTTGGAATACACATTGTCCGCCAGCAAAAGACGGCCACGCTTGACACTGCGGGCATCGGTTCGTAATATAGCTTTATCACAAAGCTAAAGCGGCGCTGGAGATCTTGATGGACCCGACCGGGGACCTGGATACGCGGGCGTTTCGCCGGGCGCTGGGGCAGTTCGCCACCGGCGTGGCTGTCATCACCGCTCAGGGCGCCGATGGCGATGCCCTCGGCATGACCATGAGTTCGTTCAATTCGGTGTCGGTGGATCCGCCGCTGATCCTGTTCTCGATCGACCGGAAGGCGTCCAGCCTGTCGGCGATGACCGAAGCCCGCGGTTATGCGGTCAACATTCTGGGACGCGACCAGGAGCATCTGTCGACCAAGTTTGCCAGATCGCTCGGCGACAAATGGTCCGCCGTCGAACATACGCTGGGCATCGAGGCCGCGCCGCTGATCGCCGGGGCGCTCGCCCACTTCGAATGCGTTCCCTATGCGCATTACGACGGCGGGGACCATGTGATTTTCGTCGGGCGGGTGCTGCAGTTCACCGCCCATCCCGGCGGCGAGCCTTTGATTTTCTACCGCGGGGCTTATCGCGGCCTTGAAGGAACCGAGCGCAGCCCGGAACGGGCGATGCCGATGAATTCCTGACACCCGTTAAGACGCAGACAAGCGAGGACACCATGATCAAGACCGGCAAACAGCACATCGCAAGCTTGCGCGACGGCCGCGAAGTCTATCTGGATGGCGAACTGGTCGGCGACGTCACCACGCATCCTGCGTTCCGCGGTGCGGTCGCCTCGATCGGACGGATGTTCGACTTCCAGAGCGCGCCCGAAAACCGCGCGCTGATGACCTTCGAGACCGAAACCGGAACCCGTGCCAATCGGATCTGGGAATTGCCCGGCAGCTGCGACGCCCTGACACAGCGGCGCCGCGGCCTGGAAGCCTGGACCGAGCTGCATGCCGGCTTCATGGGCCGCGCGCCGGACCACGTCGCCTCGTGCATCGCCGGCATGTATATGGGCCTCGAGGTGTTCGAGGCCTATGACACCAAGCGTGCCAAGGCGCTAGCGGACTACTATCGCTACGCCCGCGATAATGATCTGTACCTGACCTATGTGATCATCAATCCGCAGGCCGACCGCTCCAAGAGCGCCGCCGAGCAAGCCGATCCATATCTGTCGGCCGGCGTGGTTTCGCGCGACGCCGACGGCATCACCGTGCGCGGCGCCAAGATGCTCGCGACCGGCGGCATCATGGCCAATGAAGTGCTGGTGACCTGCATCCAGCCGCTCGCTCCTGGCGACGAGAAATACGCGATCTCGTTCGCGATCCCGATGAATACTAAGGGCCTCAAGCTGCTGTCGCGAAAATCCTACGAGGCTGCGGCGCAGTCGGTGTTCGACAATCCGCTGGCCAGCCGGTTCGACGAGAACGACGCGGTGATCTATTTCGACGACGTGAAGGTGCCGTGGGACCGGGTGTTCATCGATCAGGACATTGCGATGTGCCAGAAGCAGTTCCACGCGACTCCGGCGCATGTCTACCAGAACTACCAGGCGATGATCCGCCTGTCGGTCAAGCTGCGCTTCCTGATCGGCATCGCCCACCGCACCGCCGAAACCAACGGCATCGGCGGATTCCCGCAGGTCAAGGAAATGCTCGGCCAGCTCGCGGCCGAAGTCTCCATGGTCGAGGCTTTCGTGGTGGCGATGGAAGCCAAGGGCACGCAGCGTGGCGCCTACTTCGTGCCGGACCGCGCCATGCTGTATTCCGCCCAGGTGCTGACGCAGCAGCTTTATTCCAAGATCCTCAACACGCTGCGCGAGCTCGCCGGCGGCGGCATGATCATGCTGCCGTCCTCCGTGAAGGATTTCGACAATCCGGAGCTGGCGCGGCTGATCGGCAAGACCCAGCAGTCGCCTGCCGCCACCGCTGTCGACAAGGTAAAGTTCTACAAGCTCGCCTGGGATGCGGTGGGTTCGGAATTCGCCTCGCGCCACGCGCAATACGAGATGTTCTTCGCGGGCGCGACTTTCGTGACCAAGGGCCACGCGTTCCGCAGCTTCGACTGGAACGGCGCCACCACATTGCTCGACAAGATGCTGTCGAGCTACGACCTTGCCGATGAAACCACCCCGCAGGCCGTGCCGGTCTCCACCCCGCGCGCCGTCGCCTGACTTTTGCCTCCAGGAAACACTGACCATGGCCATCAACAAGCTTCACGATGAATTCCGCACCGTCGACATGTCGTCGGGCTGGGAAACGCCCGCGGGCTACCCCGCCGGCATCCAGCAGAAGATCCTGTCGGGGGCGCTCGACGAAAAGAACAAGGCCGGCAGCCGCACCCGCCTGCTGCGCTTCGAGCCGGGCGTCTACACCACCGAGCCCTTCGTCCATGAATATTGGGAAGAGGTGTTCCTGTTCACCGGCGACCTCATCGTCGGCAACGACAAGGACGGCAATGGCGGCGAGAGCTTCAAGCCCAACACCTATGCCTGCCGCCCGCCCGGCGCCTATCACGGCCCGTTCAAGTCGATCGGCGGCTGCGTGCTGATGGAAATCCACTATTTCGATCCGGCCTGATCGGATCCGTAGCCCGGGTGCAGCGATACGTAATCCGGGAGGCGCGCAAGCCGCGCCGCTGTCCCCGATTGCGCTTCGCTCCATCCGGGCTACATGCCTAGCATAATTGACTGTTCACCAGTCCGGTCGGCTGCCCTTGTGCGGGTACCGTGCGATCGCCATTGTCCGTCCGATGTCGATTCGACACCGGGATACTGAGGCCTCTTTCATGACCATCCGCCTGCATCGCGGCGATCTGCCCGACCTGAGCCGCTACACCGATTCGGTGGCGATCGACACCGAGACCATGGGGCTCAACCCGCATCGCGACCGGCTCTGCGTGGTGCAACTGTCGCCGGGCGACGGCACGTCCGACGTGGTGCAGATCCCGCTTGGCCATACCGACGCGCCGAACCTGAAAAAGCTGCTCGGCGATCCCAAGGTCACCAAGATCTTCCATTTCGCCCGCTTCGACCTGGCGGCGCTGTACAATGCGCTCGGCGTCATGCCGTCCCCGGTGTATTGCACCAAGATCGCGTCGCGGCTGTGCCGGACCTACACCGATCGCCATGGCCTGAAGGACCTGGTGCGTGAGGTGCTGGGCGTCGATCTGTCCAAGCAGCAGCAGTCCAGCGACTGGGGCGCACAGACCCTGACCGAGGCGCAGCTGGCTTACGCTGCGTCCGACGTGTTGCACCTGCACGGATTGCGCGAACGTCTCAACGTGATGCTGGCGCGCGAAAACCGCACCGAACTGGCGCAGGCCTGTTTCGATTTCCTGCCGACCCGGTCGAAGCTCGACCTGTCCGGCTGGGAGAACGAGGACATTTTCGCCCATTCCTGAGCGGGCCGGCCAGTAACAAAGGGGCATGGTTCCCCTGGGTTGCCGCCGCGTTTCCGTCAAACTCCTGGTTCTCATGGGGCCGGGGCTGCAAAACGTCGTATTTCAGCGTAGGATGGTCGTTTGCACGGTCCGTCGGAGCAGCGGTGAGTTCAATTCAGGTTCCCAGCTATCAGGCCGGCATGGAGGTGCGGTTTCGCCGCGCCGCGCGCCATTCCCGGCTGGTGCGGTTGCTGCGGATCGCGGTGCCCGGGATTGTGCTGCTGTCGATGGCCGCGATCGTCGGCGTGTCGATCTTCAATCCGTTCCGGATCTTGGCCAAGCTGCCGCTCGACATGAGCAATGTGGTGGTGTCCGGCACCAAGATCACCATGGAGACGCCACATCTCTCAGGCTTCTCGCCGGACGGACGGCCCTACGAATTGTGGGCCAGGGCGGCGACCCAGGATCTGACCGATCCGGACAATGTCGAACTGGCAACGCTGCGCGCCAAGGTGATGATGGAAGACCGGTCGACCATGACGATGGATGCCCGGACCGGAAAGTTCAATTCCAAGGCGCAGATGCTGTATCTCTACAAGGACATCTTTCTGCAGACCACGACGGGCTACGAGGCGCGGCTCACCGAGGCCACCATCGATATCGCCAACGGCACCGTCCTTTCGGACAAGCCGGTGGACGTCAAATTGCTCAACGGCACGCTGCTCGGCCAGAAGATGCGCATCACAGAGCACGGCGACCTGGTGCGCTTCGACGGCGGCGTGTCGATGAACCTGAAAATGGATCCGCCGGAGGCCGCGGCCGCCGAGCCGGAGCCTGCCGCCGAGCCGGCCGTCACGGAGCCCAGGCCGCGACCGGCCAATGGCAAGCGCGCCAACGCGAAATGAACGAGATCATGATTTCAGCCAATGGTTTTCGACTCCGCTCGATCTCGGGCGCCGTCTGCGTCGCGCTGCTGACATTCGCCGCCGGCGATGCCGGTGCGCAAAGCGCGGTGCAGGGGGTGCCCAATGCCATGCAGGGCTTTTCGCAAAACCGCGACCAGCCGATCCAGATCGAGGCCGCCTCGCTGGAAATGCGCGACAAGAAGAAGGAGGCCACCTTCACCGGCGACGTGAAGGTGGTGCAGGGCGACACCACCATGAAGTCGAAGAGCCTGGTGGTGTTCTACGACGGTGGCGGCAATAACGCCGCGACTCCGGCTGCCGCAGCCAGCGCAAAGCCTGCGCCGAAGGCGCCGATCAAGGCGGCGCAGCCGGGGCCGGGCGGCAGCTCGGCAATCCGCCGCCTTGAGGCGCGCGGCAGCGTCGTGGTGACGCAGAAGGATCAGGTCGTCACCGGCGAGACCGCGGTGTTCGATACCAAGACCAATCTCGTCACCATGCTTGGCGGTGTGGTGTTGACCCAGGGCAAGAACGTGCTCCGCGGCGACCGCCTGGTGGTTGACATGACCACGGGGACCTCCCGGGTCGAGTCCGACAGCGGGCGTGTGCAGGGCCTGTTCCAGTCGTCCGGCCAGGGCGGCGGTCCCGGCGGCATGATGCCGGCGAGCCCGGCGGGCAAGCCGAAATAAAGCATGGTCTTTTGAGTGCGCTGCTGGGGACCAATCGCGAGGCAGCGTCCGCGTTCATCCCACCGCTCCCAACGGGGAGAGGCGAAGCGGGCGCTGCGGCTGGATCGTTGAATCTGCTGGGGCAACCCGCTATCGCCATGTTTTAATCGATACCTGCCAATCTGGCGTCCGGCCCGGCAGGCACCATCTCTTGCCGGACCGGATCACGACATCCCACTTACCGCGCAGGGGCGCGGAACGATTGAAGGTTTCACGAGCGCGTATGGTGGATATCCTCGGCATGTTCCGTCGGCGCGCGCAGAAACGCAGTCCGCAGGGTTTCACCCGGTCGCCGGTCGACATCACCGCGCTGGGCGAAAGCATGGGCGGCATGGTGGGCCAGCCGCTACGCGAGGCGCCCCCGCAAGCCAGCGCCGCCGAGGCGCCGCCGGTCGCGCAATCGCGCACCGACACCGCCTCTGCGCAGGACCGCGCGCCGCCGCGTCCCGACCGGCCGCCGCCGCGACCGCGGGCCACCAGCAGCACCGCCGTCCCGAAACAGGCGCCGCGGGGTGGCTATCTCGCCGTGCATGGGGTCAAGAAAAGCTTCGGCTCGCGCCAGGTCGTGCGCGGGGTGTCCATCTATGTCCGCCGCGGTGAGGCGGTGGGCTTGCTCGGCCCGAACGGCGCCGGCAAGACCACGGTGTTCTACATGATCACCGGGCTGATCAAGGCAGACTCCGGCGCCATCGAGCTTGACGGCCACGACGTCACCAAGCTGCCGATGTACCAGCGCGCGCGCCTCGGCATCGGCTATCTCCCTCAAGAAGCTTCGATTTTTCGCGGCCTGACCGTGGAGCAGAACATTCGCGCCGTGCTCGAGGTGATCGAGCCGAGCCGCAAGAAGCGCGAATACGAGCTCGACGCGCTGCTCGACGAATTCAACGTCACCAAACTGCGCAAATCGCCGTCGATCGCCCTGTCCGGCGGCGAGCGCCGCCGCGTCGAAATCGCCCGCGCCCTGGCGACGCGGCCGAATTACATGCTGCTCGACGAGCCCTTCGCCGGCATCGACCCGATCGCCGTCGGCGACATTCAGGCGCTGGTACGCCACCTCACCAATCGCGGCATCGGCGTGCTGATCACCGACCACAACGTGCGTGAAACTCTGGGGCTGACAGACCGCGCTTATATCGTCTATGCTGGCGAAATCCTCACCGAGGGATCTCCGGAGGAGATCGTGGCCGATCCGGACGTGCGCCGTCTCTATCTCGGCGAGGAATTCCGCCTCTAGCCCAAAATTACAATTCGTCAAGTCGTGTACATCGCGTTGCGAAAGAGATAAGCAAGAAACGGACCAACTTTTGGATCGGTTTTTGCCTCCATGGCGCTGACGCAGAGACTCGAGTTTCGTCAATCCCAGTCGCTGGTGATGACGCCGCAGCTGATGCAGGCCATCAAGCTGTTGCAGCTGTCGAATCTCGACCTCTCGACCTTTGTCGAGGATGAGCTCGAGCGCAATCCGCTGCTCGAACGCGCCAATGACGGTCCCGAGGCGCCGGTGGCAGGCGAGGCCAGCCCAGATCATGCCGATTACGGCACCCGTGATGAGGCCGGCTACGCGTCCGGCCATGACGACGGCGGCGGCGACCACTCCGATTTTGCCGACCGCGGCACCGGCGATGGTTTTGACGGCCCGGCGCCCGATGACTGGATGAGCCGTGACCTCGGCTCCCGCGCCGAGATCGAACAGACCCTCGATACCGGGCTCGACAACGTCTTCTCCGAGGAGCCGGCCGAGGCCGCAGCCCGGACCGCCCAGGACGCCGCGCCTACCGCCTATACCGAGTGGGGCGGCGGCGCGTCGAACGACGACAGCTACAATCTGGAAGCCTTTGTCGCTGCGGAGATCACCCTCGGCAGCCATCTCGCCGAGCAGCTTGCGGTGGCCTTCACGTCGCCGGTGCAGCGCATGATCGGCCAGTATCTCATCGACCTCGTCGACGAAAGCGGTTACCTGCCGGCCGATCTCGGCGGCGTGCACGAGCGCCTCGGCGCGACCACCGACGCCGTCGACATCGTTCTCGCCGCCTTGCAGAAATTCGACCCGCCCGGCGTCTGCGCGCGCAATCTCAGCGAATGCCTCGCGATCCAGCTGCGCGAGCACAATCGCTACGATCCGGCGATCCAGGCGCTGGTCGAGAATCTCGATCTGCTTGCGAAGCGCGACATTGGCGCGCTGCGAAAAATCTGCGGCGTCGACGATGAGGACCTCACCGACATGATCGGCGAGATCCGCAGGCTCGATCCGAAGCCGGGTCTGAAGTTCGGTTCGGCGCGCACGCAGACCGTCGTGCCCGATGTCTATGTGCGCCCAGGCCCCGATGGCGACTGGCATGTCGAACTCAACAGCGACACGCTGCCGCGCGTGCTGGTCAACCAGGTGTATTATTCAAAGCTGTCGAAGACGATCCGCAAAGACGGCGACAAGTCGTACTTCACCGACTGCCTGCAGAACGCCACCTGGCTGGTGCGCGCGCTCGACCAGCGCGCGCGGACGATCCTCAAGGTCGCCACCGAAATCGTGCGGCAGCAGGACGGCTTCTTTACCCAGGGCGTCGCGCATCTGCGGCCGTTGAACCTGAAGGCCGTCGCCGACGCGATCCAGATGCATGAATCGACGGTGTCGCGCGTCACCGCCAACAAATACATGGCGACGAACCGCGGCAGTTTTGAACTGAAATACTTCTTTACCGCATCGATCGCCTCCGCCGATGGCGGCGAAGCGCATTCGGCCGAAGCGGTGCGGCATCACATCAAGCAGTTGATCGACGGCGAGAGCCCGTCTCTGATCTTGTCCGATGACACCATCGTGGAACGCTTGCGCGAAGCCGGCATTGATATTGCGCGTCGCACCGTCGCCAAATACCGCGAGGCCATGCGGATACCATCGTCGGTGCAGCGCCGTCGCGACAAGCAAAGCATGCTCGGCAATGCTCTCACGGCGCCTGCCACTCCGTCCGATCGGACGTCGTCCGACAGGACCCCGTCCGAAAGGACAGCCGATCGTTCCCGCGACACTGCACCCGCTTGATTGCGCTCCCGTGCAGACGGGATACTGTCGGTTCAACGTAGAACGAATCGAGGCATCGATCATGACCCTTCGTATCTCGGGAAAAAGCATCAGTGTTGGAGACGCCTTGCGCGGTCGCGTCAGCGAACGGACCGACGAAGTGCTGCGAAAATATTTCGACGGCAACTATTCGGGCCACATCACGCTGAGCAAGGATGGCTTCGGCTTTCGCACCGACTGCTCGCTGCATCTTGATTCCGGAATCACCCTCGAGGCCGACTCCAACGCGCCCGATGCCTATGCCAGCGCCGACCAGGCACTGATCCAGATCGAGAAACGATTGAGGCGTTACAAGAGCCGGCTGAAGGATCGCTCCGCGCGCAAGGCGCATGCGGAATCTCAAGCACTCGCTGAACTGACTGCGCCGACCGTGAGCGCACCGAGCTACATTATCGAAGCGCCCGATCATGACGACGACAGCGGCGGCTATGATCCCGTCATCATCGCCGAAGCCACGACGTCGCTGAAGCATTTTTCTGTCAGCGAGGCGGTGACCGAACTCGACTTCACTGGTGCCGCGGTGGTGGTGTTCCAACACGGCAGCACGGGCCGGGTGAACATCGTCTATCGCCGCGCGGACGGCAATGTGGGCTGGGTCGATCCACCGGTGATTAAACCGTCCTGACGGCATTGACGCCTTTCAGGGCCGACCCTATGGTCCGCCGCCTTTGACGATTTGGGTCGTCAAACACATTTCGCATGGATGGTTTCCGGTGCTAGAGTACGGCCGGGCGTTGGCGCCCGGCGCTGCTTTCGACATCGGAAACCGCGCCCTATCATGGTTTCCCTGACGCTGCCGGTTTTGGTTCAACACTCCCGCTGACGGTCAAACATCCTCGGAACGGTCAATGACAATTACCGATCTGGTCGCGCCCGAGGCCGTAATTCCGGCGTTGAAGGTCAACAACAAGAAGCAGGCGCTGCAGGAACTCGCAGCGCGCGCTGCAGTGCTGACCGGTCAAAACGAACGAACCATCTTCGAAGTGCTGCTGCAGCGCGAGAAGCTCGGCACCACCGCCGTCGGTTACGGCGTTGCCATTCCGCATGGCAAGCTGCCCAAGCTCGAGCGTCTGTGCGGGCTGTTCGCGCGGCTTGAGCGTCCGATCGATTTCGAGGCGATGGATGGCCAGCCGGTCGATCTGGTGTTTCTGTTGCTGGCCCCCGAAGGCGCCGGCGCCGATCACCTGAAGGCGCTGGCGCGGGTCGCGCGGCTGCTGCGCGACCAGGACGTCGCGAAGAAGCTGCGCGCCTCACGCGATGCCCATGCGATCTATTCGGTGCTTGCGCTGCCCCCGGCGACCGCCGCCTGAACGTCGCCGTCGTCCCTGCGCACGCAGGGACCCATAACCCCTTACGTCGCGACCCGCCTGCGCGGGGACGACGAACGACGCTCAACAGAATATGGCCGGGACTATCCCGGCCATAGATGTCGTTAGCTATCAGCTCGCAATCCGCTTACGCCGCGAATTCTTTTGCCTGCGCGAGCTGTTCGTTGCGGATCGCCTGACGCGCGCTGGCCGCGTGATCGGTCGTGGCCGGCGCGGCTTCGCTGGCCGTCGCGCGAACCGTTTCGGCTTCGTCGGCGGCAGCATTGGCACGGGCTGCAGCCGCCATGCGCAGCGCGGTCTGGATCTCGACGGCGTCAGCGCCGTTCTTGAACAGCAGCAGCGTGAGCAGCGCCTTGATATCGGAATTCATGGCGCCGGCGGTCTGCAGCATGCGGCGTGCGGCCGGCGTGGTGTCGGCGGCGTCGCCGTTGGCCGGACGCAGCTTGGCGACGTTGCTGGCCGGGGTCTCGGCGGATGCGCGCGACGGATTGGTTTCCTCGGCCATCATCAGGCGCGATGCGGCGGCGAGCTGCAGCGAATTGTGGATCTCCGCAGAGCTGGTCCCGGTCTTCAGAGCCAGCAGTGTGAGAAGGGCTTTGACGTCGGAGTTCATGGCGGCTGGGTTTTGCATGGTGGTAGCTCCCTGGTGCGGTGATCGCGAATGACATTGATCGTTGGTGGATGGTTTGTGGTCTGCGTTAGTTGAATCGGGTGCCGAACAGTTTCTCGAGCAGTGTGGGCGGTGGCGGCTCCGGTAGTGGTTCGATCTCGGCAAGGATCTTGGCAGGCTTGACGCGACGGACGTCGCGCCTGGGCTTTGAGCTCGGCGCCAGCGCCATGGCATCGACAATCGAATGCGCATCCGCGGCGTTGATCGTGATGCTGCCGCGGATCAGCATCGGTGCAAGAAATGCGGGGTCTTCGAAAGCCGCAGCTGCCTCGATGCGGGCTTCGGCTTTCGGCCCGAGCAGCATCTCGACGGCGTCCGGATTCCAGTATTCGGGCGGCAGCCGGTCCGACTTCGCCACCACCGGCGGGTTGAGCCGGGGCGCCACCGGCAGCGGAACGCGATCGTCGGCGCGCATCAGGAACACCGCTCCTCCGGCACAGCCCGGCGCGAAGATCAGCAAGGCCAGCAGGCTCGCAAAAAGCGGTTTGCTGTTGAAGGCGAGGCGCAATGCCGGGGCCTCGTCTGCCAGCGCTTCTTCGAATGCCTCTTCAAAGGCAGGCGCCGGCGTCGGGCCGACGAAACGCAGCAGGTCTTCGACTTGAACGATCTGGTCTTTCGTCGATGCGATCATGGCAGCCTCGAATCTCGACATGAATTGACAATCTCAACTCATGGTGAATGCGTGGTCACCGTTTCCTTCAATTTGCGGGCGCAAGCGATCAGCGGCGATGGATACATCGCCGCGAATAGAGCCAGTGATTTTGATGGGGGGATAGATTTGTGGGAGGGCGACCGGTCGCCGCCGACACCTGACCAAAAGCTGCGACCACCCGCGAAAGCGGGTGGCCCAGTATTCCAGCGCGGATGCGATCGGATACGAAGGCTCTGGAATACTGGATCGCCCGATGAAGTCGGGCGACGACAGCTGCGTGCAGCGTCAGTGAACGCTGACGGCCTGCAATTCCTGGCTCCATGCATTGGCGATCGCCGCTTCGCGGCTGTCGGTCAGCATGATGGGCGTGCCATCGGCGGCATGAAGTGCGAACAGCTGCAATCCCGGCGCGATCTGCGGGGCCTGCGGAAACAGTCCGGGCACGTCTTCCGAACGGACCGGCTTCACATAGGCGATCAAACCTTCACCCAGATGCGCCAGCGCTTCCGTCGTGAATGCCGCGTTATTTGCGGTAGCAATTTCAACTTCAGTCATCGTCTCGACTCCTTATGTAGCTCAAGCGGTCGAGCCCGCTATGCGTTCCATTCCGGATGTCCGACCCGATCGAAAGAAGACTTACCTTTTCCGATCAGGTATTATTCGTGCTCATTGATGGCGATTGTCTTAATCACCCGTTCAGGCTCCGGCCTGGCGAGGTCGATGGACAACAACCCGTTTTTCAGATCCGCACCCAGCACCAACATCCCCTCCGCCAGCACGAAGGTGCGCTGGAAGTGGCGCGCGGCGATGCCGCGATGGATGTATTGCCGGGTCTTGTCGTCCTGCTGGCGGCCCCGGATCACGAGCTGGTTTTCCTCGGTGGTGACATCGAGCTGATCGCGGGTGAACCCCGCCACCGCCAGCGTGATCCGCAGGCGCTCGGGCTGACCGTCGTTTCGGTCGCACCGCTCGATGTTGTAGGGAGGATAACCGTCTGCGCCTTTGACAACGCGGTCGAGCGCACGCTCGATCTCGTCGAATCCCAGCAGGAACGGACTAGATAACGAAGGAACACGAGACATTCAGACAAAGCCCTCTCGAAGCGACTTTGAGGGGCCCTTGCGGCGCCCCATGGGCCGGATAACACGCTGCCATCCGGTCAATCCACAATATGGGCATGGGTCCGCCCCTTTCAAGCACCCGCCATCGGCGCGGCGCCGGCGGCACAGGATCGCGCTTACCGGTCGATGCGGCTACGTCCATCGGCGGTGAACAGATGCAGCTTGTCGCGGGGCGCAGTGACCCGGATCGCGGACCCGATCGACGGCGCGTCCTGGCCGGGAATTCGCACAATGACCTCGCCTTCCGGCAATTCGCCCGGCGTCGCGCTGACGGAGGTCTCGGCCTGCGCACGGCGGCCGTAGACAAAAGTCTCCGCGCCGACGCGCTCGATCGCTTCCACGGTCAGGCCGAGCGCCAAGCTGCCGGGCACGGCGTTGTCGGCCGCGATGACCAGGTCCTCGGGCCGCACGCCGAGAATGCCGGCCGCATTCCGGCTTTCGCCGGCGAAGGGCGCGCGGACTTCGTCATCGGACAGTTTCAGCAGGTTCATCGGCGGCGCGCCGATGAAGGAGGCGACGAAGGTGGTCGCGGGCTTGCGGTAGATGTCGAGCGGCGTGCCGATCTGCTCGACCTCGCCGCCATTCATCACCACCAAAATGTCGGCCAGGGTCATCGCCTCGAGCTGATCATGGGTGACATAGATCGAAGTGGTCTTCAACCGCCGCTGCAGCTTGCGGATCTCGACGCGCATGGCGACGCGCAGCTTGGCGTCGAGATTGGACAAGGGCTCGTCGAACAGGAACACTTTCGGCTGTCGCACGATGGCGCGGCCCATGGCAACGCGCTGACGCTGCCCGCCGGATAGCTGCTTCGGCTTGCGGTCCAGCATCGACGTGATTTCGAGGATTTGCGCAGCCTCGCGCACGCGCGCGTCGATCTCGGGCTTCGGCATGCCGCGGTTGCGCAGGCCATAGGCCATGTTGTTGTAGACGCTCATATGCGGATACAGCGCGTAGTTCTGGAACACCATCGCAATGTCGCGATCCGCCGGCTCGACATCGTTGACGACGCGGCCGCCGATGCTGATCTCGCCCGAGGTGACGGTCTCCAGTCCCGCCACCATGCGCAACAACGTCGACTTGCCGCAGCCGGAGGGGCCGACAAGCACGCAGAATTGGCCGTCGCCGATGTCGAAGCCGACGCCCTTGATGGCTTCGAAGCCGCCGCTGTAGGTCTTGCGGATGTCTTGCAGGGTGACGCTGGCCATCTGAACTTATTTCTCCGTCTCGACCAGGCCGCGCACGAACAGCCGCTGCATCAGGATTACGACGGCCACCGGCGGCAGCATCGCCAGCACCGCCGTCGCCATGACCACGGGCCACTCCGTCAGCGCGTCGGTGGTGGTGACCATCTTGCGGATGCCGATGACGATGGTCTGCATGTCGTCGCGCGTGGTGATCAGCAGCGGCCAGAGATATTGATTCCAGCCATAGATGAACAGGATCACGAACAGCGCTGCGATGTTGGTGCGCGACAGCGGCAGCAGCGTATCCCAGAAGAACCGCAGCGGACCTGCGCCGTCGAGCTTCGAGGCTTCCAGCAGTTCGTCGGGCACGGTCATGAAGAACTGCCGGAACAGCAGCGTCGCCGTGGCGGACGCGATCAGCGGCAGCGTCAGGCCGGCATAGCTGTCGAGCAGGCCGAGATCGGCGGCGATCTTGTAGGTGGGATAGATGCGCACTTCGACGGGCAGCATCAGGGTGATGAAGATCAGCCAGAACACCGCCATCCGGAATCGAAAGCGGAAATACACCAGGGCGTAAGCCGACAGCAGCGAGATCGCGATCTTGCCGATGGCGATCGACAGCGCCATGACCAGCGAATTCAGCAGCATGATGCCGACCGGCTCGCGGGTCGATCCGGAGGAGCCGGTGAAGATCGTCCTGGTGTAGTTCTCGATGAAATGCGAGCCCGGCAGCAGCGACATCTGCCCGTTGGCGATGGTCGCATTGTCCTGCGTCGAAGCGACGAAGGCAAGATAGACCGGGAAGGCGACGATGGCGATGCCGATCCAAAGGATGGCGTGCGCAATGTAGCGACGGAAGCCCTGGGATTCGACCATCAATACGTCACCTTCCGCTCGACATAGCGAAACTGCACCGCGGTCAGCGCAATGACGATCACCATCAGCAGCACCGACTGCGCCGCCGACGAGCCGAGATTGCCGCCGAGCAGACCGTCGATATAGACCTTGTAGACCAGCGTTTCGGTTGCCTTGGCGGGGCCGCCACCGGTCATCGCGTCGATGATGCCGAACGTATCGAAGAAGGCGTAGACGATGTTGACCACGATCAGGAAGAAGATGGTCGGCGTCAGCAGCGGAAAGGTCACGGTCCAGAACCGGCGCATCGGCTTGGCACCGTCGATGGCGGCGGCTTCCAGCACGCTTTTCGGGATCGCCTGCAGCCCGGCGAGGAAGAACAGGAAGTTGTACGAGATCTGCTTCCACGCTGCCGCGAGCACGATCAGCGTCACCGCGTGGTTGCCGTTGAGCTGCGGATTCCAGTCGATGCCGAGACGGCGCAGGCCCTGGGCCAGCACGCCGAGCGAGGGATGCAGCATGAAGATCCACAGCACGCCGGCAACGGCGGGCGCCACGGCATAGGGCCAGATCAGCAACGTGCGGTAGAGCCCGGCGCCGCGCAGCGGCTTGTCGGCCATCACGGCCAGCAGCAATGCGAAAGACAGCGACGATCCGGCGATCAGTGCTGCGAACACGAAGGTGCGCAGGATGGCGTCGAAATATTCCGGCTGGGTCAGGAGGTCGGCGTAGTTCTCGAACCAGATGAAGGTCGTGGACAGGCCGAAGGCGTCCTGCAGCAGGAACGATTGCCAGATCGCCTGTGCCGCGGGCCAGTAGAAGAACAGCAGCACGATCGCGAGCTGCGGGACGAGCAGCAGCGCGGAGAGGACGGGTGCGCGGAAGGTGGCGTGTTTTTGCATGCTGGATTCAGGCCGCGACCGTGCCGCACCGGAAGCGTGCTCCCTCTCCCGCTTGCGGGGCAGGGCTGGGGAGGGGGAGCCCCAGGCACAGCTTCCGTTGTGGCGCCCTCTCCCTAACCCTCTCCCGCAAGCGGGAGAGGGGACCGGCCGCATATCGGGAGCTGCTGTGCTTCACAGCCCTCACCGGCTCACCGTCTTCTCGAACTGCCGCAGCATCACGTTGCCGCGTTTCACCGCGTCGTCCAGCGCCTGCTTCGCCGTCTTCTTCCCCGCCAGCGCGGTCTCGATCTCCTCGGCCCAGATGTCGCGCAGCTGCACCATGGTGCCGAGCCGCAGCCCGCGCGAATTTTCCGTGGGCTCCTTGTTGGTCAGCTCGCGCAGCGGCGTCTCCAGATAGGGCTGGTCCTTGTAGAAGCCCTGATCCTTGGCCTTGGCATAGGCCGCCTTGGTGATCGGCAGATAGCCCGACGCCTTGTGGATCGCGACCTGGCGGTCGGTGTCCGAGAGGAAGGCCAAAAATTTCGCGACGCCCTTGTATTCCTCGGGCTTCTTGCCGCCCATCACCCACAGCGAGGCGCCGCCGATGATCGAGTTCTGCGGCGCGCCCTCGACGTCCGGATAGTAAGGCATGGGCGCGTTGGTCCAGTCGAATTTCGCTGCACCCCTGACCTGGCCGAAGAAACCCGACGAAGTCAGGAAGATCGGGCACTCGCCGGAGGTGAAGCGGCCTTCCGAGGCGTTGGTGCGGCCGGAATAGTCGTAGGTCTTGTCCTTCTGCAGCTCGATCAGCGTCTCGAGATGCTTCACCTGCAGCGGGCCGTTGAATTCCAGCACCGTGTCGAAGCCGTCGAGACCGTTGGCCTTCGACGCCAGCGGTTTGTTGTGCCAGGCCGAGAGCTGCTCGATGTTGGCCCATGTCACCCATGCGGTGGAAAAACCGCAGGTCGCATAGCCGGCCGCCTTCAGCTTCTTGGCGTCCTCGAACACCTCGGGCCAGGTTTTCGGAATTTCGGCGATGTCGGCCTTCTTCAGCGCGTCCTTGTTGATCCACATCACCATGGAGGACGAGTTGAACGGGAACGACAGCATCTCGCCCTTGGCGGTCGAGTAGTAGCCGGTGATTGCAGGCAGATACGCGTTGGGATCGAACGGCTCGCCGGTTTCCTGCATCAGCTTGTAGACCGGCTTGATGGCGCCGGTAGCCGACATCATGGTCGCGGTGCCGACCTCGAACACCTGCATGATGTGGGGCGCGTTGCCGGCGCGGAACGCGGCGATGCCGGCATTCATGGTGTCGGGATAGCTGCCCTTGTAGGACGGCACCACCTTGTAGTCGCCCTGCGACGCGTTGAATTCCTCGGCCAGCTTGACGATGACGTCGTTATTGCCGCCGGTCATGGCGTGCCACCACTGGATCTCGGTGACGGCGAAAGCCGGCGATGCGAAGGCGAGGGCGGATACAAGCAGCGATGTGGCGAGGAAGGGTCGGCGGATCATTCAATACTCCCAGTAGCCGTCATCATCATTGCGCGCGGATACCCGGGCCGGACGACATGCGAATGACCGTATAGGCGAGACATCGCCTGTCGGGAAGCACCGGGTTTGCTTCACAGGGGATGTTTGACGTGCGGCGATGCGGGATGGCGCGATGGGCCACCCCGCCTCGGGGAGGTCGTTACCGCTTGCGCTCGCTGCCGCTCACGGTGCCCTTGGTGACGAGGTCCCGGATCTCGTCGGCCGAATAGCCGAACTCGCCGAGGATCTCGTCGGCGTGCTCGTTGAATTTCGGCGGCACGCGGCGCAGGCTGGCCTTGGTGCGGTCGAAGCGGACCGGGGAGGCGACGCCCTTGTACCAGTCCTTCTCGATGATATCGCCCCGGTGCAGCGTGTGCGGATTGGCCAGCGCCTTGTCGATGGATTGCACCGGACCGGCGGGCAAGCCGGCGCCGAGCAGCCGCCGGCACAGCGGCTCGCTGTCCTCGTTGGCGAGGATCGAGTCCAGCTCGGCGCGCAGCGCGTCGCGGTTCAACACGCGGTCGCGGGTGCGCGCGAAGCGCTCGTCGGTGCCCAGCTCCGGCTTGCCGAGCTCGCGGCACAGCTTGCGGAAGGTGCCGTCATTGCCGACGCCCATGAAAATGTCGCCGTCGCGCGCCTTGAACACCGCATAGGGCACGAGATTGGGGTGCTCGTTGCCGGTCAGTGCCGGCGGCTTGCCGCCGTTGTAGAAGTAGTTCGACGTGTGCGGATGCATGATGGCGAGGCCGGTCTCGTACAGCGTCGCCTCGACGAACTGGCCGAGCCCGGACTTTTCACGCTCCAGCAGCGCCATCAGGATGCCGGTGCAGGCATAGAGCCCGGTCGACATGTCCACCAGCGCCACGCCGATGCGCGTCGGGCCGCTTTGCTGCGAGCCGGTCGAGGCCATCAGGCCGACCATCGACTGGATGATGGCGTCATAGCCGGGATGGCCGCCATGCGGGCCGTCGGCGCCGAAGCCGGAGATGCGGCAGTGGATCAGCTTGGGGAATTTCGCGCGCAGGAAATCGTTGCCGATGCCCCATTTGTCGAGGGTGCCGGGCTTGAAGTTCTCGATCACCACGTCGGCGGTTTCGAGCATCTTCATCAGCACGGCGCGACCGCCCTCGGAGGCGAGGTCGAGGCCGATGGAGCGCTTGTTGCGGTTGGTGCCGATGAAATAGGCCGCATCATCGTCGTGGAAGGGGGGACCCCAGTCGCGGGTCTCGTCACCGGCGGGCGGCTCGACCTTGACGACATCGGCGCCGTGGTCCGCCAGGATCTGGGTGCAGTAGGGTCCGCCGAGCACGCGCGACAAGTCGATCACGCGCAGGCCGGCGATGGCGCCCATGGCCGCTGCTGGAATCATCGAATCAACCTTCGTTGGTGAGAATGTTATCGATTGCTGGACTTCGCGAACCCAGAGCTAACGGGGATCGACGGTGGCGGCAATGGCTTGCGGGTCAGGGCGGTATGCTGGCGGGGCGGTGGGACCAGAGACGTTTCTTCGCGAAGGCACGGCCGGAGTGGGACTTCAAGTAGGCCTCAAAGGCGAGGGCGCGGTGCTTATCGGGAAAGGCGCAGTACCAGACCAGCTGCCATGGCATGTATTTGGAGGTGTGGCTTGATCGGCCGGCGTTGTGCTCGGTAATCCGCCGCTTCAGATCGGCGGTCGCGCCGGTGTATTCCTGGCTAGGGAAGTCAATGCTGCGGATGATGTAGACGTACCACATCGCGTCACTCGCCGTTCAGGAGCAAGTCACTCGAGCATATGGCGAGAATTCGAGAAGGGAAGTGGGTCGTCTCGTCCGTCTTCGCCCTGCGGGCTTCGCCGGACACCACGCTTCGCCAAGTGGCGTAGCGCGGCTGCGCCACGCGAAGCCCCTTGGCGAAGCGTGGTGGAGCCAGGCGGGATCGAACCGCCGACCTCTTGCATGCCATGCAAGCGCTCTCCCAGCTGTGCTATGGCCCCTAAGCTGCGACGCACTGGGGAGGGGGTCGCGCGGAAAACCCAAACCACATGTTCGGGCTGATCA